>CAZTXJ010000045.1:0-4504 GCA_964617285.1 uncultured Calditrichaceae bacterium | reverse complement strand
GTGTTCACGGGATGTGTGGGTATTATGCCGCAAAATCTGCCCTGAAAAAAGTTTTCAATCAGCGGGTAAATGGGTTAAATTTTTCAGATTGAAAATATAAATTTTTGATAACACCACTTTCAGATCGATAAATTGAAAAAGGTTGAAAATATGAAGAATAAGAAAATTGACTGGACGAATCATCTGATTGAACTGGTGGTGGTGTTCATTGGCATCACCCTGGCTTTTATGCTCAATAACTGGCGGGAAAGCTATAAAGACCATGAACTTCGGGATAAATATCTGGCCAGTTTTTACTCGGATATTCAGGGGGACCATTTACAGTTGGATACCCTCATCCGGCAAGAGACGGAAAGGCTGGATCAGGTCGGAAGATTATTAATCCTGTTGCAGGAGAAAAAATATCAAAACGATTCCGTTCTGATTATTCTCAGCCAGATGGCCAGTTTTAATCCCTTTAACCAGAACGTGGTAACCTACGAATCCATCAAGAACAGTGGAAATTTGAGTTTGATTTCGGATTACAATTTGCGCCAGAAACTGATTGGTTATTATCAGCAACTGGAGGATAAAAAGTTGATTGAAGGTGTATATTTCGATTACTTTAATAAGTACATCATTCCGTTTGTCATGACCAGTCTGGATTTACAGCAACAGAAATTTGTCGATCCGGGCGTTATCCGATCCGTAAAATTCCGGAATATTGTTGGCGGCTCCTATTAGCTGATCCGGCAGAATCTCGATTTCTACCAGACGGTTTATCAAAAATCCGAAGAGCTGCTCACGGAATTGAAGGACAGATGAATCATTACTGAATCCGGAATGATAATTTGATCTTCCCTGAGGGAAGTGATTAATATTCCGAGGATCAACAAAATGGTTTCTAAACTTAAACGCAGTTTTCTGGTATAAGGACTGTGATGGCAATTCATCGATGCTCTAATAATGATATCTTAAAACTGGAACATTCTGATAAGAGTAATATTTTTCAGAAATTTTGGACGATTAGTAAGAACCAACAAAAGTAAATTTTGCAATCCAGAACCGAAAACGGGAGAGAAAATGGAAAAACCTGATAATTGCATCCTGGTAATTTTTGGCGCTTCCGGAGATTTGACCAAAAGGAAATTAATTCCGGCGGTGTTCGACCTGTATCAACAGAATTTACTGCCAGATAGATTTGCCGTACTGGGCGTCAGCCGGACGAATTTCGACGACCAGTCTTTCCGCAAGCAGATGCTGAAGGATGTGGATGAATTCTGTCAAAAACAGCCGGTGGAAAAAGATGCCCTAAAAAAATTTATCGATATGCTCCATTACCACTGTCTGGATACCAAAGAACCGTCGGAATATTCCGGTCTGAAGGAGCGTCTGGATTCCCTGGATCAGAAATTAAAAACCAATGGCAATTTTATTTATTATCTGGCTACCCCTCCCAGTCTGTACGAGACAATTTCCCATAATCTGAGCACCCAGGATTTGCATGTTCAGTCCAGGGAAAATGGCTGGAAAAGGATTATCGTGGAAAAACCATTTGGTTACGATCTGCGCTCGGCCATTCAGCTGAATAACGATTTGCAGAAAATATTTCAGGAAAACCAAATCTATCGCATCGACCATTATCTGGGAAAGGAGACGGTGCAGAATACCCTGGCTTTCCGTTTTGCCAATGGTATTTTTGAGCCGTTATGGAACCGGAATTATATCCATCATGTGGAGATTACCGCGGCGGAGTACATCGGGGTTGAAAATCGCGGTGGATATTACGATGGCTCCGGGGCACTGCGGGATATGGTTCAGAACCATCTGCTGCAGGTGCTGGGTCTGATAGCGATGGAATCCCCACCCACCTATACCGCCGATGCGGTGCGGAACGAGACGGTGAAAGTATTTCAATCCCTGTGTCCCATAAAACCGGAAAATGTGGCCCAGCATGTGGTTCGGGGACAGTATGTGGCCTCGACCATAAAGGGAGAAAAGGTACCGGGTTACCGGGAAGAAAAGGGGGTCGATCCGGAATCGCGCACCGAGACGTTTGTGGCCATGCGCTTCTGTATCGATAACTGGCGCTGGGGCGGTGTTCCGTTTTTTATCCGCACCGGCAAGAGACTACCAACCCGGGTGACGGAAATTGTGATTCACTTTAAGAAAACGCCGCACCGGTTATTCCGCAGCCAGTATACCAGTTATGCCGAAGGGAATCAGCTGATTATCCGCATCCAGCCGGACGAAGGCATTTTACTGAAGGTGGGGATGAAGCTTCCCGGTGCCGGATTTGAGATCAAAGAAGTTGGGATGGATTTTCACTATTCAGATTTGTCTGATGTTTACCTGCCAGAGGCTTACGAGCGGCTGTTGCTGGATTGCATGCTGGGGGATGCCACTTTGTATGCCCGGGCCGATGCGGTAGAAGCCTGCTGGAAATTTATCACACCCATTCTGGAAACCTGGCAGCAAAATCCGGATATTAAAATGTACGGATATCCGGCCGGAACCTGGGGTCCAAAGGAAGCCAGTCAGCTGTTTGATGAACCCGGGGAAGACTGGCGTTATCCCTGTAAGAATCTGGCAAATGACGGGGTTTATTGCGAACTTTGATGAAGCCTTGGGAAATAAATGAATGTAGCAATTCCAATATGTACTATTTCGGCACCTGATATTATCGGAGCAAGGCGGAGATACCTTTTTTATAGGATGACCCGGCAATCGCAAGGTGGTTGAGTGTGGATTCGCTGATGGAAAAGTTAGAAGACTTTTTTGAAATGGATAAGAACACATTTATTAAGAAATACAGTGAGGAAGAATATGATAAATTTAAAGAAGCCAATGACAATATTGGCAAACTAAAAGATGAGGAAGATTGGACAAGTGAGTGGAATAATACTTATGCCCCTTGGAACCAGTAAATTAATCAAACATTAGATTTTCATGAGGATAACATAAATGAAATTTTCTTATAATTACATTTTGATGTTTTTTTTGATAGCTTTATTTTGCTGTCAAAATGATATAAAAAGCTTTAAATATGGTGAAGGTGTCTATAATAAAAATGTAATTAGCACCAACAATCTAATTGCATATGACCACTATCCAACACCGCAGGGGACAGGTAATTCAAGAAACGCAAATATTTTTTTACTAAATACTGCTAATAATAAAATATCGCAATTAACAGATGATAAATTCGAAGACAGCGGATTATGCTGGTCACCGGATGGGAATAAGATAGTCTTCACATCTAGAAGGAGTTTAAATAAGGCTGCTCAATGGAATGAGAGTGATAATCCAACATATTTATGTATATATGACTTTTCAACAAAAACCGAAAGAATATTGAATGAAAATTTATCTGCCGGTATTAATTCGTTGGCTCTACGGTTAAAAAAAGAAGGTTTTAACATTGATTACCGTCCAAAAGAATTTCCATGGCCCAGCAGTCCTTATTGGATAGATAAAAACTTAATCGGCTGTATGATAAAATTACCATTTGGGATAGGGAGTGGATATGGAGATTTATGTACGATAGATACTTTAGGTAACAATTTCACTGTAATTACAAAGATATTTGAACGACCAGAGTGGAGAGTTTTGTGGCCGAAATGGATTAATACTGATTCAATCTTAGTTTATCTGATATCTACGAATTCTATGGAAGGTAAAAGCGCTATTGCTCTTTTTCTCACTCATGAGAAAAAATTAGTTATGTTGACAGGTGATAGTGTCAAAGTTGGTACTCCATCATTCTCAATTTATACAAATAAAATTGCTTACCTTGAAGGTAAGGGAGGAGATGATAAAGGACAATTGATAATTCAAGATTTAAAAAATAACACGCGAAAGAAGATAGCAATAGATGGGCTAGGTCCCCGAATATCCCCTCATGGAAATAAAATTGCATTTTTGCGAGAGGAAAATAATGGAGACGACATATACATTATGAACTCAGATGGGAGTGATATTAAAAGACTAACACACGATGGTGGTATCAAGGGTTCATTATCATGGTCTCCAATTACAAATGAATAGATAAAGAAATGCGATTATTTCAATTGTATTTACCGTCATATGATACTATTCTGTTAGAATTGATAAAGATAATCTCATAATATTCCATGGCATCAATTTGACCACAGATATTCCGCGTGTAATTTTAAGTTTCTGTGCATGCCGTTTTGTATATTAAATCAAAAACTGGAAAGAGGCAGAATTAAAAGCCAGAGATAATCTTATCTGCCAAAGATTAACAGTGCTTCAGCAGGCTGAAACACTGGCTAATTTCCCTTCTAATAATTTTTCTCTTACTACCCTCTAAAACCTGAAGCTGAGCGAGAAAAAGTGCAGCGGTTTATCCGCCACCTCATCGGTGGTGAAGGCATAGTCGATCACAAATCCGTACTTGGTCAGTTTGAGCACCACCCCGGCTCCGGCGGTCAGCTTATCATGGTTCAATCCGGCCCGCAGCGCCAGCATGCTGATCCAGTACTCCGCTCCGGCATGTATCCGC
>CAZTXJ010000044.1:19114-23808 GCA_964617285.1 uncultured Calditrichaceae bacterium | reverse complement strand
ATTTTTCAGAAATTTCTAATAATTTCCATTTATATATTCTTTTTCTCTGATTTATTCAAATTCGAATGTGCTGATTCTTCTTTCGAGTGAATAATATAACTTAATCTATACTTTTCTATCTGAAATCTTTATATTGTTAGAGAAGTTATGTGAATCAATTACTAAACGTTTTTTGAACAAAAAAATCAGGAGTAATAATGAAGACTTTTTTATTGGTTATTTTGGTGACCATGCTCCTTTGCTTTCTAGGTATCAGTCAGCCTTTGACCTTTGACTTAAGAAATGTAAACGGGACGAACTATGTGACTTCAGTAAAGTCTCAACAAGGAGGAACTTGTTGGACACATGGTGCCATGGCCTCCATGGAGGGAAATTTGATGATGACCGGAGCCTGGACCGCTGCCGGTGAAATCGGGGAACCAAATCTGGCCGAGTATCACCTGGACTGGTGGAATGGATTTAACCAGCACAATAATGATGATATTTACCCGCTTACAGGTGGTTTGGTTGTCCACGAAGGAGGTGATTATATGGTTACCTCAGCCTATCTTTCCCGGGGAGAAGGTGCCGTCCGGGATATCGACGGACAGTCCTTCAACACTGCGCCACTCCGCTTGAGTGCGAGCTATCATTACTATTATCCCAGGAATATTGAATGGTATGTGGTGGGTCCGAATCTGGAACATATTGAAGTTATAAAGGAGAAAGTAATGACCGAAGGCGTGGTGGGGACCTGCATGTGTTACAGCAGTTCCTTTATTAATAATTACTACACGCACTATCAGCCGCCTTCCAGCCAGCTCGATCCGAATCACGCTATCGCTATTGTAGGCTGGGATGATAACAAGGCCACCCAGGCCCCGCTGCCTGGTGCCTGGCTTTGCAAGAATAGCTGGGGCAGCAGCTGGGGATTGAATGGATATTTCTGGATATCATATTACGATAAGTTTAGTGGCCACCATCCGGAGATGGGAGCAGTATCGTTCCAAAATGTTGAGCCGATGTCGTATGATCATGTGTACTATCATGATTATCACGGTTGGCGGGACACCAAAACCGATTGTCAGGAAGCGTTCAATATGTTTGTCGCCGGCGGGGATGAAACCCTGGAAGCGGTCAGCTTTTTTAATGCGGCAGATAGTATCACATATACCGTTAAAATATACGATCGATTCGAAAACGGACAATTACTGGATGAGCTGGCGACCAAGACTGGCAATATTGATCATATCGGTTTTCACACGATTAATCTGGATAATCCTCTGAATATCGATGTGGGTGATAGTTTTTATGTCTATCTATCTCTGTCGGAAGGTGGGCAACCGTTCGATCGCACCTCCGATGTACCGGTATTGCTGGGAGCAGCTTATCGGACGATAGTTGAATCTGCGGCAAATCCGGGCGAAAGTTACTATTATGACGGCAGCGAATGGGCGGATTTATATAATTATAATTTTCCCAACAGCACCTGGGACGGTACAGCTAATTTCTGTATGAAAGCCTTAACGATTGATGGTCATATTACCGGATTAGGTGGAGAAAATGATGTCCAACCGGAAGATTTTGCGCTGGCCCAAAATTATCCTAATCCATTTAATCCCACCACGACTATCGAATACACACTCGCTCAATCCGGAAAGGTAACGATCAAAGTTTTTGATGTTCTGGGACAGCAGGTTAAGATTTTGGTAAATGAGAATCAAGAATCTGGAACCCACCGAGTGACTTGGGATGGTACAAATAATCTGGGTCAGAAAGTGAGTTCCGGCGTTTATATCTATCAGATGTGGTTTGATATTTCAGGTCAGACTGCATCACAGCAGAGCATTACTAAAAAGATGGTATTAATGAGATAAGTAAAAACTTTATTCAGATTAGAAAAAATAAAAGCTCCCAAATTATTACCTGGGAGCTTTTTTATTGGTTGAAGAAGTTTTTAGATACCACCTTCCAGCGATAAAATAAATTGCCGGGGCGGGGCAAGTGAGCCGACCAGTTCAATGTAATTGTATTGCAGCACATTTCTTACCTGAAATATCATCCTTGCTGGTATCCCAATAAAAATCGTGGGGGAAACAATCCGAAAATCCACAATGTGGGCAGCAACCTGTTCCCCGGCATCCGGTACCACCAGGGCCAGTTTTTCGTCAATCCGATCGTATTTGCTGATATAGCGGTAATCAATTCCTATAGACATTTTGTAGAAATTCAGGGTATTGGTGCTGTAAAGCAGGTGGCGCGGACGAAAAGGCAGGAATCGGTTCAGGTCCAGATCCCAGGGATCGGTATAGGTGTATCCTAAACCGAAGCTCAATAGCTCTCCCAATAAATTACCCTGTAGATTGATTTCCACTCCCTGGATTCTGGCCCGGGTGATGTTCTGAAACTGGATCTGACCGGTTTCCAGAAAACTGCCTTCAATCAGGTCGGTAAACCGGTTCTGAAAAACAGCCAGGTCAGCAAAAATCTTATCCGTAAAGTAGTAATTCACCCCGAATTCAATTGATCCGCTTTTTTCCGGTTTCAGCGCCAGATTTGGTACCACCTGGATTCCGGAAGAAGTTGTAGTAGTATAGACTTCCGCCATGGAGGGTGCGCGGAAACCCAGTCCAGCCGAGGCACGCAGTGCCAGACCGTCTATCGGTTTATAGACCAAGCCCAGCTTTGGGATATAATGACCTTCGGCAGGGAGGGAATCGATATCAAAATAATCGAACCGGGCACCGATGGTTACCTGCAGATCCTCCATCAGCGGTGTCTCGCCTTGGAGGTACAAAGCCGATGAATATCCCCAGTGATCGCCGAAAATATTCGATTCAACCGAATTGCGGGTAGCCTCCGCCCCGGAGATCAGGAAAATGTCTCCCACCTGGGTGTTATATTGCACTTCACCCACCAGATTTTCGGAAAGCGATTTATTACCGCCGGCGCTGGAGATGTTGTCATCGAATCGGCTCCTGAACCACAAGCCCTTTACCGATAAGAACTGACGGTCTTTTAAAAAATATCGGTAATCCGCAGTCAAGTAAGAACGGGTGGATTTTACCTGGTCGTCCAGCTGATCGTCCGGAGGTACCAGGGCATTGTCAAAGTTTTTCCAGTAGAGAAAGTTACCCCGCTTTTGATGCATGTAGTTTCCGGAGAGGGACAGACGCTGAAAGGGGGAGAGAGACCACTGAAATTTTCCGCTTCCGCTGTATCGCTTTCGCCAGGCATTCTTCCGGTAGTTGTCATCATTGTCGTATGCGAATCCCCCCTGGAAGCCCACTTTCCTTATTCCCTGGGAATAACTGGCACTGATTCCCCGGCTATACAACTGGTCGTCACTCCACTTCCATTGTGCATAGGATGGTTCTCCATAAATGCCCCCATACGCCCGGCCGAAAAAGTGTGGCTTCTGTTCGATGTCCCGGGTAATAACATTGATAACGCCACCCAATGCCCCGGAGCCGTACAAGGCAGACCCGGCCCCTTTAATTACTTCTATATGGTCGATAAGATAGGTCGGGATCACATCGAAGTTTATTTCCCGGGTATCCCCGGTGAGCAATGGGATACCGTCCAGCAGGAAGGAAACCCGGCTTCCCACTCCCTTGCTGTAACCGCTGGAGCCACGGATGTTTACCTGATCGGCATTCATATTCAGACCGGGAATATATTTCAGGGCTTCATCAACCGTTACGATGTTGCGGGATCGAATTTCCGCCCGGTTCATACTGCTGACGCTCAACGGAACGTCCTGAAAATCCTGGGAGTATTTACTGGCAGTAACAATCACCGGTTCGCCTTTCATCGGTTGTGGGGACAACCTGATCACGCCCACATCGTATTCTTTCGCCATGGTTATTGACATGGGTAATTCCCGGGTCTCGTAGCCAATCACCGTTATAACCAGTTTAAAATTTCCCCGTGGCACCCGGTCTATGATGAACTGACCGGACAGATCGCTGGCCGCCCCTAAAATTGTGCCCTCCAGATAAATATTGGCGCCAATGATGGCATTGTCATCCGAATCATGGACATAACCGGTAATGACTGCTTCCTGGGCGGATAGGGCAATTCCCAGGAACAGGATTAATAAGATTGAACTGAGGCGAAAATGGCGGCTCATCATCAAAATGGTTGATATGGCAAACTATCGAAATTGACCCGGATAAAAATATCTTTGAGTATTTGATTTTTCGTTATCACAAGCGGGGTTGGTAAGGTATCTCCGGGCGTGGTATCATAATCTCCGGCAGCCCGCCAGTCATTGTACAGATCGTCACCATATTGCCATCCGACCACAAAATAGGCGTAAGTCCCGGGATCCAACTCAAACTCATAGTTCGTGCTGTCCACGTTGAAAGGTAATCCCACGGTATCGCCCAGGGCGGGGTAGACAACCGCCTGGCCGGAAAGGATCTCACTCACGATATTGGCGGGCGGATAATTTTTGAACACGATAAGTCGCAGGTCTATCAGACTATCGGGTTCTGGCCAGTTTTTAAAATACACCGTGCCACTGACGCCACTCACCTCCGGTGTCTGGTTATTTTCTGTGGGAGAGGCACCTTTATCGCAGAAGATAAAAATCATGGTCGCGAATATCAGAGCACTGAAAATAAAATGAGTCCATAGTTTTTTCATTGCATAAACTCCAGTTCGTTTTTGAAAAATAACATCTTTTTGTGAATTCAGCAAGAAAATACTGT
>CAZTXJ010000044.1:16919-19014 GCA_964617285.1 uncultured Calditrichaceae bacterium | reverse complement strand
ACATTTTCTTTAAATATTTTCCTTCCTTGGGGTCGACCTGAATACAGGAGATTGTTTCTCCCGCATTTGCGGGATCGCAAAATATGAAAAAGTAAATCATTCCCAATTTCCAAGAAATGCCAGGAATATGGTACTCACTTAATTATAAGATTATACTATCCCTCCTTGGGGTTTTTCTAAATTCATGGAGATTGCTTCAGCATCCATGCTTCGCAATGACTCCTTAGAGCTCGTTTTTTAGTCTAAAGATAAACTAATTATTTTTCGCAATTTTGTCTGTGAATCTTAAGCTCCGTCTGAAAAAATTCGACAATATGGAAAGATGTTAAGGTGAATGATCTATGCAGAAGCAAAATAAAATTGATTTGTTCATCGGGGTCTTGATGTTCCTGGTTACCTTGTCTCTGGCATCAGCCGAGAAATGGTCGGCCACTGATCTGGTCTGGAGTTTGTGGATATCCAGTCTGACGCTGGGATATGCCTACATTCTTATTGTTATTTTCGGATCCGTCCTCCGGGGCGATTCGCAAAGTTTTACCAATTCCAAAGTGCCCCTCAAGAATCCGCGGGATGGGGTAGTGGTAATGAATGTGTTTCTCCTGATCGTTCTTCTATTCATTTTCGGATTCTCCAAAATTACCCTGGGATTTTTTGTGCTGGTGGTTTTGAGTGTGGGGTTTGCATTACCGCAGGAATACCGACAAAAAATCGGATTGGGATTTTTACCCAAAAAGGACAATTTCTTCACCCGCAGCTTTATTCATCTTCCGGCGACTCTTTTTCTGCTGGGATTTTTCTCCTTTCATTTTCTGTTCTTTCATTTCATTCACAGCATATTTCTGAATGGATTTTTTCCGATTTTATCCGAAGGGCCGTTTGGAAAAACTCCCGGAGAAAATGTTCTGCAATTTTCTGATATGATAAAAATCTCCCTCTCCCGTTTCTGGATATTCATCGCCCTCAGCGCTTTCTCCCGGTTCGATAATTATGTAAAGGCATTCCGCAGCGGGTTGAAAGATTCTATGATCATGCCCTACAAAAATGTGGTACGGATGCACATTACCATATTTGCACTGGCCTTTATGTACATGGCAGGACTGCAATCCTATGTGCTGTATTTTATTCTGATTTTGTATTTTTTGCCGGTTAAAACAATTTATCGATTATTGAAATCCTCGCCAGAAAACCAACCTGCTCCACAGATGATTACCGAAGATGTGCTTAATCCGCCCGAATAGCGGCCTGTTTTGCTTTTACTTTTTTTCTTTTCTCAACAGGAATAATACGTGCGAAGTAAAGCCCAGCGAACCGCGGATGTTGACGATTTGGTAAACCTCCCAGTCCTGATCCTGCAACGATTTCAACTTATTAAGATCCACATCTGATATCTTGCTCCAAACACCAAAAGTCGGAACCGTTTTAAATTGCAGATTTAAGTATTCCCAATTCATTTTATATCGTTTATTTTAGACTTTTTCATTTAATTTTTTGATTATGCACATTTTTTAGAAATGTAGTCCCAGCTGGTAAGCCCGATCCAGATTTTGTTGTCGGTAGGTATCATCTCCGGGCATCATACCGCCCAAAATTTCCATGGCCGCACTTTTTACCCCGATCCCGAGCAGCCGATCATTGAGCATAATTTTACGCATGCTTTCGGCAATACCAATCTCCTCCAGATGTTCCACCGTGTGGCCGGCGGGACAGATCACCAACGCTTTCTGAATATCAATTTTGGTATAGCGTAATTCCTGCTCGTCATAAAAATAGGCATAGCCATAGGTGAGCACCCGGTCGAACCAGCCTTTCAGTTTGGACGGACAGTCGCTCCACCAGACCGGATAGATAAATGCCAGGGCATCTGCCTTCTGGATTTTATCCTGTTCCCCTTTCACGTCCTCAGGCACCGGTGCCTGAGGATCCAGTCCCACTTCCCGGTAATATTGTTCCTCGTCCATTTCCGATTGGAATCCGGTTTGGTAGAGATCATTTATCTCAAAACTATGCCCGGCATCTTTCAGCCCTTTGGTAAATGCTGTAAGAACATCTCTGCTGAAAGACTTTCTGGCCGGGTGGGCGTAAAGGATGTAAACAT
>CAZTXJ010000044.1:11826-16819 GCA_964617285.1 uncultured Calditrichaceae bacterium | reverse complement strand
ATCAGTTTCCGGTTTTCGCCGTCCAGCCGTAATCCTCATATCGCCAGGTAAAATTGCTTCCCCGGGTATCAATTACCAGGAAACCTTCTTCAAATCCATCGCGTGGCCCAGTCCACCAGGCAGCACTCACCGCCCCGCCGGTAATATAATGGGTGTTGCGAAAAATAATTTCTTCAACCACATGTAAATGTCCCTGCAGAACCAGTCTTAAATTATAGCCGTTAAATTTTGCCAGCACTTGTTTGGCATTGACTACTACCGCAGCGGAATCCAGCGATGCGGTGGAGCTATCGGCCATCTGGGCATACACTGAAGTCAGGGGGATGTGAAGGGACACTGCAATGGGAGTGGATTTATCCACCCGGGAAAGATCCTGTTCCAGCCAGTTTAACTGATCTTCATCCACATAACCGAAATAGCGCCGGTTTGGCTTAAAACCAATAGCATCCAGCACGACAAAATGCCATCCTTTATGGTCAAAGGAGTAATAGGTCTGCTGGTAGTTCAATCGGTGTTTATACATGGCTTTGCCATATTCCGGATTATCCGGATTGACTCCGCTTTCAGGATAAAGTCCAAACACCTCGTGATTTCCCATGGTATTATAGACTGGCATGTTAAATTTCTTGAGATGTTTAAGATATAAATCATAAAGCCCCCATGATCTTTCAAAGGATTGTCCCAGGGCATCCATAATCAAATCGCCGCCGGTGAGGACGAAGTCGGGTTTGAGTTCGTTCACTCGCTGGATAGCGGTCTGGAATCCCTGGTCGGCATAAAGCTCTGGCTGGAGGTGAATATCGGTCATAAAAACGAAGCGGAAGCTTTGCTGGTTTGTTGTACAACCGGCCACGAAGAGCAGCAACGGGATTAATAAAAATAAAATGAATTTGAAATTTGTTTGGAAAAGTAATTCTTTGCGAGAGCGTGTTTTCATCTTACTCACCTTGGGGCGTGTGGTTGATTAATGCAATTTTATCGAAAGCAAATTAGCGAATTCAGTTAAAAAATTCCAGAATAAATATCCTTTATCCGAAACTGACTTTCGGACATAAAAAAAAGCGGCAATCAATTGATTGCCGCTTTCAGGTGTTACCAAATCTTGGCGCGTTTATCTTCCGGTCGCCACATCGCATCTCCTTCTTTGACATCGAAGGCAGCATAAAAAGTAGGCAGATCCGATAACGGCCCAATCACCCGATATTTTCCCGGGGAATGGACATCCGTTTTCAGACGCAGAAGCAAATTTTCCTTCCGGATATTATTTCGCCAAACCTGAGCATAACCCAGGAAGAATCTCTGATCCGGAGTAAATCCGTCAATTTCTGCCTTGGGGGGATTTTTTGCCATAGCGTGCTGCAGGGCATCATAGGATACGTTTAATCCACCCAGATCGGCAATGTTTTCACCCAGGGTCAGTTTTCCATCGATATGAACAGTATCCACTGGGAAATATTGATCGAACTGATCCACCAGCACCTGTGCCCGTTCATCAAATCTTTTGGCATCTTCCGGAGTCCACCAGTCGTTCAGATTCCCCTCGGCATCGTATTGACGTCCCTGGTCGTCAAAGCCATGGGTCATTTCATGGCCGATAACCACGCCAATGGCACCATAATTGACCGGATCGTCCGCATTGGGATTGAAGAATGGTGGTTGAAGGATACCGGCCGGAAATACCACTTCATTTCGGAAAGGATGATAATAAGCATTCACAGTCTGCGGCGTCATGCCCCATTCGGTGGGATCCACCGGTTTGCCAATCTTGTTCAAATCCCGCCGGGTTTCGAAGGCATTGGCCCGGATCACATTTAATACATAGGAATCTCGCTTGATTTCCAGGCTGGAATAATCAATCCATTTATCCGGATAACCGATCTTCACCCCAAAGGCTTCCAGTTTTGCCAGCGCTTTTTCTTTGGTTTCCTCACTCATCCAGTCCACATTTTTAATCCGCTCACCCAGGGCGGTCTTCAGGTTCATCACAAGATCAACCATACGTTTTTTCGATTCCGGCGGAAAATAGCGCTCCACATAAAGTTGACCTACCAGTTCCCCAAGATTGGTGCTGGTGGTATTGAGAACTCGTTTCCAGCGGGGCAGGAGTTCCTGGGTACCGGAGAGAAATTTACCGTTAAAATCGAAATCTTCATTCAACAAATCTTTACTTAAATATTGAGCGGTTTCGTCAATGAGATGCCAGCGAAGATAGGTTTTCCAATCATTAACGCTGATGGTTTTCATCATTTTACTGGTCTCTTTAAAGAAGTCGGGCTGACCGACATTTATATCGCCAGGATCTCCCAAGCCCACCCGGTCGAAATAACTTGCCCAGTCAAAATAAGGGGCGGTATGCTCCAGTTCGGCCAGGGTCATTTTATTGTAATTCAATTTCGGATTTCGCATTTCCAGCCTGGTCCGGGAAGCCTTGGCCAGTTCGGTTTCCATATTCATGACGGTCTGTGCATTTTTCTCTGCCGTTCCCTCCGGATCCCCCATCAGTTTAAACATGTTGGTAACGTGTTTCAGATAGGCTTCGCGTATTTCTTTGGAACGGCTGTCGTCTTTTACGTAGTAATCCCGGTCGGGTAATCCCAGCCCACCCTGATAGAGCCAGGTAATTACCATATTTGAATTTTTCTGATCCTGTTCGGAAAATAAAAAGAATGAAGGGGTAATACCCTGGCTGTGGAAATTGGCGATCACTTCCTGCACATCAGCAGTCGTTTTAATATCATCAATTCTTTTGAATAAATCGGCCAGTGGTTTGGTACCTTCTTCATTAATTTTTGCAGTATCCATACCAGTGGCGTAAAAATCCCCGATCTTCTGCCATTTGCTGCCTGGTTCGGCGTCCTTTCTGGTGGCTGCCTCTACAAAGATTGTCTCAAGATCTTTCCAGTTCTGTTCCCGTAAAATCTCAAACGCACCCCAGCGACTGTAATCCGGCGGGATCGGATTGTTCTTCAGCCAGGTTCCATTGGCGTACTCATAGAAATTATCCCCGGGTTTTACCGTTAAATCCATATTGGTCCGGTCCAGCGGTTTTACCTTCTCGGTGCTTTGGGTTGAGC
The DNA here is from genome assembly GCA_964617285.1 of uncultured Calditrichaceae bacterium. GTDB lineage: Bacteria > Calditrichota > Calditrichia > RBG-13-44-9 > RBG-13-44-9 > CAYVKM01. The sequence goes on along the minus strand of CAZTXJ010000044.1, from coordinate 13,745 downwards.
AACTGAGCATCAAGAAAATAAAGATGAATAATACATAAAATAACCGCATCAGATTCTCCTTTCGATTTAAGAATTCAAAAAATTCGGGTATAATAAAGAAATATTTGTGTCTTGAATCTACCTTATTTTTAAAAAATAACATTTATATGTACGCTCTTTGAGAACAAAGTTTCGTTTTCTGCCGACTTTTTTAGGTAAAATTATTTCTTGCAGAATTTTTTTAGATTGAATACCATCTCCTGGAATTTGTGAGATTGATAATAATAACTTATATATCCGGCCGGTTATTTAATTGTGGCTTTTCGGAAATCCTGAATTTCCCGGCTTAATCGGTCCTGCAAAACATCCTGACAAATATCCTCCAACTGGTGGACAATTCTTTCCAGATCCACGCTCTCGGTCGGCAGGGATATTTTTGAAAATTTTTCCAGCAATTCCGGCGGTTGACTGGCCAGGTGCTCAAATGAGTCCTCAATTTCATCAACCACCAGCTGGATGGTAAGTATGATGGAATCATAGATGTTCTGTTTAAATTCGTTCATCTCGGGCAGCTTCTGCAAATATTGCCTGATAATATTACCAATGGATTGCATGGCATCCCGGACCTCATTCAAATCGAAATTTTCGATAAATCGCCGGTATCCAATAATCTGGGCATAATTACGCATCAGGGTACGGTCGTTTGTTCGGACTACCGTGGTGATCAATTGAAGAATGAGTGCTATATACCATTTCAGGACACTCTCGCTCATTTTATGGTAATGCCGAAAACGCTCGTTGAATTCCTCTTTTCTGATATAAGTATAAATTTCATTTATCAGATTCTCCCGTGCCTCGAACAATGCATTATAAATAGCCATGTTGGGGCGCCGGGCAATCCGTTTTAAGGCCACCTCATTCCGGAGGTCCCATACCGTAGAATGATTTTTCATATTTTCAATAAGGAATAGTAAACGTCGTTTAATATCGTAACGCGGTGTTGGTTTCCAGTCTAGTTGGCGGTAAGTAGCAGTAGCATCGATATTTAATTTTTTATCGATATATCGGGCCATCCACAATCGTTCGAAAGGCGGTTTTCCGATTAGTTTACCAATAAACTGGCGTACAGCCATCCCCTGAATGGCCACGATCTTGGGCATCTTTATTGGTTTGATCTCCTGCCCATAGAAGTAGTGAGTGGCGGATTTATACAGATCCATGTGAGAGGTGGTATGGCTGGGGCTGGCATTGAGGATACACAACCGGGGTAAATCCTCGCTTTTTTGAATCACCCGTAAAAAGAAACTGATCAGGTCATTGATGTGAATATAGGTTACGGCCGATTCGCCTTTACCGCCCAGAATACGTGAATTCCATATTTGGGAAAGCCAGGTTTTCAGGAACATGTAAACCGGCGGATATTCGCACCAGTCGCTGTATACCGCAGCAAGTCGTATGATGGCACTGGGAAACCATTCCGCACTCTCGGTAATCATTCTTTCACCTTCCCGTTTGCTCCAGGCATAGGGAAAATCGGCATCCGGGGGGCTGTCCTCGGTAATCGCCTGTCCAACCGGTGGAAATTTACAGGCCGCCAGGGAACTGGCAAAAATGAACCGCTTTATTCCCACCAATTTGGCCAGTTTCAGAATATTCCGGGTTCCGTTAACATTGGTGCGTTCGTATTCCGGATTCGGGGTATTGCTAAAATCGTAATAACCTGCCAGATGAATAACATAATCCGCACCGCCATTTTTTTTGATGCAGCTCACCACTTCCCGGAGCGGATCCCATTTAGCAATGTCTACCTGCGTCCAGCGAATATTTGGATTGACCGGTACGCCGGCCTCTTTTTGCGATCTCCGGGCCAGACAAAAGAGCCGGAAATCTCCCATAACTGCTTCCAAAAAATGGCTGCCAATAAAGCCTGAAGCGCCGGT
>CAZTXJ010000044.1:0-11726 GCA_964617285.1 uncultured Calditrichaceae bacterium | reverse complement strand
TTTTTAGCCGGTAAGACATACCCCAGGGCCATTACAATGTGAAAAACACCACCCTGGGCCGGAAAAAACTTTTCCCTGCACATGCCAAATCCCATTATTTTCATCACAACGTCGAATTGCAGGATCAAGCCTATTCCCACAAAGAACGAGTGAATCGCCATTATCCAGAGAATAATTTGCAGATTCCGGCCATACTGTTGAACATGGTCATGAACTTCAGTTGAGGTCATGGTATATTTCCGGCATTTGTGGCTGTTTAAACCGCCTTATTTTCTTGTTCACTAATTTTCTCCATCTCCCGATCGTAACAATAGATGCCACAATTCAGACATCGCGTCGATTCATAAAGGGCATCTTCTTCGTCGATGGTTCCTTCAACTTCCTTAAAAGTTCCCAGGCGATCTTCCAGGGTGACGACCGGTTCATAGACTCTGGGTTTAGTTTCAACCCCTTTTATGGATTGATGCAGCGATTCCGGGATAAAATCCATTTGACGGTCTTTGATTGGAGGGATTTTCCCTTCCATCAGATAGTAATGAATAGAGCGGGCTGCATAGCGTCCGGCGGCAATTGCTTCCACTGCCAGACCCGGACCGGTAAAACAATCCCCGCCGGTAAAAATAAAGGGGATATCAGTTTGCAGTGTATCCTCTTCCGCTTCAATCGTATTCCATTTGGTAATGTTCAGACTTCTGAGAAACTCATCCTGTTTTAGGTAATCCAGATCGGGTTTTTGGCCCACTGCCTGAATGATCATATCACAGGGGAGGGTATATTCGGATCCTTCCACCGGAATTGGTCTTCTCCGGCCACTTGGGTCGGGATCACCCAGGGTCATTTTTATGATTTCCAGACCGGCGACTTTTTTATTTGGCAAGTCTACACGATTTGGGGCCGAAAGGAAATTAAACTGGACGCCTTCTTCTTCTGCGGCAACAATCTCGACCGGGTTTGCCGGCATTTCATCTCGGGATCGCCGGTAGACAATCGTTACCTGGTCTGCGCCCAGCCTCAAAGCGCTCCGGGCACAATCGATTGCGGTGTTTCCACCTCCGATTACCGCAACGTTTTTACCAATATCAATTTTATCCCCCCGATGGAATTTTTCCAGGAATTTAATCCCGCTATAGACACCATCAGCATTGATCCCTTCGATATCTAATTGGTGTTCTGCCCAGGCACCCATCCCGATGAAAATTGCCTCGAACTGATTTTTTTTGAAGTATTCCAGGGTGATATCTTTTCCAAAACAGACATTGGTTTTGGCTTCGATACCAAGTTCCAGAATTCCATCAATTTCCCAGTCCAGCACCTTTTTAGGCAGCCGATATTCCGGAATTCCGTAACGGAGCATTCCGCCCAGTTTGGGCATGCTTTCGTAGATGACCACGGTATGGCCTAATCTCCGAAGGTAATAAGCCGCAGACAGTCCGGCCGGGCCACCGCCGATAACCGCCACTTTCTTTTCCGTCGCCGGAGCAATGGGAATTTTTAGCCGGCGCCCGGAGTTCATTTCCCAATCCGCCACAAACCGTTTCAGATAATTGATGGCGACCGGCTCATCCTGTATTTGCCGCCGGCAGGCCAGAGCACACGGTTCCGGACAGACCCTGCCGCAGACCAGGGGCAGGGGATTATGTTCTTTAATAGTCAGGAGTGCTTCGGCGTAGCGCTTTTCTTTTATCAGACGGATATAACGGGGAATATCGATTTGGGCCGGGCATTTTTGACGACATGGTGCAAGGCACTCGGTAAATTGATTCCAGTGCAGAATTTTACTCTTCTCCGATATCAGGGAGATAATGCCTTTGGGGCAAGCCCGGGTACATTCTCCGCAACCGACACACCTGTTCGGATCGAAATGGGGCAGTTGATCATCGCCCATGGTGATGGCGCCGAATTTACACGCTTTAACGCAGGTCCCCAGACCAATACAGCCATGGTCGCAGGCCACCGGACCCCGGAAATAAAGCATCGCTGCCCGGCAGTCGTCGAATCCCATGTAATTGTAACGTCTCATTGCCCGCAGCCCACCGGAACAATCGGGTGAGGCAATTTGCGGTTCACTTTCGGTAATGGACATCCCAAGATATTCCGCGATTTGATTGGCCACTTCCGTTTGTCCAACCACACAGGCATTGGCCTGGGCTTCTCCCTTGATGATAGCCTCGGCGCAGGAACTGCATCCGGCAAAACCGCAGCCGCCACAGTTCGCTCCGGGGAGGATATTTAAAATATCCTTTAGCCGGGGATCTTCTTCCACATAGAAAATGCGGGCGGCTATCCCCAGCATCAATGCGGCGACAAAACCTATTGCGGAAAAGATGATTATTGATGAAAGCATATATTAATCCTGACTGATAAATCCCTCAATTCTATTTGACCATCCCGGAAAATCCCAGAAAGGCCAGTGACATAATGCCGGCAGTCACCAATGCAACGGCTGTTCCGCGCATGGCTTTTGGTACCGGCGAGATAAGCAATCGTTCACGCAGACCGGCAAACAGAATAATTGCCAGGGCAAAACCGGTAGCGCTGGAAAGCGAAAAAATGAGCATCTGGATGAAATTAAATTCATGCTTGATATTTAGCAGGGCAATTCCCAGGACGGCGCAATTCGTGGTAATAAGCGGCAGAAATATTCCCAGGGCATTGTAAATTACCTTTATCTTTTTCTTCAAAAAGATCTCAACAAATTGCACCAGTGCAGCAATTACCAGAATAAATGCCAGGGTCTGGATATAAGTAAGGTTATAGGGCACCAGTAAATAATAATAGATAATCCAGGTAAACACCGAAGCCAGGGTCGCCACAAATATCACTGCGGCGCCCATGCCAATGGCAGTCGAGATCCGTTTGGAAACGCCACAAAATGGACAGTTGCCCAGATACTGGGCCAGCAGAATATTGTTGACAAATATGGCGCTAATGGCCAATAAAAGCAGATCCATCTAGTACTCCCTATGTCTGAATAAAAATTTCTCCCCGGCGCCGGCTCCAGAAATTCATGATCCCCAGCAGTATGCCCAGACAGATAAAAGCTCCCGGCGCTTTTACCATAAAGGTGAACGGCTCAAAATTATGTCCCATGATATTTAAACCAAACCAGGAACCTGCACCCAGAATTTCCCGGATTGTGCCAACCAGTGTCAGGGAGAGGGTATACCCTAACCCGACACTCAATCCATCGGCAAAGGAGAGGTAAATCGGATTACGGGAAGCGAATGCTTCTGCCCGGCCAAGGATAATGCAATTTACCACAATGAGGGGAATAAAAATCCCCAGCTGCTGGGAGAGTGCAAAAAAGTACGATTTCATGATCATCTCTACCAATACGACCAATGTAGCAATCACCACAATGTAACTGGCAATACGTACCTTATCCGGGATTACTTTACGCAAAGCTGATATTAACATGTTTGAAAATACCAGCACAAATGTGGCGGCCAGACCCATTCCCATTCCATTTTCCGCACTGTTTGTCACCGCTAATGCCGGACATAAACCCAATACCAGTCTGAAAGGTGGCAGATCTTTCCAAAAACCATGAATTAAAATTTTGGTAAACTTCATTTATAATATTCCATAAAATCTGGTTAACTAATTTGCTTTTGCCTGTATCTCATTAATGATTTCATCCCGATGCTGGGTCACTAATTTTAAAATCCTGTTTGTGCCGTCAACCACTGCCCTGGAAGAATACGTAGCACCGGTAATACCCTGGATTTTTCCATTATCCTGTTTTAGCGCAATATTTTTGGTTAGGGGCAGATTTATCCACTGGCTTCGGAAATTTTCTTTCTCCACCTGTGCGCCCACTCCCGGCGTTTCGCTATGCTGAATTATTTCCATACCTTTAATTTTGCCGGTCAGAAGATCAATGCCGATCATAATTTGAATGTCGCCCCCGTACCCTCCCTTACCTGTGGCTTCTACGGCCAGGCCGGTGATCTTCCCGTTCTCTCGCATAAAAAAAACCGGGTATTTTTGACCATCCAGATTCAGGTTGATTTTATTCTCCAGAAGTTCATCGGCTGGTTTGGCAAACAGACGTGATAATGCTGGTCCCCGAATATACCGGTCATTCTGTTTTTCTATTCGTCCGGCCAGGTTAGCCCGGGCAATTTCCAGGGTGCCAACTGAAATACCACAGATCAGGGTAAGTACTACCACCAACTTTATGATCTCACGCATACTCACGCTCCTCCAACCCGATCACCCGGGGAGTTATTCTGTCTATGAGTGGGTTAAACAAATTGATCAGAAGAATGACAAAGGCAATACCATCGTAATAGACTGAAAATGAGCGAACCAGGACCAGTAGCAGGCCACCTAAAAATCCGTAGATAAGCATCGGGATCCGATTAACCGGTGAAGTGGTATGGTCTGTTGCCAGGAAAAAGGCGGCAAAAATTGTACTGCCGGTTAGCAACTGAAATAGAGGTGAGGCAAATTGCACTGGATTGATCAAATGAACTATCCAACCAGTCAGAAAAGTACCCAGGATGAATCCGGCAGGAATATGCCAGGTAATTTGCCGGGAAATGAGTAGCAGGATGCCACCCAAAAAAAGAAAAATAACCATAGCATTTCCGATGCCTGCAACCTGCTTTCCCAGAAGCAAATCCTGGATGTGATACAAATTTTCGGCTTCACTGCCCAGTGTTTTAACCAGGCGCATGGGTTCTATCATTTTTACCGGCCAATTCAAACTGGTTGCCGCGGCGGTGTAATCCAAACGTGAAGGCCAGGACACCTGGAGAATGGCGAACCCAAGCAGCACCGGGTGTACCGGATATGCACCCAGCCCGCCGAATAATTTTTTTCCGATGATGATAATAATGAAGCCACCGACTACAATTATCCACCAGGATATATTGTAGGGTAACAGCATGGCGAAGAGCAGGGCGAAGGTAATACTGTTCCAATTAAAAGGGGAATCTTTTGCTGGTACTATTTTCCAGGCAACCAATTCAAAGAAAGCAAAAACTGCCACACACAGTGTGTAGATTCGCAGCGCATTAAGTCCGTACAGCCACAGACTCATGAGTAATGCCGGCAGCAGCGCCAGAATCCAGAGATGCTGCGTTCTGGAAATTGAGCTCCCATCTCTCCAGTGCGGAGGTGGCGCCACATTCAGCTTGTTGTTGAGGATATTCATTGGTTATACCACAATATTTTTTACACATTTGTATCAATTGGATCAATGGCCGATGGGCCGGACAGACAAATCCGCACAATCCACACTCAACACAGGCTTCGGTGTGGTAAGCGGTTGTATCAGTAAACATCCCATATTCCGCATATCGGCCAACCAGATGAACCTGCAAATTTACCGGACACATGCGAGTGCACCGTCCACAACTGGTGCAGGTAAGGTTGGTCTCTAATGGTAGCTCTTGCTGGCTCATCAGATACAGTCCATGGGATGTTTTGGTCAATGGGGTTAGATCGGTATATTGAGCAATACCCTGCATCGGTCCGCCCACCAGAATCCGGCCAAAAGTTTTATCCGATATGTCCAAGGCTTTCAGGACTTGCCGGATAGTCATTCCAATCGGAATTTTGATGGTCTTGGGTTCTTTCATCTCCGAACCCGCGACAGTTAAGAATTTATGAATAAAAGGTGATTTTCCATCCAGAGCATCAACCAGATTGAGTAAGTATTCCGCGGATAGAACCGCTATTCCATGCGTTCGGTAGGCAGAGATGGTGGGAATGTTTGTTTCCGTCAGCTTTGAAACCATTAGTTGGGAAATCCGGTCTTTATAATTCTGGCCAATACCCTGAACCTTTGCCAGTGAACCGAATTGATCGGCGGCCCAGGTACGGTTGTGGTTTGAGACAGCGAGAATTATTTCTGCCCGGGGCGCCAGATTACTTAAATAAGAAAGTCCACGTGAAATTTTTATGGTATAATTTTGGATAATTAAGCCATTCAGAAAAATAGAAGGTTCTTCATCAAGACCTTTTATCACTATTTTTTTAACTTCCGGAAAGGATTTATCGGCCTCCTCCTGCCAGCGACCCGGTCTGTTCCAGGGGGAAATGACACCCAGGATCTTCAGCTTGTCTACCGGATTGGTGGATTCAAACGCGAATCCCGCCTGCTCGAAGATCTCCCCGACGGTGATCGCCTTTTTATCATTCCGGTGGATCAAGATAGCCGGAACATGGAAACTTCTTGCTGTCCATATTGCCAGGATATCTTTTACCACTCCTGAAACGGATGCATGAATGCAATGCCCCAGAGACGAGCGTCCGATGATCTGCTTTTGGTAGACCTGTTCTCCGATTTTGATGGTCGGTTTATACAAAATCCTCCCGGGATATTCCAGCGGAATGACCACATATTCCGGATCTTCCAGAAAATGGATATCCTTTTCCCAGGTCGGGTATCTTGGAATGGAGTCCTGCAGAAAAAAATAGTTGAATGGATTAATCATAAAAATACCTGGTTATTTACTTCAGATGACAACTCTGGCATTTTGTCTGCCCATTTACCACAAATTTCTCGGATGCTTCGTTAAGATGACAGCGGTTGCAACCGGTATGGAAAGCCTCGCTCATTGTACGGGCGTTATGGCAGCCTGCACAAGTATGACCCTCAATTTCCTGCATTTCATCGTGACTCAGCATATCCGATTCATACGACTCATCGTGGCAGGTAGCACAGGCGATATTTTTATTTGTTCCCGTATCACTCTCAAAATGGCAATTGCGGCAATTTGTCGCCTCAATATTTTCCCGTGTTTCGTGACAGCTGGTGCACTGGTGGGACTGAACGTCCATAAAATCTGCGTGGGATAGTCCATCCGCTGATACATCTTCGCCATGACATTCCGAACAGGGAATGCGATGATCGGCAGAAAGCAGGGGATGATGACAATCCGGGCAACCGGTAATTTTGCTGTGTTGTTCGTGATCAAAGACTACTGCTCCGCCGGAGTTAGCCAGAAAATATCGGCCGCTGTGTTCGGATTTGGGAAAAAACAGATAACCACCTGCTCCAATCAGAAAACAAGAAACTGCAAAAATGGAGAAAAAACGGTGCGAGGTTACTTTACCATTCATCGCTGTCATCCAGGATTATCTTGTCCTGATCCCCTGGAGCAATAGCATGCCAGGGACATCCTACCCGCATACAAATTAGAAAGGGTACTTTGGTGTTGGAAATTCCTACCAGAAAACCGGCAACATGTCCATCTCCCAGTCCGCATCTTTTATTTTTCACCCTTAATGATTTATGACAATGGGGGCAACGTAAATCTTTTGCCTCCTTACCCTGGGGAAGTGAAATGTTAGTCTTCCGCTCGTAAACATTCAAATAGGGACTTAACTCCACAAAACCATGCTCACCTTCCTGATTGATGACTTCCAGCTTAAGTATATTGCCTTCGGTCAATTCCTTTTGACACATGGGGCAGTAAGAGTGCAAATAAGTGCCAGTTCTGATTTTCTTTCGTTCGTTATATTTGTGAGCATCCCAGAACATATTTTCCCAGTTGTCCGGAATTTTCTTCGGATTATCAGACATTTTGGTACCTCTTATTTGTATAGAAATTTTATATAAATGATGCCATTTATATAACCCATATCACCCTGTTAATATCATCAAATCCTGTGGTAAAATGCAAGGGATTTGTAATTTTGTGAATTAATTCTTACAAGTTTAGTTGAACAATTGCTCAAATAATTCATTGAGTAAAATATATATTGTGAATTTTATAGTTTAAATTTACCGTAGACATTATTGAATGATTATCATCGATTTAGTCACAGGATCTTTAGGAGGTATTGGTGTCTGTATCAGACAGCTAAATGAAGTTAACTTAGATTAATCAGATTGAAAATGAGGTTCAGGATTGCATCTTTTCCCGAAAATGTTTGAACACAAAATGCAGCGCGTCAGTAGTGTTCAGGTCTGCTGTTTTGCGCCTCAGGTAATGACTCTCCTTCCGTTCCCGGCGGGAGAATAAAATTTGCTCTTTCCGGGTGCCGGATTCCAGAACGTTAATTGCGGGGAACATCCGTTGATCGGCACATTCCCGGCAAAGGGTTAATTCCAGATTTCCGGTGCCCTTGAATTCATGGAAAATAACCGTATCCATTTTACTGTTGGTTTCCACCAGAATCGTCGCCATGATGGTTAATGAACCGCCGTCTTCGATCTTACGGGCTGCCCCAAAAAAACGTCTAGGTAATTCCAGGGCATTGGCAGCCAGACCACCACTCAGGGTTTTGCTTCCCGAATCTGCATCTTTATTGAAGGCCCGTCCCATCCGGGTTAAGGAATCAATCAGAACCAGCACATCATCACCATACTCAGCACAGCGGATGGCCCGGTTCATCGCCAGGTAGGTTATGCGAAGATGCTGCACCACATCCTGATCCGCAGAAGAATGGAAAACCCGCACTCCTTCCAGATCGCGCTGGAAATCGGTCACCTCTTCCGGACGTTCATCCACCAGGAGAATAAATATTCTGACCTCCGGATTATTTTGATGAACCGCCCGGGCAATATGTTTGAGAATGGTTGTCTTTCCTGCCTTTGGCGGAGAAATGATCATCCCGCGTTGTCCCTTTCCGATGGGCGTGAGACTATCCATCATTCGCCCTGTTAGATCTCTGGGAGAAAGAGTCATTCGCAAACGTTCGTTGGGATCGATACTGATCCCGGCCTTTATCTCGGCTATTTTGGGATATTCTGAAAAAGGTAAACCATTGCAGGAAATAATTTCTTTAACTTCAAATTTGCGATTAGGTCTATCTGAGGGGACAACTTCAGCTTCAATTTCCAAACCTTCGCGCAATTCAAATTTCTGAATGAAATCCGCAGAGAGATAAGGGTCGTCCGGATTCTCCTTAAAATTTGTTTCTTCATTTCTCAAAAATCCATATTCAGCCGGGGTTATTTCCAGAATTCCTTTATATAATTTTTTTGCTGCTTTTGCCATAAGAAATCTCTGATTTTTAAACTTCTATTATTGCTTCGTTTTTACTTTGGGGCAGGCAAACTAAAAAATATTATCTAATGAAGGACCCGATTTTGATAATTTGCGGCAAGAAAAATTTAGCCTTAACTTTTGTACGAATGATAACGAAGCAAAAAATTAATCTATAAATTATTAAACTTTTTTCCTAATATATACAAGGAAATTTATTTTTTAATGAGCAGAAAGAGGTCATACGGATGACTGAGACACTTATTAAGAGACACTGGTACGACGGATGGTTCTATTCTATCTTTATTGATTCGGACCGCTCAAATCTGCGTAATAAAATCCTCCGGTTTCTGGAAAAAAACAAAACGGTTTTGGATATCGGATGCGGAACGGGCGGTTTTGCCCTCAAAATTGCTCCCTGTAGTAAATATGTGCTGGGTGTTGATATCTCGGAAAGTATGATCCGGACTGCCAACAGACGAAAAAAGAAATCCGGTTGCGAAAATATCGATTTTATGAATGGTAATGCACTGGAGCTTTCTACCCTGCTTGACCGCCATTTTGATTATGCAGTTTTATCATTCTTCATTCATGAAGTAAATCCACAGTATCGTCTGGAAATCCTGCGCCAGGCCAAAAGATGTGCCGATGTTTTACTTATCTACGACTATCATGTCCCCCTGCCCAGAAATTTATCCGCTGCATTTGTCAAAGCAGTTGAGTATTTCGCTGGCCGGGAACATTTTAGGAATTTTGTGGATTTCAATCAAAACGGCGGAATCCAGCCTTTGTTGGATTCAGTTGGACTAACTGTAAAGGAAAGTAAAGTAAACCGGCCACGGATTTTTCAAATTGTGAAAGCAGTCCGATTTCAAACCAAACAATAACGAAAAAAGATTGTAACTTATCAAAATTTTACCACTCGAATTAGAAATAAAATAGAGGAGACAACATTATGAAAAAATTAAGTATTCCAATTTTAACGGCAGGTTTAATATTGTTTCTTGGATTCAATCTTGCGCACGCGCAGAAGCAAATGAAGACAGGAGAAAAGCAGATGCCTTCAATATATGATTTTACTGTGAATGATATCGATGGTAATCCGGTAAAGCTGGAACAGTATAAAGGAAAGGCTGTCCTCATTGTAAATGTGGCCAGTAAATGTGGAAATACGCCTCAGTATGAGGGTCTGCAGGATTTGTATAAGAAATATGGTGACAAAGGTTTGGTAATCTTGGGATTTCCGGCCAACAATTTTGGTGGTCAGGAACCGGGAACAAATGAAGAGATCAAAGACTTTTGTACCACCAATTACGGGGTAACTTTTCCAATGTTTTCCAAAATTTCAGTTAAGGGTGAGGACATTCATCCCTTATACAAATATTTAACCTCAGCGGAGACCGATCCTGAATTTGCCGGTGATATAACCTGGAATTTCAACAAATTTTTAATTAATCCCTCGGGAAAGATTGTGGCACGTTTCGATTCAAAGGATAAGCCGGAAAGCGAAAAGGTGGTTAAGGCTATTCAGATTGCCTTAAAGTAATAATCGGTTTATAAACAAAAAAAGCGGGAATTCAATTCCCGCTTTTTTTATATCACTTCGAAAGACTTTTAGATTTTATTGACCAAAAACTTCCTTAAAAAATTGTTTCATGTCATTCCAGGAATTCTCATCGGCACTTTTATTATAGGCAATAGGCATATTGAATTTTGCACCCAGGGTATCTGCCTGGGGATTGGTAAAGCTGTGTTTGGCGCCGGAGTAGGTAATAAATTGATAATCAACTCCGGCGTCGTCCATTTCTTTCTTAAAAGCAGCGATCTGTTCCGGGGTTGTAAAAGAATCGTCCCCACCGTTGCACACCAATATTTTTGCCTTCACCACACCAGGCTGGGCCGGATTATTGGTAGCTATCGAGCCATGAAAACTGACCACGCCATCCAGATCCGTTCCCAGACGAGCCATTTGCAAAACCACCCCACCGCCGAAGCAATAGCCAATCGCTCCGATCTTGGTTGTATCTACCGTTTCCTGACTTTTTAGCAGATTCAATGCGGCCTGGAAACGGGCTTTGGCCACATCCATGTGTTGCATTACCTCGCCGGCAAATTTACTGGCATCCTCCGGATGAGTGGCCTGTTTACCTTCGCCATACATATCCACGGCAAGGGCAGTATAACCCAGTTCTGCCAGCATCCGGGCCCGCTTATGGGCGTACTCATTTATTCCCCACCACTCATGTACCACCAGAACCCCGGGTCGCTTGCCCTCTTGAGAAGCGTCGTAGGCTAAATACCCCTTCATCACCGTTTCATTATCCGAATATTCGACTGCCTTTCCCTGGATGCCGGTGAGCTTTTTTTCCGAGCACATGGAGAATAAAATTATTGATGGAACGAAAAATCCCAATAACAGCACCTTCATTGAAGTCCCCCTTGGTTGATGTAAAAAACCCTGCTTTGTTGAACTAAAAAAATTGAATGGACTAATTTAGTCCAATAATTCAGCGGATGCGAATAAAAAATAGGCAACTATTCAGATTTTTATATTAATTTCTTAAAAATGGGAGGGGGTAGATTAGGAATCCAAATTATTTGAGGTGATACTGGATCTATTGAAATAATTTTTAACCTATGAAACAGGAATTCTCAATGCATACCGAGATACATTCCGCCAAAATAAGGGACAAGCCAGATTAGCCAGACTACCAGACTGTACCGGTGAAAATTTGTTCGTGCCGTATCGCTTCCTTTCCATCTTACCCGGGTAGCCCAGAT
>CAZTXJ010000043.1:0-23856 GCA_964617285.1 uncultured Calditrichaceae bacterium | reverse complement strand
GTATTATCCAGTTCATCTTTGGCCGGAGCGGTAAGGATCACTTTTTTGGCACCGGCGGTAATATGCATACTTAACTTTTCTTTGTTCCGGAAAACGCCGGTGGATTCTACCACTGCATCCACCTTCATTGCTTTCCAGGGTAATTTGCTGGGGTCCTTCTCAGCAAGAACTTTTACCTTGCGGTTTCCGGCAACCAGATAATCACCTTCCGCCTTTACCGGGACCGGATACTTACCATGTACCGAATCGTACTTCAATAGATGTACCAGTGTCTTGGTATCGGTCAAATCGTTGATCGCAACAATATCCACATCCTTATCATTCTGCAGTGCCTTAAAAACCAAACGACCAATTCGTCCGAATCCGTTAATTGCAACCTTCAGTGCCATAATTTCCTCCTGTCATGTTTATTTTTTGATCAATCATTCATTCACATCTACACTAATGAAAAAATCCGGCCGATGTTCCCCCAGACCATAAGGCGTCAAATTTATGTATAAAAAGAAATACGAGCAAGTCGTTTTGCGCATCAATTTTTGAAAAACCGAAAGTAAATCTCATTAATCGTGAAGAACTGTTTGGAGAAAGTCATTTTTATCACCAGGAAAATCGTTGTATATTAAATCTGAAAATTCCAGTAAAAAAATGGAAGTTGGTTGCCAAAATGGATAAACGAGGTTTTCAATGAGTCAAAACTTAAAATCGTATTCCAGACATTTGGTTCACCCGGTTACCTTGATATCCTGTTCTGACGGAAAGAAAGAAAATATCGCTACTATGGCCTGGGTATCGGCAGTTTCTTCCGACCCACCCTTATTAATGGTGGCGGTAAGCCCAAAAAGATTTTCACATGATCTGATTCTGTCCTCCGGCGAGTTTGCCATCCTGGTTCTCTCCAACCTGCAGAAGGAATTAGCTACTGTGGCAGGGACGCTCTCCGGCAGGAAAACAAACAAATGGGATCTGGCTCCGTTCAGCCGGTTAAAACGCAAGGGAGAAAAGATTAATGCTCCGGTAATGGATGAATGCCGGGCCGTCCTGGAGTGCAAGCTGGTGAACCATATCACCGCCGGGGATCATACGTTGTTTGTCGGGGAAATCGTCCACACGGAATTTAATCCGGATGTACAGCCGCTGATCCTGTTCAATCACCGCTATTTCAATCCGGGACAATTTATTGCCAATTATCCCTGAAAGGCAGATTGCAGTCGGAAAATTAACGCCGGGTAATTTTTCTTGATCAGTTTTATTTGGTCACTTATATTTGATTCAATTGAGTTTTAAAGATAACGGTTCAATGGGAATATTATTACAGAACGGTCTAATCATTACGCAGAACAGCAAACGGGAAATTCTGGAAGCAGACCTCCTGATTGAGAATGATATCATCAAGGAAATTTCCCAAAACATTGAACCGGATCAACACCAGGTATACGATTTTTCCGGTCTGGTAATCTCACCCGGTTTTATCCAATCCCACATTCACCTGTGCCAGACGCTCTTCCGCAATCTGGCAGATGATATGGAGCTTCTGGATTGGCTGGAAAAGCGGATCTGGCCAATGGAAATGGCCCATAACGAGGCTTCGCTCAGAGCTTCTGCCCAACTGGGACTGGCCGAAATTATGCTGGGCGGTGTTACCAGTATTCTGGACATGGGAAATGGCAAATTTCAGGAAGTCATTTTTGAGGAGATGGCCACCAGTGGCATTCGCGGTCTCAGCGGTCTGGTGATGATGGATACCGGAGACCAGCCATACAAACAGGACACTACAGAAGTCCTGAAAGAAACGGAAAAATACATCAGCAAATGGAATGGTTGGGATGGTGGCCGGATCGGCTATGCCCTGGCCCCGCGTTTTGTACCATCCTGCAGTAAAAAACTGTGGGCAGCGGTAAAAGAGTTGTCAGAAAAATCCGATTTGATCATACATACCCATTCCTCCGAAAACAACAAAGAATGGCAGCTGGTCAAAGACAGTACCGGCTATTCCAATGTGGAATTTTTCGTCCAGCGGGGATTGGCCTCTTCAAAACTCTGCCTGGCCCATTGCGTATGGGTTTCGGATGATGAAATTAATATGCTAAGCGATTATCACATTAATGTTCTGCACTGCCCCACCGCCAATTTAAAACTCGGATCCGGTATTGCACCGGTTCCCAAATTCCTGTCCCGCAAGATCAACGTAAGTCTGGGATCGGATGGAGCGCCGTGCAATAATAATCTGGATATTTTTCAGGAGATGCGGCTGGCATCCCTCATCCAGAAACCCCGGATGGGTGTTACTTCCACCACCGCTGCTCAGATCTTTGATATGGCAACGATAAACGGGGCCAAAACCCTGGGCCTGCCGGATCGTATTGGCAGTCTGGAAAAGGGCAAGAAAGCAGATCTTATCGTTCTCAATCTCAATAAAGTTCACAGTATCCCGGCCGATGATATATATGCTCAAATTGTCTATTCGGCCTGGCCTACGGATGTCCGGCATGTGATGATAGACGGGAAATGGGTGGTATACGATCAGACACTTAAAAATTACTCATTGGATAAAATAAAAGAAAATGCCTGGAAGGAAATTCAAAATTTATTTCAACGACAATAAAATTAATTCAGTACCCCTAAGGAGGTTTGGTATGACCAGATTTATCACAGTCCTGGGTCTCGTTTTGCTGGTATTCCTGAGTTGCGGGAAAAAACAGGCAGCAGTAAGACCAATGGAAGGTTTAGCACCAGCTGAATTGCTGACCAAAGCCAATGAATTTTACACCGCCGGTAATGTAGACAAGGCACTTGAAGCATATGATATTATTTATGGACGGTATCCCACCAGCCGGGAATACATCGATGCCGTGCTGGGTATGGCAAAATGCTATAACGACCTGGGTAATTTCGAGAAAGGAATGGATCTTCTGTATACCCTGATCCGGGAGAATATGGTTCCCACCCGGGTTCCGGAAATATTTAACCAGATGGCCAAATATTACGAAGTGAATGCCGGTATTTCCACAGTGGTAGGTCTTTCCAATGAGGAACAGGATTACCGGAAAGCCATCGATTATTATCAAAAAGCGATCAATTACCCCAACAGCGATGATGTTAGGGCCAAATCCTTTGCCCAGTTCAAAATCGGAGAATTGAACCTGAATATGGCGCAATATAAAGATGCCGCTCTGGCGTATCAGGCAACCGTATACAATTATCCCGGCACCGAATGGGCAGATAAGGCATCCCAGCGAATCGATGAACTACGGCAAGGCGGCGAGGCCACCCTGGAAAGCATCAAGCAGGAAATGGCAAAACCGGTACCCACTCCAACCCAGACTGAAAATGAGGAAGAGATGGTTACGCCTCCCGTTAAGGCCGATACTATGCAGGTTGCCCAGCCAGATACTACTGTTGACCAGGAGATGGAACTAAAATAAGAGTTCGTCATTTGCCTTTTTAAAATGAGGTGAAATTTGGAGCTGCCAAAGGAACTGATAAAGGAATTTCCTAAAACGGATTTACATGTGCATCTTGATGGATCTCTCCGCGTCCACACCTTAATCGATCTTGCCAAAAAGCAAAACGTAAACCTGCCCAGTTCGGATCCCAAAAAATTAAGCCAGGCAGTAATGAGCGGGAAGCACTGTAAAAACCTTGCCGAGTATTTGCAGGGATTTGAAATTACGCTTTCCGTGATGCAGGAACCGGAAGCCCTCTACCGTATAGCCTATGAGCTGGCAGAAGATGCTGCGGAAGAAAATGCCTGGTACATGGAAGTCCGCTACTCCCCTATTTTACATACCCGCCGCGGATTAAAGCTGACCACCATCGTGGATGCGGTAATCGAAGGACTTCAGGAAGCAGAGAAAAAATTTAACATTAAGACCGGAGTAATTATTTGCGGGATGCGCAATATTAATCCGGAGACTTCCCTGAAACTGGCCGAACTCGCCGTGGCTTACAAAAACCAGGGCGTTGTAGCCTTCGACCTGGCCGGTCAGGAGGAAAATTATCCGGCCAAAGATCATAAAGAAGCATTCTATATCATTCGTAATAATAACATCAATTCCACCGCCCATGCCGGGGAAGCTTACGGTCCGGAGAGCATTCATCAGGCGATTCATTATTGCGGCGCCCACCGGATCGGTCATGGCACGCGACTCTACGAGGATGGCGATCTGTTAAATTATGTAAACGACCACCGCATCCCCATGGAAATTTGCCTCACCAGCAATATCCAGACCCATGCGGCAAAATCTTTTGAAACACATCCGTTGCGATTTTATTATGATTATGGCCTGCGGATTACCATAAATACCGATAATCGTTTGGTTTCGGATACCACCATTACCAACGAACTTTTTCTGGCAGCCAAATATTTAAACCTGAACCTGGATGATATTAAAACCATTATCATGGATGGATTTAAAAGTGCCTTTCTGCCCAACCGGGCAAAATCCATAATGATGAATATGGTGGATGATAAACTTAAAAAATATTAGCAGCCACCCGATTTTAATTGCATCAAGTCCCCATTTTTGTTATTATTACCTCCCCTTTTAATTGGACAAGGGACCATCAACTGTTCTCATTATGTATATAAAATTTAACGCAGCTCCAGGATATACTGTAGGTATTGAACTTGAAGTTCAGACCATCAGTCCCAGAACTGGTGAACTCGTTCCGGGAGCCGGCGTTATTTTGTCCGAACTCTCCGGTGAGGTATTGTTTAAACCGGAACTGTTCAGTTCCACCATTGAAATAAACACCCCGGTTTGTCATACTTTTAAGGAATTGGAAGATTCCCTGGGTAATAATCTGCATAAACTTCAGGATGTGGCGGAAGAAAATGAGCTCAATATCCTGATATCCGGTTGCCATCCCTTTGCCAACTGGCAGCAACAAAAAATTACTCACCTGGAAAGATACCAAAACCTGCTCCATCGCATCCGCTGGCCGGTGAGGCAGTTTCTCATTTTTGGCCTTCATGTTCATGTGGGTATAGACGATCCGGACAAAGTGATTTATGTGATGAACCGGATGACCAATTATCTTCCCCATCTGATAGCACTATCCGCCTCTTCCCCGTTCTGGAACGGTTTCGATACCGGTCTGGCGACCACCCGGATTAAAATTTTTGAAGAACTGCCCAATGCGGGTATTCCCTACTACTTCAAAAACTGGAAGAACTACAGCGCCCTGGTAGAAAACCTGATTAAAACTAAATCCATTGACACGGTTCGTGATATCTGGTGGGATATCCGGCCGCACCCGATATTTGGCACCATCGAAGTCCGTGCCTGCGATGCCATGCCCACCCTCAAGGAAAATCTGGCACTTTCTGCCCTGATCTATCTCCTGGCAATTAAATTTGGCGAGGAGTATGAAAGTAACGGGAAAATGCACCGGATGGACCGCTGGGTGCTGGAAGAAAATAAATGGCGCGCCACAAGATACGGGATTCAGGGGGAATTTCTGAACGATGCCAAAGGCGAAACCATTAGTATCAAAACAAGCTTGATGGAGCTTTACCAGGAAGTCCTCAAGTTTTCTGACAAAAAGGAATATAAATCCGCCCGGGAATACCTCATGGTTATCCCGGAAATCCTGAGCAAAGGGCCCAGTTATTTACGTCAGCGACAGTGGACCCTCAAGCGGCCTGGGGATTATAAATACATTGTGGATAATTTGCTCCGGGAAACCCGGGAAAATGTGTTATTGAATGGTTCTTAAAATTGGAAACTTCTTCTAAATAAAAAAACCCTCCATCTTTTTTCTGATGGAGGGTTTTTCATATCAACCTAAAACTGAACTTTTGGCGCTTCTTCGGCCTGACCTATCGCCTGAAAATATGCTTTTCGCGGGAAGCCAGCAATACTGGCAACCAATGAGTTTGGAATTCGGCGAATATACTGATTATAGATTTGTACCTGCTCGTTAAACCGTCGGCGTTCCACCGAAATTCGGTTTTCTGTTCCTTCCAGCTGAGCCTGGAGCTGCAGGAAATTCTGGTCGGATTTCAATTCCGGATAGCGCTCGATAACCACCATCAATCGCTGGAGTGCCGCTCCCAATCCCTCCTGCGCCTGCTGGAACTGGGCAAAGGCCTGAGGATTGTTAAGCACTTCGGGCGAGACGTTTATGGTTCCGCCGGCTTTTGCCCGGGCTTCGGTTACACCCAACAGAACCGATTTCTCCTGGGCGGCAAATCCTTTCACCGTTTCAACCAGATTCGGAATCAGATCGTACCGGCGCTGATACTGATTTTGCACCTGCGCCCAGCTGGAGTTTACCTGCTCTTCCAGATCGACCATATGATTTCTGATACCGACACCCCAGAACAGAATGATAATCAGTACAGTTACGATCCCTAATAATATCCATTTACCCATAACAGTATACCCTTTCGAAAAGTCTTATCTATAAATTAATCTAATTAGAAACTTCTGAAAAATTCTATTTAGAGAAATAGTCTTATATAAAAATGTCATCCCGGACCTGATCCGGGATCTACCGCCCTATAATATAAACCATTAATTATCTTGAGATTCCGGCTCGGAGGCCGGAATGACAAGATAAGGGTAATCTTTCTTATACCTAAGTTCATTAAACATTAAACAAAATTTTTCGGAAGTTTCTAATTTTTAAATGGAATCATGCCAAAATGATCGAATTAGTTTTCCTTTTGAGAACTTTTATCTTTCTTGAGCAGGTGTAGTTCCTTTTCATTAAAAATTTCCGCAGAAAAAATTGAGATCTCCGTTTCCTTATCTTTCCAGGCATCCCCGGGAAGTCCTGCCTTGTAGCAGGTTTGAGTTAAAAACTCCTCCCGGTTCCAGCCCCATTCCGTAGCGACCTGGGGCAATAAGAGTCCCCGTTGATACGGCCCTCGTTGAACAATAATACCGTGTTTACCCACCTCAATTCTCTTGATATCTTCAATCTTAATTACCGGCGATAAAACCGAAATCTCAATTTCCAGATCATCCACCTCATTCTTTTGGACCGAAGGAAATCGCGGATCGCGGAACGCCGCAGACTCGGCCATCTCCATCACTGCTTTGTATAAAGGTTTAATTCCTTCGATATAGCCGATGCAACCCCGCAATTGCCCATCTTTGTGAAGGGTAACAAAGACGCCGAAATTCTCCTTTACTTTGTCAGAAACAGGGGTGGTAACCGGATACTTGTGGTGGGAAATCAGCTCGGAAATTGTATTCCGGGCTAATTCCAAAAGATAGATTTTTTCATTTTTGTTTAAACCGACGATTGGTTCACTCTTATCATTCATAACGAATCCTTCCTCAATCGGGATTACAAATATGAAAAAGAAAAGTAAAAATTGTCTTTTCACTAATTTTCCGGACCTCAAAAAATATTTATGCAGAATTTATATCAAATCGATAAAAAGACTGATTCAAGGATTCGATGGAAGTTTTACAGATTTTGAATTCATGCTATCTTAATAAATAATCGCAGACATATAACCAACCACTTCACTCATATCCCCGGTGATATCCCCTGAATTACGGTATAAAAGCACTTTGGCCTTGCTGGCTCCCATGGTCTTGGCTGTTTTCATGGCGACAATGGCCGGGCCGTAACCGCACATTTCCGTCCGTCCACTCTGGATATCATTCCACAGCCTGTTTTCTTCCAGACGTTCAATGGATTCAATTGCCACCTGGTCTAATAATTCCGCCTCATGCTGGGGATGCATGTGGGAAAGATCCGTGCTGGCCACAATCAGTGTTCCATCTGAAGGGAGTAGCTTGGAAAGCGCAGCCGCCAGGGCATCGATCTGCTGTTTTTCCTGTTTACCCATGGAAACCGGAATAAATTTAAATTTTCCCAGGCTCCATTGTAAAAATGGCAGCTGAACCTCCAGCGAATGCTCATTCTTGGAATGGCCTAGTTCATCAAATTTTATATCCGCACCGGCATCTACCAATTTTTCAGCCAGATCGTTATCAATTTGAATTTCTCCCAGCGGCGTGCGATAGCCCAAACCGGGATATATACTATTAAAGGAAAAGGAATCTTCATGACTCGGGGCAATAACTACCACTCGTTTGTAACTGGAATTGAGGATCTGAGCATAAGCCCGGGCGGCAACGCCTCCGGAATAAAGATAGCCGGCATGAGGGGCAATAATAGCACGAATCGGTCGCTCGGTTTTCATGAGATTTGCCGCTTCCAGCATCATACTCATTTCACGTTCCAGAATTAATTTATCCCGGGAGTAAAATGAACCGGCAACTCCGGCGTCCCGAATCTTAAACGATTTATTCATATTAGATTCCAATTTTGCTCAGGTCTTTTCTAATATAATGAAAAATTAATTTTTATGTTATTATAATTTTTATGGTAGGGATTTCAGGGGTAATTAAATCTTGGAAACGATATACTACAAAATATTTTAAACCGACAAGTATATCGGGAAGGAAAATCATTACAAGAGATTTGGAAAAATCTTAACCAAGTAGATCACCATACTCTGCTTTAAGATTTCGGATGTGTTCCTCCTCCTGCGCTACCAACCATTTAAATATAGCTTTCACCTCCGGTGAGGTGGCCCTGTCCTGCTGTGCCTGGTAAAAATCCCGGCTCATTCGTTCATTTTCAATGGCTAAATTTACCAGTTCAGAGACAGTACAATTTTCCAGTTCCAGATCCAGAAGTTGTTCCCGGTTGGGAAAATCTTCGTGCGGTTTGGCATCCGGCTGTGGGACTTCTCCACCAGCCGAAAGTATTTTTTCTTTGATTTCCTGTTCGTGGTTATGTTCTTCCACAATTAAGCGGTGAAGCAACTCACGAGCTTTGGCATCATTTAAATATTTTAGAATGTGCTCGTAAATTTGTATGGTATCGAGCTCATTATGCATCGCCATAATAAGCGCGTGAACAGATTCCTGGGAATTGTCGGACATAACCACCTATATTTTTAGTTATGATTCGTAGATTCGTTTAAAACCGGTTCGGCTTTCTTCCCGTTCTGTCCGGGAAGAAATTCGTCGGTAAAACTGTTGGCAATGGTTTGCCGGATAACCGTTACCTTAATCTGACCGGGATATTCCATGGTTTCTTTAATTTTACGGGCAATATCCGATGCCAGCAATTTTGTCTCGTTGTCGGAAAGTTTCTCGGGCAATATCATCACCCGGATTTCCCGTCCGGCAGAGAGTGCGTAGGTTTTCCCCACACCTTCAAAAGAGTTTGCCAGTTCTTCCAGTTTGGTAATCCGCTCGGCATAAGCTTCCAGAGACTCCCGCCGGGCACCGGGGCGGGCACCGCTAATGCGATCTGCCGCAGTTACCAGCACCGAAATCGGTGAGATCGGTTCTGCCTCTTCATGATGGGCCAAAACGGAATTAATGACTACCGGATGCTCTCCGCAACGAGTGGTTACTTCCACACCAATAGACACGTGACTCCCTTCCGAATCCCCGCTTACTGCCTTTCCAATATCATGAAAAAGTCCTGCTCTTTTGGCAAGTTCAATATCCAGGCCAAGCTCTGCCGCCATTCCGCCGGCCAGCCAGGCAACTTCTTTGGAATGCTGCAGAATATTCTGTCCATAACTGGTACGATATTTCAGCCGACCCAGATATTCCCGCATCTCCGGATGGACATTTTTGATCTTTAATTCCTGCAAGGTTTCTTCCGAGGCCTTTTTTACGCTGGCCTCCACTTCCTTTGTTGCTTTTTCCACTTCGGTTTCGATGGCCTTGGGATTGATATTTTTATTTTTGATCAGTTTTTCCATGGCAATCCGGGCAATCTCCCGCTTCACCGGATCGAAACTGGACATCACCACCGTTTCGGGCGTATCGTCCACAATCACCTTCACCCCGGTAGCTGCTTCAAAAGCCTTGATATTACGTCCTTCCCGTCCGATAATTATTCCCTTCCAGTCGTCATTGGGCAGCTCCACCGAAATAAGAGTGGATTCCATGGTGTATTCGGTGGCCATTCGCTCGATGGCAAATGCCATAATTTCTTTGGACTCCCAGCGTGCCCGCTCCTCGGCTTCCCGCTTAATATCCAGGATCATCTGCGCTGATTCCGCGCGGGCCCGGGAAATCATATTCTCCATCAACTTCTTCTTGGCATCTTCCTTATTCAATCCACTCAGACTTTCCAGGGTAGTGATTTCTTTTTCTTTCAGAGCGTCAACTTCTTTTTGTTTTTCATTGATACTCTGTTCCCATTTAATCAATTCTTGTTCACGTTTTTTGGTCTGCCACTCCTTTTCCTGATATTTATTGCCCAGTTTCCTCAGCTCCTTCTCCTTCTGCCGCAATCGCTCTTCATTCTTGTTAAAATTGCCTTCCTGCTGTTTCATCTGTTTAATAAACTGATTTTTTTCCTGATACAATTTCTCCTTGGCAGAGAGATAAGCTTCCCGTTCCATTTTCTCAACTTTCTTTTCAGCATTATCCAGCATCTCTTTGGCCTTTTTTTCGGCGCTGTTTACTTTACGAAGACTAATAAAATGATAAACCACGGCCCCAATGACCAAACCAATGAGACCTGCAGCAATGATTACTAATGTATTCATAATTGATCCTCAATCGCGTTTCTTGATATATGTTAAATTGTATTCAAATATTATCTTTAATTCTTAATTTAAGACTGTATGTCTGCGAATAAAAAGTGTTTTTTGTGTATCCGGATATATCATTCAATTATTAACCATCCGGATAGTTTCCTCTTTTGCATAATAATCATGAATCGCACCCGGGTCAAACAAAAGAACCAATTCACACTAAAAATCCGGGGCATTAGATGCCCTGTCAGGAAATTATCGACAGCAGAGTTGGAAAATTTCTGGTTTTATTATTCGGAGGGTTTAAAAATCAACTATAGATTTTTTGCAAATACCAGACACTTTTGTGAGGTGAGAATGTACAGATAGGCAATCTTTTTACCCCGGGGTTGCCAGTAAAGCGCATCAACGGGAATCAAACCGGCAGGTTTTAGATCAAGTTCCTGGATAAAAGAGGAATGATCCCGGAAAAAAAATATTTTTCGGGCCACCGGATCAGTAACCACCATTTGATCATAAGAATCGATGTCAATCCCTTTAGGGTCCTGAAATTCCGGATTGGTCAGTTCCATGATAAAATTACCCAGATAATCGAAAATAATAACCGCTTTCTGCGATTGGTCCGTAACGTAGATCTCGTTTTTCTGACTGATGGCTAATTGGTAAGGTCCCAGTAATTGTCCCAGATTGTCCGAAGCATTGCCAAAAGCAATTAATGGCTGATTGAAGCGGTTAATTTTGATGACTTCCTTGTTCAGATCGTCCAGCAGAAAAATATCATATTGATTCGAGACCGCAACACTGAGAGGCCTTTCGAAGAAAATGGGACTGTCTTCACTCGATTTAAACTCATTCAAATAATTCAATCTCTGATCAAACCGGACAATCCGGTCATTATTGTAGTCAGCCACAAAGATATTCAGGGTCAAATGGGCATCCACATCCCGGGGATCATTAAATTGCTCCGTACCATCTCCAAAGCCCCCTACCTCATGCAGAAAAAAACCTTCCGGGGATAATTTTACCAGACGGTTTCTGCCCCGGTCGACAATATACAGATTACCTTCCGAATCCAGGTCCATAGCAACATTTTCCTGAAACACCCCGGATGGGGTAATATCACCGGTCATCACCGACTTTAGCTGCCAGCCATCAATTTGTTCCGGAATGGGTAATTCCTGGGTATATACGGCTGTGGAAAATAATGAGCCAATTAACAAAAATAAAGACAGGTATTTCAAATTAATTATTCTCCATTTCTTTATTTCCCGATTTTCGGGGCTGAATAATCTCCCGGATATTTCTGATCCGGATGATTTGGGCTTGCCGGATATTTTTATCTTCCATGGCTGAAATATAAACATGACCGAATCCCAGATGAATCGCTTCCTGAATTCTTCTGTCCAATTGTGAGACCGGACGAATATCGCCATTTAATCCAAGTTCTCCGACGTAAACTGCCGATTCTTTCAGTGGTCTGTCTATCAAACTGGAATAGATGGCACAGGCAATTCCCAGATCAATACCGGGATCGTCAATACGCAGGCCACCGGCAATTTTAACAAAAACATCCTGGAAACCAAAATTCAAACCGCAATGCTTCTCCAGAATAGCCAGAATCAGGGCCAGCCGCCGTTGATCAAATCCACTTACCGTTCGCTGTGGTACGCCATAATTCGAGCGCGAAACCAAGGCTTGTACCTCACCCAGGATGGGCCGGGTTCCCTCAAAACTACAGATCACACTGGTGCCCGCCTGGGAGATCTGACCATCGGAAAGAAAAAGTCTGGAGGGATTCTCCACCTCTTTCAATCCTTCTTTTTCCATATAGAATAATCCCAGCTCATTGGTCGCACCAAATCTGTTTTTTAAGGAGCGCAAAATACGGTATCGATACAGTGAATCTCCCTCAAAATAGATAACCACATCCACCATGTGTTCCAGAATTTTCGGGCCGGCAATTCCCCCTTCCTTGGTAATATGACCAACCAGAAAAAGTGACCAATTATTCTCCTTTGCCGATCTGAATAGCCTTGCTGCACATTCCCTCACCTGTCCCACGTTTCCCGGGGCACCTGAAATATTTGAGGAAAAAATAGACTGGATCGAATCGATAATTACCACATTAGGAGAGTCCTTCTCAATCTGAACCAGAATATTTTCTAATTCAGTCTCGGCAAGCACGAGAATAGGAATATCTTTCAACCCGAGCCGTTCGTAACGCCCGCGAATCTGGTGGAGTGATTCCTCACCAGTGATATAAAGTGTGGAAATATTTTTTCGGGTCAGCAGACCGGCCAGCTGGAGCAGTAAGGTGGATTTCCCGATTCCGGGATCGCCGGCAATCAGATTGACCGAGGCAGGATAAATTCCGCCCCCCAGTACCCGGTCCAACTCCTGCATGCCGGTTATGATCCGCTCCTCCTGCTGACCAAACTCAATTTCCGACAAAATACCCGGTTTAGTAGAGGAAGTGGGCTTTTTCTGGGACGAAGCGGCATTTACTCTTTCAACCTCCTCAAAGCTGTTCCAACGGCTGCATTCCGGACATTTGCCAGCCCATTTCAAACTTTCATGTCCACAGTTATTGCAAATAAATATTGTCCGACTCTTCGCCATCGATCTACATTTTTAATTGAATCATTACCCGAATATAATACTGCTAAGGGAGTTGACCAAAATTAATATTTGATTTTGCTTCCCTTCTGCCAATAAAAAAGCCTGTCTGAACATCCGGACAGGCTTATTAAAATTCTATGATGAAGCAGAGTTAATAATCGAGACCCAGCGACCAATAGTACATAGGTTTTCCGGATCGGAAATAATTGTTCGGCCAGGCCACATCAAACCGGAGCAGAATTCCCAGGAAATATACCCGGGCACCAATACCATAACCACTCACCAGATCCTGGAATTGTTTTTGTCCGTTGGGCAGTCTGGATACACCTCTGAATCCATCCAAATTCCAGATATCTCCGGACTGCTGCCAAGCGCTGCCAATATCCAGGAAGGCAGATCCCCGGATATTAAATATGCCAATCGGTGGTAAACCCAGCTGCAGGTATTCAATAAGCGGGAAACGAAATTCCAGATTCATCAGGAAAAATCGATTACCCTCCCGTTCGTAATATATTGCTCCACGAAGTGGGGTAATATAATCCGAATAAAAAACATCCTGAATTGACCCTAAACGACGTTGATCGACATATTTATAATTTATCCAGTTATCCATTCCACCCAGGAAAAATCGGGTCGCATTTTTGCCAAAGCTCGCCCCAAAATATCCTCTGACCGCAAACTGGTACTTTTGGCTCAACATAAAATAGCGCCGATAGTCCAGTTTAAAGGTGGTGAATTCCAGACTGGTATCATTATATTTTGGACTGAACCGGGCCGATAAATTATATCTGGAACCACTTACCGGAGCCAGTACTCCCCACTGAAAACCCCACAGAACATTGTCATGGACATATTGAACCTCGGGAAGAACAGTGTTTACCTTCTGCACATCCGAGTAAAAATCCAGGTATTCCAGATTCACATTATCCCAGATCAGGTTAAAGTCCAGCCGCTTGTACCGGTTAAATGGGTAAGAGACAATAAATACGGTGCCATAGTTCCGATACCGGATGGCACTGAAATAATAATCCGATATCAGGTAGACCAGGTGATATCCGCCAATTCCGAAATTAATT
This sequence comes from uncultured Calditrichaceae bacterium, assembly GCA_964617285.1. Taxonomy (GTDB): domain Bacteria; phylum Calditrichota; class Calditrichia; order RBG-13-44-9; family RBG-13-44-9; genus CAYVKM01. Next base: position 9,627 of record CAZTXJ010000043.1, on the reverse strand, counting down.
CGGCGCTTCAAATAATAATAAAGTACTGAGAAAGTACTGTTACGGAGATCGGCCCACAAACTGGCATTCAGGAAAATTTTATGATCCCCCAGCAGATCGCTGAAGGCAAACGAGGCGTATCCCTGGACTCCGAAAAACGTATTATAACCCGCAGCTCCGGTAACAATATCGGGAGAAAATTTGATTTTATATTTTCGAGCGCGATAATCACCATTCTCATCGACCAGTTTTTCTTCAGGCAAAGTAATATTCTTTGGTTTTTTGGGTGGTTCACTGGTTCGATAACTGCCAAATACATAACGGCTGTAGTCGGCTGGCTGCTCACCTTCCAGCTCTTTAATCTCTTCACCTTTTTTCTGCTGGTCTTCGGGATGCTCTTCATACCAATTAATCGCATAAACCGGAACGTTTTGGGATCGCCGGGCTTTAGCGTAATCGGTCAATTCGAGTTTAAGTGGTTTCAAATCCAACGGATTGTTCAACATGTAAATATCGAATCCGCCTTGATAAAAAGTTGTGTACACTAGCTTGTTGGCATTCTTGTCCCAGCCAATTTGCAGAATTCCGGACATAATATTGGTAACCGGATAATATTCGGCTGTTTCCAGATCCTGCAGATATACATTAAAAATACCGCTTTCATCCGAGGTAAAAGCGATCTTTTTGCCATCGGGTGAAAAAATCGGGAAGGCCTCTTCCCAGGGAGTGTTTGTTCGTCGTTGAATCTCTTTGGTCTGGGTATCCAGAATGTAAACGTCCCGGTATTCATAATCATACTCACTCATGTCAAAATCAGCGGGTATTTCTGCTCGTGAAAGATAATCTCCACGGTCTGAGACAAAAGCGATGTAACGGCTATCCGGGGACCAGGAGGGCTGGTCGTCCGTGAAAATATCATTTGTCATTGCCTCGATAGTGTGTGTATTTAGGTCAAATACATAAATATCGCTCTTCTGATTTTTATTTCCCACAAATGCAATACGGTTGCCGTCCGGTGACCAGGAAGTGGTAAACGCTCCATCCATGTCCATCAAATATTTTTCATTATCACCAGTATTAACATCGATGATATAGAGTGCATCCCAGGCGCCACTTTTTGCAGTCATGACCAGCTTTTTACCATCCGGAGAAAAGCTCATTCCCGGTCTGAGAAAATGCAGTTCTTCAAAACTCTCCGAACGTTGGCCATCCACCAGGGTGCGGATTTCTTTTCCATCTATGGCAGACATGAGGTAAACGTTCTGATAACCATTTCGGTCAGAAATGTAAGCTATTTTATCTCCCTGGGGAGAAATTACCGGACTTAAATTCAGAAAATTATTCAGTTTCTTATGATCGGTTAATTGTTTGCTGAATTCTTTCGGCACCATCCGGTTGTTTTCTTCCGGGGCATATATCTTTCTCAAATATCTGTGCCACTTTTCGGTCAATCCTTCGTAGTCCTGACCTATAGATGATTTAAGGACCTGTTGGAAACCAATTCGGCCGCGGGATTTATTCAGGATCTCGCCGATTTTCTGCCGCCCATAGGTTTCGGCAATGTACCGCCATACCGAGTTCCCTGCCTGATAGGGCATAATGTATTCCATGTACTCAACCGGTGGAATATAACCAGTCTGAACTGCATCTCGGACGATCATGTCCGTTCGGGTTTCCCAACCCACCGAAGCAAATTCGGCCAATCCTTCGGATACCCACAGTGGCACTGGCACGACTTCGCCCCGGACCAGTGTTTGGATGGATCCGCCGTAGAGCAGATCGTTCATCACACCATGAACCAGCTCATGATGGATCACATGGCGGAATTGTTCGTAAGAGCCTTCAAATGGAACCACTATCCGGTTTTTATAAAGCTCGGTAACGCCACCAACCCCTTCTTCCAGATAGCTGAGTACCACATTAGTCTGTTGCCAGTCGTTATGCGATTTGTAAACCACGAACACAATCCGTTCTTTGATATCATAGGAATAATCCCGACTGATCTGTTCATAGGCTTTTTCCGCCACCTCTGCCGTAAATTCAGCCAGCTCTTTGCCGCCTTCATAATAGTAAATATCAAAATGTTTACTCTGAATGAAGTACCATTCGAAATTCTTGTACTGAACTTTATTCTGACCAAACTGACCAAATGCTAAACTGGTCAACAATAAAATGGATACAAAAGAGAACAGGGACTTAAATCTCATCTTTCCCCCGTGGTGATTCTTTAAACTCAATATTTCTTAAATAATTTTAGTTAAAATAAGCGTTATGGCAGAGTAATTCAACCCGTTTTATGTATTTTAATATTAGATAACGCCTACCCTATTTATAGACTAAACCACAATTTAAATACGAAGTTCCTTCAATTTTTAGACGGCGGAATTAACATTTTCCTGCGGTGTAAAATTTAGAATCCATTCGATTACAAGGTTCCGAGCATACCGCTTCTCAAGTTCATTTGTTCGAGCATGTTTATAGATATAATCATACGAGCCGATTGCCCTCAGGTTGCCCGATAATCTTTACACTTGGTTGAAAAGAAATAAACCAATAAATTCGGATGGATTTTAAAAAATAAGAAATCATGAGAATTTTTGGAATAGTCCTGCTGATTTTTGTTTTACTGTCGGGTTGCAGTCAAAAGACCGAGGTTAAAGAAAAAAAGCCCTGGGATAAGATTGTAAAAGAAATGGAAGAAACTATCGCGCTGGAGGAACCGGACAGCGTCAAATACCAGCGAATCCAGAAAATATTTGAAGATAATCAGATCACTATTGAAGATTATCGCAATTTTTATCAGGAATATGTTGAGCAAGATCCCCTTAAGAATCTGGCTCTGATTGAAAAAATAGAATCAGTGCTGACCCAGGATTACAATAAGACAGCGCGGGAGGAGCGGAAACAGATGGAGAAACAACCTTTACAGATTACTGCACCAAAAAAATCGGATCGGGATAATTTAGAGCTAAACAAAAAACCCGGCTCAAAGTAAAAGCCGGGTTTTATTTTAAGTTATTGATTTACAGTTAAGCCAGAATCTTTTCCAGTTGTTTCTTGGAAATATCTTCAATTTTAGCATGCAATGAATTGTTGTGGCTATCCATTGTGACCACAACCGGGAAATTTTCCACTTCATAATGCCAGACGGCTTCCGGACTGCCAAACTGTTCCAGGTATACACCCTTCACTTTTTTAACACATTTGGCATAGATCTGGGCGGCACCACCAATAGCATGGAAATATACGGCACCATGTTCGTGGCATCCTTCCAGCGTTTTCTTGCCCATACCACCTTTGCCGATCACTCCGCGCAGATTGAACCGCCCAATCACATCCGCCTGGTACGGTTCTTCTCTTATGGAGGTAGTTGGACCCGCCGCCATCACTTTCCATTCATCGCCTTCTTTGACCATTACCGGTCCACAATGGTAAATAATACCACCTTTGATCACATCCAGGTCGCCCCCATCATAAAGATATCGGTGGACAGCATCCCGGCCGGTAAACATGTCGCCATTCAGCATCACCACATCCCCAACTTTCAATTCACGAATCTGTTCTTCACTGATCGGGGTTTTCAGGACTTTAACATTCTTCTGTTCTACTTCCAATTCCGGCAATTTGGTATAATCGATATCGAATTCTCCTGGCTTTTGATACAACCATTCCTTTACATTGCCTTCGGTGTCCATCACCATGCCACGACGACGATAGGCCCAGCACATATAGGCAATACTAACAAAGTAGGATGCCGGCAGACGATTCAGATAATCAATTTTGATTCCGCCCAGGGTAAATTTTCCGCCAAATCCCATGGGACCAATTTCCAAAGTATTTGCCTCCTGCATAATTTGTTCTTCCAGTTTTGCCAATTCGGGCAGTGGATTAACATCATCCAGGTTGCGCAGAAGTTGTTCCTTGGCATAGGTATAACCTTCGGCGCGGTCTCCACCGATACATACGCCAAGGAATCCCGGACCGCATCCCTTTCCCTGTGCCTGAAAAAGTGCATCCAGAATTACCGCACGTACACCACCCAGATCTCGACCATATTTTTTGCCATCCAGCGTAATTGGCAGTTTATACTGGATACTCATGTTCTCACAGCCGCCGCCCTTAAGGATCAAACGGACATCCAGATCATCTCCCCTGCTTTGTTCAAAATGAAACACCGGGCTTCCTTTACCCAGGTTGTTGCCGGTATTTTTCCCGGAGAGAGAATCGACAGAATTTTGACGCAGATAGCCAGCTTCGGTCGCTTTTACTACTGCTTCTTCTGCAGTTTTAGTAAACATCAACTGATCGTAACCTACCGGGCATTTCACATAAAAAGTGATGGTACCGGTATCCTGACAGATCGGCAGGGAACGTTTTTTTGCCAGACCGACATTCTGCATAATCATGTCCATGGCCATTTCTGCCATGGAGTTTTTAGCCTCCAGATTCTTTTTCAGATTTATCACATTTTCCGCATCAGGTGGAAGATAGGCAGAAGTACGGCGAATTAATTCTAAAAGGTTATCACGAAGCATTTCATAACTCATGGAAAGACCTCCTTTTTTTAAAGTCTTTTTTCATTCATAAAATAACAAAATTTAAATAAAATTCAATAGATGTATTTTTTTCATCTGGGTCGAATAAAGTTTCAGCTACAATTCCCAATCAATATCGAGTAACAAGCCAATCATAAGTGCCCGATAATGAATCGGATCCACCTTCTTGAAGAATCCGAATCTGGTATATTGCCATTCAAACCATAATTCCATGCTGTCACTGAGATTCAGGGTGGTGCCAATCCCATATTTCAGGGAATAGCCAATATTTAAAGATTCCACTCTTTGGGTTGTGAACGGATCGAGTTGCCCGCCTTCAACATAGGGCTGGGTATTGCGATAAAGTGCCGGTGCGACACCACCAATCAGGTAAGGTGATATCCCAGACTTCGCCGGTAACAGGTGCAAACGTGAAGCAAAGGTCGCATTAAAAATGATTACATAGGTGCGGAAGTCCACCCGCTTATCGTCTGTAAAATAATCAAAGTGTATGAGGCCGAGGAAAACCAGTCTCTCCCGGTATTGATAGGCCAAACCGGCGTTGATATTCAATCCGTTCGGGGTGTTGGCTCCCACGATTTCCGATGCATCAGGAAAGAGAGAACCAAAACCAAATTGAAAACTCCAGGCGGTGGAATCCTGGGAAGTGCTAATTCCGGTTAAACATAACAATAAGAGGAGTACGAGCAAAAAACGATTCATAAACTACAATATGATTTCATATCCGGACAAAATCTATTTCTTTTTAGCAGGCAAACCAAACGGAGGATTAAAATTATTTATCAGAATAATAGCAAGTGTAAATTTATTTTCCGGAATTTCCAATTTAAATCATCTCGAAATGAAAACTCATACCGGTCTGGAGATCAAAACAATAATTCCTTAAAACTCAAGGCGTGATCCTCACCATTACCACACCATGGGAGGGTACCTGTGCATTATAGCTACCGGTAAACTTACCCAGATCTTTTTTCTGCCACAAATCCCGTACTTTAGCTTTCAGGTGAGCAGGGTATCCGATTTCGGTCCAGGTTACCGAGACAGGACTATCACTTTTGCTCCTGTTAAAAAGGACCACCGCCCGACTGCCATCCATCATTTCCTTAGACCAGACTTCCAGATCCCCCTCGTCCCGCACCTTACGTCCTTGCCGACCAAGTGAATCCTGGTTAACCGCTATAATCTCCGGGTTGGTCAGGATATTCCTGATATCCGCACTCATGGTACGCAAATCATTCCCGGCCATTAACGGGGCGGCAAGCAGACACCACAGGCTGAAGTGGGCCTGGCTCTCGGTTAAAGTCAACCCCTCGTTACCAACTTCCAGCATATCCGGGTCATTCCAGTGCCCCGGTCCGGCATATGATTCCAGACCATCTTGCAGATCGAGGATATAGATCCAGCCCATTCCACCCCACTCCCGCTTGCAATCCCAACAATCCTGAATATCGGCGGTGGTGCGCCAGAGGTTGCCCACATCTTTTGCCCATAACCAGGGTTTATTACTTCCCCATTCACAAATGCTGAAAACAATCGGCCGGCCTGCGGCAAGCAAGGCATCCCGCATCAGGGAATAAGAGGCTTCGGCATTCTGCGTGGTATGGAAGCACCAGTCGTATTTCAGATAATCCACACCCCAGGCAGCATATTGCCGGGCATCCTGAAATTCATATCCCCGGCTGCCGGGACGTTCCTGGCAGGTTTTTAATCCGGCGCAGGAATAAAGTCCGAATTTCAAACCTTTGGAATGAATATAATCAGCCAGTGCTTTCATCCCCGAGGGAAAGCGGTCCGGATCGGGAATAATATTCCCCTCGGCGTCTCTGCCGATCTGCCAGCAATCGTCAATCACTATATATTGGTATCCGGCGTCCCTCATGCCACTGGTCACCAGCGCATCCGCCATTTCTTTGATGAGGGATTCGCTCACGTTACATTCGAACTTATTCCAGCTATTCCATCCCATAGGTGGAGTTAATGCGAGTCCATTATCCAGCGCATAGACATTTGAACTCATCACCGCCAGGACCAAAAAAAGACCGAGATATGAATTGTCTGAAAAACCCGAGATGGTTCTTAATTTCGATTTCATGCTTCTTACCTCATAAATTGGATCAACCAGATTTCTATGAAAATTTAGTTCAGGACGAAGGTTAATCAATTGTTTCGTATAAACCAATTATCTTGAATTTGAGAGATGCAGAAAAACTCGATCCCCCGTGTAAACTGAGGGTTTTTTAGTATCGCATGGCAACCGAGAATTGGACATACCGTTTTTTCAGATAATAATATTTGAAGCCGCTGTGATCAAAAACATTATAACCCGATACCTGAAAATCGAACTCGGCATCCTTAAAAGGCACTTTAAATCCACAGGAAACATCCATATCATTGTAAGGGGAGATTTCTTCGGTCAGAATATTGTAATCCCGATCATAATACCAGGCTACGCTGGTACCTTCGTAGAAAAAGGTTGAGGTAAGGTAGATACCCATCGGAGCATAAAAACCAAGATTGAGGCTCAAATTTTCTTTTGGTTTGTAGGAATAAAGCAGCGGATTTGTAACATCAATTTTGACAAATGCAGCACCAAGGCTGAACCAGTTAAGAAGCTGATTGAATTTGAAAGAGGTCTCAATACCCCTGGTCTGATTTCGCCCGATCTGAACCGAAGCGATCAGATCGTCAAAGGGGCGGGTCAATAACTTGTTGTATACCGTATTGGTGAAAATGGCAAAGGAAAAATCCAGCGTCCGGTAAATGGCAGCCCTGGGAAAATAGGTGAGGGTAATACCTAATTCTGCCGAATTATTGTACTCCGGTTTCAATTTTTCAAAGGTAGAATCGGCACCGGATAATAAAGCAAGATCCTGTACATAAGCGTTTTCACGCAAGGAAGGATATTTCACATTTTTCCCATAATTGAAATAGGGTGATAGTTTCCACTGCTCCAGGTTATAATTTACCTGTGCCCCGGTGGTTACCGTCCCATCCTGATTTCCTGAAGCAACAAAATCGCCCCTCAATCCCAGGTAGGTTTTCCAGGACAAAATGGGCAAATTCTTCAGTTTATCCCGAAATGAAATCACCCCGGCTACGCTTCCCCGGTTGTCGTAGATAAAACCGTGATAAAGACCGTTTTCTATACCAAAGTCCTTTACTTTCGAATCGTTTAGAAGATCGTCATGATAGTATTCAGTCAAAAACTGAAAGTCTACCGTAGGGAAAACAATCTTTTTGGCCAGCCGAAGATTCGTCTGATTGGTGACATAGGAATTGATAAATTCGGAAGTGCCGGTTTGCTTGCGTAATATTTTATCCCGGGCATAAAGGTGATTCACACTTATCTCAAGATCCCGCACACCCAATAATTCTCCTCTAAAAGTAGAAGCAATCAGGTAATTCCTATAGGTGCTCTCCCAGGAAGGTTTTTTGTAATCAAAAAGATATTCAATAAAATAATTACTTATCTGGCTTTTGCGGCCATAATAAGAAAGGTTTATCATATGGTTTTGTTTGGAAGTAGAGATGTTTTCGGCCTTTGTTTTCTCGCTGAATCTTTCTCCGGGAAAATATTCGATTGTAGGGGTTAGTGTATTCGCCTGGCCGAAATAACTGAGGATCAACCTTTTTTGCAGCGGATAGCTGACATTACTGATCAGATAGCGGCTGTCAAAACTTCCCATTTTCCCCTTAACATAAAAACTGGGTTCGGTTTCCTGGCGGGTTTTAATGCTCACCACACCACCAAATGCCCCCTGACCCAATAATGCGGAATTTCCCCCCTTTAAAACTTCCAGGGACTCGATGCTTTCTACCGGAATTATGGATAGGTCAGCCGCATTGTCACTCCTCACGTTATTGATCAGGATGCCATCCAGGTAAACATTAACCTCATCCGCATCACTGCCACGAATCTGGATACGGCGTCCATCCAGATCATTGCCCTCAATCCGAATGGCCGGTAAGGGTTTTAAAATATCACTGATTTCGCTGCTGCCGTATTGCTGGATCTCCTGGTAATCCACCGTACTCTTAGCTAATGGGATATCCTGCTTCAAAATATCTATTCTCTCCGCACTCACCACAATTTCATCCCCCAACTCCAAACTTTTAGATTTGAGAAAAATTGTCGATCCGTTTTTAAATTGCCGGAAGCGAATCTGATAGGTCTGGTAACCCAGATAGCTTACAATCAGGGAATCGTCCAGCGAGACCTTTTTACAAAACAGCTCAAAGGTCCCATCGGTATCGGTAACCGCTCCGCATCCTCCGGAGGATAAATATACATCAGCACCCTGGAGTGGCTCCTCGCTTTGAAAATCCACTACCTGCCCATTGATCCGGATATCCTGTGCCTGAAGAAATAAAACGGAAGAAAGAATGATAAAGGTAATAAATATTATTTTAATCATAATGCCAGATTCTCGTCCTAAAAACCGGGATCGAACAACAAAGGATCCGGGACCACCTTCGACGTTTTGCCAATGATATGATGGATATGTCCCTCATAATCCTCTGCCTGTAATTCATACCTGTCCGTATATAAAGACCATTCCAGTAGGTGATACATGTAAACTTGCGGGATAATTGCCTGATAATGACCTTCAATTCCACCATTCGTCCCAATCAAAGATAATGGATAAGTAAAGTAAAAGGAATTAGGATTGTCCTTCCGAAAATAATAAAAGGAAGCTTTTACTTCTTTAATATCGTTTACCCCCTGATAATCTACAATTATGGCTTGACAGATCTCCTGTGGTTCATTATCTAATCCCCTATACAGTAATAATGAATTTTGTTCAATGATCGGGGCAGCATAAACCAGTTGAAAGTCCACACGTGTTGGCTCAGGGTAAATAATAAACGATGTATTTAAAGTCTCGTAATTGGGGGCAGAAATAGCCACTGGTACAGGTTGATCCCGATCCTCGGCTGCTCCTAAAATATATTGTAACTGGTATTCTCCGTAAATATCAGTGCTGGTGGTCTGAATTCCGATCTGGACCAGGGCGTCTTCAACCGCCAGGTTGGTGAAGGTATTTTTTACCACACCATAAACCCTCACCGTATTGTTCAGCGGTTTTACATC
>CAZTXJ010000042.1:0-23959 GCA_964617285.1 uncultured Calditrichaceae bacterium | reverse complement strand
TTAAAACAAAAGATACCCATTTTACAATTTTTAATTCATTCCGACAAATTTTTTCAGGAGGGCGATTGAGAGTAGTATGGTTTTTACTGAATTAATTCAAGAATTTTAAATAACGAAATTTTATCCCAACAGAAAGAAAGCCCCGGAAAAAATTCCGGGGCTTTAGAGCGAACAGAGTTATTTTTTCATTCGAAATTTAAAACTCAAATTCCAAACCAAAAATGGGCAGCAAACTCCACTGGTAAACGACATCTTCTTTGTTTTCATTCTCATTCCAGAAATAGGTAGCGATATTCTTCCGGTCATAGGCATTCCAGACACTGAAATAGACCACCAGATTGGTCTTGCTGAAACTGAATCGGCGGTCTGTCCTTACATTCAAAGAATGATAAGCCGGATATCGTGCCTCATTAATACGCGTTCCATCCAAAACCGCCCGGTTTAGTTTTTCCGAGGCACCGATATCGAAAGGCGTATATGGCGGGCCACCGGCGTAAATCCAGCGCAGACTAAACTCCCATTTCCGGTTCGGCTTATATCCGCCTTCCAAACTCAGGATTAACTGGTTATCAAATACCCGGTCCCGCCAGACATCATCCCCTCCCTGGTATCTGGTACGAAAATAGGACACACTGGCCAGTCCATAAACATCTTTGGCCAATTTCTTTTGCAGCATTATCTCCATACCCTGGGCAGTAGCCCGGCCATTATCGGTCAACGATCCATGATTAAAGAAAAAACCGTAACGGTAAAACAGTTCATCGATCAGGAACAAAGCCGGTTGGGTTGGGTCAATCGGAAAGTTTTGATATTCTTTCCGGTATACTTCAAAGGTAAGCCGGGTATTCTCGGTTAGCAAATGCTCGATTCCCAGCACATAATGAGTAGCCGAAGGATCCTTCAATTTCCGGTTTTCCGTATTTTGGGACAACAGGATCAATGGAAGATTCTGGTAAAACAAACCGGCTGATCCATTCAGGGATGTCCGTTCAGTGAACTGATAGGCGAAAGCAAACCGGGGAGATAAATGATTGTTCTTATTGTAGGAAAAATAATCTGCCCTGACCCCGATGGTGGTGGTCAATTTCGTGAACGGTTTGGCCATAAAATTAACAAATGCTCCATACTTGCTGGCGGTCAGCCGGTCATTAAACTGAAAAGCCGGAACGGTATCGCCTAGTGCATCGGTGTAATCGGCATAAAAATTACGATAGGAGGATATCAGGTGTTTTGCTTCAATCCCAAATTCTAATGAATGAGTTTTGCTCAGGCGAAAATGGTTTACATTCCGGAATTTATAGGATTGCTCCAACGAGCGGTTTCGGATCAGATGAATATCCGTATTTGTTTCATAATAATCTTCTTTGAATTTTGAAGAAGTATAGGCAAGGGAGGTATTGGAATATCCGCTCCTATTCCAGAGTGCTCGCCAGTTCAAGCCGGTGGTGTTTACGTAGATATCCTGGTTCCCGTATACAATCATATCATTTTCCAGGGCAGCCTCTTTGTTCGGATTGTTATGATCGTCCCCGAAAATTCCCAGCAGGGTGAGACGGTGTTTGGGATGAAGATCATATACCATTTTCCCCTGAATATCACCATACCTGGGAGCAACGCTTGTTCCGATATCGGCGGCATTAATCAACAAATCCAGATAACTCCTCCTGGCTGATAACATAAAGGAGCCATTTTGATTGAATAACGGGCCTTCAATAATACCGCCGAAACCGGCAAAATTGAGATCCAGCTGCCCATCGTATTCATCCCGGTTTCCTTCTCGGAAGGAAATTTCCATGATGGAAGAGAGCTTATCGCCATAGGTTGCCGGGAATCCCCCGGTAGAGAAGTTAACGTTCTCAATAAAGTCGACATTAATAAGTCCAATCGGCCCGCCGGAGGCGCCTTGGGTGGGAAAATGGTTAATATTGGGGACTTCAATATTGTCGATATAAAAGGCGTTCTCCACCGGACTTCCACCCCGGACGATTAAACTGTTACTCTGGTCATTTACTTTGGCAATACTTGGAAGCACCATCATAATCCGGCTCACATCACCGGCAGAACCGGGGGAACGGCGAATCTCCTCCCGGGCAAAATTGGTAATGCTGAGCGGATGTTCGTCTTTTTTCTCAAAATAGCTTCCGGTGACCACCACTTCTTGGGCTTCAACTGCAGAGATTTGCAATTCGGCTTCCAGATAGGTTATTCTTTGGGGACGCACGATCACATCTGTGCGGGTAAAAGTGGTATAACCAATATAGATAAATTGCAGGGTATAGCTCCCCACCGGCACATCCGGGATAATAAAAATACCATCCATATCGCTTGCTGCCCCCAGGGTGCTATTGAGCAGGACGACATTGGCTCCGATCAATGGTGCTTTAGTATCCGCATCCACCAGCTTTCCCTTTATGATTCCTGAGGGTGAAGATTTTTGTCCCAGTAACGGGGTGGTGGTAAATGCGGCAAACATAAACCAGATGAGGGTAAAAACGATTAATACATGTTTCATAACAATTTCTCCTTATTTATTAGATTATTAATTTGTTCGCTTTTTGAGTTAGCCAATCTGTTACCCGGTCTAAATTCCCGGAAATAACGACCAGCGATTTTACCAGAATGATTAGCAGAACCAAAAACATCATTTGTTGCAAATTTTTTAGCAAATTCATAAAATCTTTCTTTTTTAAAACCTGCGATAAATTTAGCCAGGGGGATCAGGCAAAGCGCCCCAGCCCATTGGTTCGAACTTCTAAACTCGGAACTTGAGGTTCAGCCCCATGGGTTTGAACCAATCTGTTTATATCAATCTTGGCTATATCACTTTCCGGATTAAAATGATTAAATTATAGGATGGCGACGGGACATTATAAGCACAATATGTCGTTTAAATCGATAGTGAAAAAGAGTGATGTTTCATATACAACTTTATTGTCCTGCGGGACAGAAAGGATTTTATGAAGATTAAGTTTAACATTCTGATTTTTCTGATTATCTCCGCATTGGGGTCGGAGCTGGAATTATTCTCCCAAGAACCCACCGATACCACTAAGACCGATACCACCAAACAGATTCCCAATTATTACAAAAATGTGGACATCAAAATTACCTATCCCTGGATGCCGGATGAGCCGCAATGGTGTCGCAATACTTCCTGTCAGGTAGTAAAAGAAAATGACAAAGTTACGGAGATTAAGATTTTTAAAAAAGACTGTGTGGAAAGAATTACGGTAAAACCGGAGTTGCTTAGTTTCGCCATTTATCAGGCAGGTACAAATAAAATTATTATACAGGGCCCTTAAATCAAAGAAATTATAACGCTTCAATAGAATATCTTTCGAACAGCCTACTTAAATAAGCCGGACGAAAAGAGATAAATTTTTATTCCAATTCTTTTGGAACTTCCTTAACTTTTAGTTTTTATTTTCTTAAAATTAAAGCTTGAATGATCAAGCATTTTTCGGCAGGTAAATCCTTAGTTTGCCCCAATTCGGTGGAGGTATAAGTATTAAAGCAATAAAATGTTGGACCGGTTTTTTCATACTTTTTCAATTAGTGATCTCACCAGTGTCAATCCATGCCTCGGAGGGGGTTAAGGATACCACGGTTACTTTTCGACAATTCGCAAGTTCAGTAAAATTGGATTATAAAAATTTCTATTCCACGAACCGGTTGGTCCGAATGTCTTTTGTTTTTGCGGGCGGGGCGCTGGTGGCCAATACCGCTCTTGACCAGAATATCCAGAACTGGTATCAGGAGCATGTTCGTACTTCCAGAACAGACGACATATCAAAAGCGGCCAAGTTTTTTGGCGAAGGGAGGTATATGATTCCCTTCTCGCTGTTTTCAGCGGTCGCGGGTACTTATTTGATTAAAATCCCGGTTCTTGGAAAGTGGGGAAGTTACGCCTTTCGCTCTTATCTGGTAGGAGGCCCTCCCCTGGTGATACTTCAGCGACTCACCGGAGGATCGCGTCCGGGTGAAAGGGAGGAGGATTCCCGCTGGAATCCGTTGAAAGATGACAATGGGGTAAGTGGTCACGCCTTTGTCGGGGCGGTTCCGTTTCTGGTTCTGGCTCATCTGAGCGAACAGAAACCGCTGCTAAAATATCTCTTCTATACCGCATCATTTTTCCCCGCTTTATCCCGAATAAACGATAACATGCATTACCCCTCCCAGGCCGCTTTGGGCTGGTATCTGGCCTGGGAAGCCACCGGCTCGGTCCGGGAAACCGACGAGAAGGGAAATAATCTTTCCGTTGTACCCATCATTGGAAACGATAGTTTTCTGGTATATCTGCAACTCCGGTGGTAGTCTTATCAGACAAGCATAACAAGACAATTTTTTTGACACAAAATATTATGCCATTTTACCCGATTTCTGCACAACCAACTGATAAACATCTTATTTGTTTTTTTCTGCAACCATCCGAAGTAAATTTTGTAAAATCATCACGGTTAAATTTGAATTAGAAAAATAAATCTAATTGGAGAACGATTAGTGCTCAGAAATCACGGTGAACAAACCGCCATCGTCTGGAAGGACATCCGAATCAGCTATGACGCCCTCCTTAGACATATCCACTTTTATTCGACCTTGTTTAATAATACCGATACCAAAAAAGTGGCAATTTTTTCTGAAAACCGGCCGGAATGGACTTATACCTTTTATGCGGCCTGGAAAAACAAGGCAATAGCCGTACCCATCGATTTTATGGCTCCGGCGGAAGATGTCGCCTATATTCTTAACGACTGCCGGCCGGAAGTAGTTTTTTGCTCAGCTGAAACTTCAGAAACCATGAAACTGGTGATTGAAAAACTGGATTATGATTTACAGGTCCACAATATTGACAAAATAAAATTTGAATCCGATTCCCATCCACCCGAGGAAATTATCCATCCGGAGATTGATAAAACAGCAGTCATCATTTATACCTCCGGTACCACTGGCAGTCCCAAAGGAGTGATGCTCTCCTTCGATAATTTGCTGGCCAATATTGAAGCGGTATCCCTCGATATCCCCATTTATACAGCTAATCGGCCGGTAATGGCACTCTTGCCTATGCATCATATTTTCCCTCTGGTGGGCACCATGATAGCACCGCTTTCCGTGGGAGCTACAGTTGCTTTTTCTCCCTCCATGATCTCTGCAGACATCATGGCAACATTACAGAATAATGGGATCAGTATCATCATTGGTGTGCCGCGGCTCTATTCGGCAATCCGTAAGGGGATTATGGATAAGATTAACAGCAGTATTCTCACCCGATTAATTTTCAGAATGGCCGGATTGATCAATTCCCGGCGCCTCTCCAGAAAAATATTTGGTAAGGTTCATCAAAAGTTTGGCGGAAAGGTTGAATATATGGTTTGCGGTGGTGCCAAACTGGATGAAGATGTTGCCCGGGATTTTAGAACACTGGGCTTTGAAATGCTAGAAGGATTTGGCATGACCGAAGCCGCTCCAATGATTACCTTTACCCGTCCGGGCCGCTGGAAAATCGGTTCTGCCGGCGAGCCCATGCCCTGTCTGGAAGTCGACACCAGAAATGGTGAAGTTATTGCCCGTGGCCGAAATATTATGCAGGGCTACTATAACCGTCCGGAAGAAACAGCAGCTGTGCTTAAAGACGGCTGGCTGCATACCGGAGATCTTGGGTATATGGATGAGGAGGGATATATCCACATCACCGGCCGTTCCAAAGAAATTATCGTTTTATCCAATGGGAAAAATATTAATCCGGAGGAGATTGAAAAGAAACTTCTGGAACTTTCGGATTGTATTGCTGAGGTCGGAGTCTACCTGAAAAACGATTCATTACAGGCAGCCATTTATCCTGACTTTAAAAAGTTACAAGAGAAAGAAATCTTGAACCTTGAAGCCTACTTCCGATGGGAAATCATTGATAAGTACAACACTAAATCCGCATCCTATAAAAAACTCAATAAATTTCTACTGTTGAAGGAAGAACTACCGAAAACCCGATTAGGGAAAATACAACGATTTAAATTAGCCGAATTTTCCGAAAATATGTCCGGCATTAATAAGCAAAATCAACCGGAACCGGAATTTGAAGAATATCAGGTTATCAAGAATTTCCTGCGGGAACAGGGAAAAGGAGAAATTCATCCGGACGATCATCTGGAGATCGATCTGGGACTGGATTCGCTGGATAAAGTCAGTCTTCTCACCTTTTTACAGTCCACCTTTGGCATCGAAATCCGGGAAGATGTGCTGGTAAATCATCCCACCATTGAAAAACTTTCTCAATTCATGAAAGAGAAAAAGAATAAACTATCGGTGGAAGCAGTGAAATGGGCAGAAATTTTTAAAGAAAAAGTAGAACTCAAGCTGCCCAATAGCTGGCCCACCCAAAATCTGTTTAAAAATCTATCCAAATGGTTTCTCAAGATTTACTTCCGGTTAAAGAGCGAGGGAAATGAAAATTTACCGGAAGGACCATTTATCCTGGCACCAAACCACCAGAGTTTTTTTGATGGCCTGTTCGTTTCCGCTTTTCTTAAAAACAAAGTTATGAAAAACACCTATTTTTATGCCAAAGAAAAACATGTCCGGAATCGCTGGATCAAAGCGCTGGCCAACCGGAATAATATTATTATCATGGATATTAACCGCGATCTCAAACAATCCTTGCAAAAACTGGCCGAAGTATTAAAACGGGGGAAAAATATTATCTTATTTCCCGAAGGAACCCGGACCCATACCGGCATGGTGGGTCAGCTAAAAAAATCATTCGCAATCTTAAGCACCGAGTTAAATGTCCCGGTGGTCCCGGTGACCATAAATGGCGCCTTTGAAGCACTACCCCGGGGCAGCCTTATTCCCCGTCCCTGGAAAAAGATAAAGGTTAAATTTCACCAACCCATTTTTCCGGAAGGTCATAGTTACGAATCACTGTTGGAGACAGTACGCCAGAGGCTGGCAGGCGACTTTTTATAGGATGCTCATCGGAACGGAATAATGCTTTTGACTTATACAAATTGGACTAAAAGGTGAAGATTTAACCATCCATTCGGATTGATTATCGGATCCGGTAGGTCTCTTCCCTCTGGCAGCAAAGTAATTTCTCTTCTCTTTTTTAACTTTTTTCCATAATATTTACTATATTAATACCGACTATTTGAAATCAGGGATAAAACAGGACCTCTGCCATGGAAAAAGAAATTATTGATCTGCGTGAATTAATGAAGATGATTAAGGAGAAGAAGGGGATGGATGCCACTCTGGCCATGGAATTCGATTGCAAAATAGAAGTGGACAGTATTGAGCCGCTGATAAAAGTCATCAATTATGCGATCAACTATATCAATCAGTTGTCAGAGCAGCAAATGCAGATCTCATTGTATGCCGGGAATAAGGTCCACACTCTGGTATTCACTACCTTTACCGACCAGTCCGAGTTTCCGCCACTCAGCGAAAACGCTTCTCAGGCGCTAGAACCTTATCAGGCCAGCATCTCGTTTGACAGTGAGGCCGGTAAATTTGCCCAGATAAAATTGGCCTTTCCCAGGGCGGGTGCCCAGGCAGACACCGAAGAAAATGCCTGACCACAGTTAGCTTATCCTTTGGTTATCGTTTTTTCCAATCAAATCAGTTTTATAAATACTCCCAGCTATTCCATTTCTTCCAGGGGATATTTTCCCTTTTAATGGTCCAGAAGTACATCACCAGTAATCCCAAAGCGATAACCGGTAACACCACAATTCCAGCTTCCGGGCCAAAAACACCTCCGGTTATCCATTTTGGTCCCGATAGAGAATGCTGAATAAGGCTCTCGATTTTCAGCCCGCTTACTTTAAATCCAAATATGGGTCCCTGAAAAAAATTCCAGCCGGCGTGCATTCCCATAGACAGCCAAAGCTGCCCGGTGCGCAGCCAGCCAAATATTCTCAGAAAACCAATCACAGCAATCAAAGTACCGGAGAGCAGTGAGCTGTTTGGATTGGACATGTGTACCGCACCATACAGAATGCAGGAGATGATAATCGCCCAGGTCATTCCGAGGCCTTCCTGCAGATTTTGCAACAGATAGCCGCGAAAAGCCATTTCCTCGGTCAAACCAACTGCAGCCCCGATTCCAAGAAACCAGATAAACAAACCGAGAACGGGTGGCAGGCTGGTACCACTCCAACTGATCGACTGTATTTCCAGCATTCCGGCAGCCATCAGGGTTATAAAAATAATCCCTACCATCAACCCGCTCAGGAAAAATCCGATAAGCAGATCCCAAATGGTTAACCGGTTAAACCTCAATCCCAGAGAGACAACCGATTTCTTGTCAAAGAATTTCCGGCTTATCCCAACAGCTATGGGAACAGTGATGAGAACGAGGACAGCACGTACCGCAATGTACCAGGTTCGGTCTTGCGGAAAGCCCCCTAACAGGACTCTGACCAGATTGCTGGCTAGAATTGACAGGCCAATTTGGATAATCAGATACAGCAGTATTCGCCAGCCTGCCCGAAGACGATTTTGATCGGGGTTGTAAAAAATGTGAGTTTTCATGAAAGTCCCTCTTTCATAGTAAGTAAAAGTTGTTTATCGTGAGGCATCATTCTTACACACTCAAGTCCGGTTATCTATGAAGACAGGTTTTTTAGACAAATTGTTGCGCTAAAAAAAATTCAGATAGTTTTAATATCCAAAACTACTTGAAAACATGGAAAATCGGGATTATTATTCTAACAGTCTGTCAATAAAATGTTGAAACGCGCAAGGCTGAATCTATCTATCAATCTGTTGCTATTTGTACAATTTTACTAGAAAGCCAAAATTGGAAAATATATATTTTCAAAACACCCAGGGCTGGCGAAAATGGCTCGAGCTGAACCACTACAAATCCGCAGGAGTTTGGCTGGTTTTCTACAAAAAGGAGTCCGGTAAACCAACTCTGGATTACGAAGAGGCGGTAGGAGAAGCTCTCTGTTTTGGCTGGATCGATAGTATCATAAAAAATGTGGATGAGCAGCAATACCTGCGGAAATTTACGCCGCGGAAAAGTGAGAGCAAATGGTCCGACCTGAATAAAAAGCGGGTACAAAAAATGATCGAGCTTGGGCGAATGACCGAGAGCGGGATAGTCAAAATTGAGGAAGCCAAAAAATCCGGCTGGTGGGATAAGCCGGACCGGCCAGAGATTTCCATCAAAATGCCGGAGGAATTTCGCCTGGCGCTGGGAAAAAATAGAAGGGCAAAAACCTTTTTCGATCAGCTGGCACCAACCTATCAGAAACAATATATCCTGTGGATCCAAATGGCTAAACGAGCGGAGACGAGGGAGCGGCGCATAAAAGAGGCGATAGACCTGCTGACGAAAGGCGAAAAGCTGGGATTAAAGTAAAAAACCAACTTTTCCAAATATCTTATTTCTGCTTGCCCATTTCAGGAGTAGCACTTTCCAGTTTTTTCATCATGGTATCTGCTTCTGCCCCCTGATTTAGCATTCTTTCATTCTGATCGGCAGTTTTCTTGGTTTGCTGGGTATTTGGTTTTTGCTTACTGCAACTCCCAATGGAAAGACTAAAAGTAAAAATAAGCAACATAAAAAACAATCTCATGCTCTCCTCCTGATTCGGGATAATGTTTAAATTCCAGATACGGCAATATATTAAGATTTTATTTCCGATCCTATTTTTTATCGAATTTCCACACGCCTTTCTAAAGAAGGTCTGTTTGCTTGATCTTTGCCAAAATATTATATTGCGAATGCAGTAAACCTAAAACTAAAGGTTTATTGGTCAGAATACGATACGGATAACTCAATGCCCACAAACTTACCACCGGAATATTTCGAAGCTGAACGCAGATATAAAGAAGCCCGTTCGAATACTGAACGGATTGATCTGTTAGAAGAACTTATCGGAACCATCCCGAAACACAAAGGAACGGATAAACTAAGAGCGGATCTGCGTCGGCGCCTCTCCAAACTGAAGGACGCCGCTGAGGTGAGCAGGAAAACCGGCCGGCACGAATCGAGCTTTCATATCGAGCGGGAGGGTGCAGGACGGGTGGCGGTAGTTGGGTTACCCAACGTGGGTAAATCTTCCCTGGTAGATGTACTGACCCATGCCACACCAAAGGTTTCGGAATATCCTTTTACCTCCTGGACGCCCACACCCGGTATGATGGTCTACGAAAACATTCAGATCCAGCTTATTGATACCCCGCCGCTCAATCGGGATCATGTCGAGGCAGAATTGTATGATCTGATCCGCGGGTGCGATCTGATTCTGATGATCGTCGATCTGCAAGCCGATCCCATCCGGCAAATGAAAGAAGGAATGGCCATTCTTAGCGAAAACCGGATAACTTGTAAGACGCAACAATTTGAAGAAGAAAAACAATCCGGCCTGCCGTTTCTGCTGGTGGTGAATAAAAATGATGATCCGAATTTTGAGGAGGATTTCCTGCTGTTTTGCGAACTGCTGGAGGAAGATTGTCCGCTGATCAGTATCTCCGCCAAGACCGGACGAAATATGGAATTTTTCAAAGAGACCGTGTTCAAAATGCTCAATATTATCCGGGTGTACTCAAAACCGCCGGGGAAGGAAGTGGATCGCAGCGCTCCATTTGTATTGAAGAAAGGGGGCACGATTGAAGAATTTGCCGGACAGGTACATAAGGATTTTTTAGAGAACCTGAAGTCAGCCCGGGTCTGGGGAAGCGAAGTCTATGATGGCCAGCTGGTGGGCAGAGATCATGTTTTGCACGATGGGGATGTGGTGGAATTGCATATTTAAAGGTTTTAATTAGATTTCACGCTTAAAAGAATTTCCAGCCTAAAAACGTAATTCAAAAATTATCTGCAAATTTTTCCATAAATCTTCGTAAATGAGAACTATTAAAAATTACCAAGGAGATTCTTATGAAATTTTCCCTTTTAAGTTTAATGCCGCTATTATTAATTTTTTTCTCATGCCAGAAAACGATGCAACCCATCCCAAAACCTATCGAGGGAGTATGGAAAGTGGTAACGATTCAGAATGTGCTGGCGCAGGGAAAATTTACCAACAGCAATCCTCAACCTGGTTTATTTATCTTCACCGGGGATTATTACAGCATGGTATGGATGCCACGCACGGTAAAACTTCCGGACAATAAACAGATCTGGCAGCCCACCGATCAGGAAAAGGTGGATCAGTTTAACTCGATTATCGTGAATTCCGGCAGTTATACTATTTCCGATTCGCTTCTGACCACTGTTCCGCTGGTTGCCAAAACGCCGGAATTTATCGGCGGGAAAGCCACCTACCGCTGGTCATTTAATAATGACACACTCAGCATAGCCGTCTTGAATATCTATTCTCATAATGATATCCTAGATGAAGGTGCAAAAAAATATCCGACTATCATTAAATTGTTACGGCTGGAATAGCTTTAAAAAAGGAAAGCCATCTCCCACCGGGAAATGGCTTTTATCTCTCTAAAATGAACTGACTATTTTTAAGCCTGTTCTGAGGCGGGCAGGGTTCCGTATTTCCTTTCCTTCCGGGCAGCAAATCTGGCTTTAATCTTGGCAGACAGGATCTCCATTACTGCATAGATAACCGGAACCACAATCAGGGTCAGAACGGTCGCAACGGAAAGCCCACCCATCACCGCACGGGCCATCGGTGCCCAACTCTGACCGCTTTCGCCAATCCCCAGGGAAAGGGGAAACATGGCCAGAATGGTGGTTAAAGCAGTCATCAGCACTGGGCGCATTCGAATCTGGCCGCCTTCCATAATCGCATCAAAGAGCGAGCGGCCCCGCTCCCGCAGCTGGTTAATATAATCCACCAAAACAATCCCATTGTTGACCACAATTCCTACCAGCATTACCATTCCTATCAGAGCCATCACACTCAAATCGGTTCCGGTAATCACAAGGGCCATCGCCACCCCGATAAAGGACAATGGGATAGTAAACATGATGACAAACGGATCCAGAAACGATTCAAACTGGGAAGCCATGACCATATAGGTTAACAGGATAGCCACCAGAAAGGCCAGACCGAGGTACATGAAAGATTTTTGCTGCTCTTCGGCCGTGCCACCAATCTCAACCCGAAAATCATTTGGCACCGGCACCTGGCGAAGCGCTTTTTTAACGTTGCCGGTCAGCGTGCTCAAATCCATTTTACTGTCTTTGGTAATATTCACACTCACCATCCGCTCCTGGTCTTCCCGTACAATTTCTTTAGGGGCCTTGGTATATTCCACCGTAGCGACCGCCCGTAATGGGATTTGTTTTCCAGATGGTGTTCGCAACAGAATATTTTCAATATCGGTCTTACTGTTTCGGGAATTCTTGTTCAACTGAACCCGGATGTCGTATTCATCTCCGCCATCCCGGTATTTAGTGGCTACCGTTCCCAGAATACTGCTGCTTACCGTCTGGCCTACCTGGGCGCTGCTCAATCCCAGATCGGCAATACGCTGGCGATCCAGTTCCACCCTTAATTCGGGAGCAGATTCCTTAAAGCTGGTCTCGACATGGGCGATACCTTTAATATTCTTCATTTTGCCTTCAATCTGACGGGCCAGGGCTTCTGCCACATCCAGATCATGCCCGTAAATCTCAACCATAATATCCGTTCCGGTACCAAACATTGCGGCATTTCCCCGGTCCTCGAACCGGGCATTCACATCCGGAAGATTCTTGAATTTTTCGCCCAGATCGTCCTGAATATCAAACATACTTCGTTTGCGATCCTTCAGGTTTTTTAGGCGGATGGTTATATCACCTTCACTGGAAGCACGGGTAGAAAAGAACGCCATGATCCCTTCCCCCTGGCCAAAATTGCTGTAAACATTTTCCACTTCCGGGGTATTATCCAGGATAATTTTGTTCAACTGATGCATGCTGGTTTCCATCGCATCCAGGCTGGTACCGGGACTGCGATCTACCGCAATAGAAATAAATCCCATATCATTATTGGGCAGGAATTCACCACCCAGATTGGCTACGACAAATATTGAGACCAGTAAAAGTCCCAGCGATGAAAAAATGACCGTTTTGCGATGGTCCAATGACCACTTCAGGGCCTTGGCATAGACATTTTGCAAACTGGTAATCCAGCCGCCAATCCGGTCACCCATAGCAACAAATAATTTTTTCTGATGCTTCCTTTCCCGAAGGGCAAGAAATCTGGAAGTTAGCAGTGGAACCAGGGTAAGGGCGACCAGCAGGGAAATGGTTAGTGAGAAGACAATGGTCACCACCATATCATTAAACAACTCCCCCGCCAGGCCGGGGACAAACAGCACCGGAACAAATACTGCTAAAGTAGTGAGGGTAGAAGCAGTAATGGCCATGGCAACTTCATTGGCACCGTTACCGGCAGCATCCCGCGGATTTTCCCCCTCTTCCCGGTGCCGGAAAATACTCTCGATGACCACGATTGAGTTATCCACCAGCATGCCAACCGCCAGGGCTAATCCGGCCATGGAAATAATATTCAGAGTGAGACCGGCCTGATCCATCACCGCAAAGGTAACCACCATGGAAATCGGTATGGAAACCGCTACGATTAATGAACTCCGGATATTGCGCAGGAAGAACAAAAGCACCAGGAAGGTGAGAAAGATGGCCTGAATAGCCGTATTTCCCAGGTTCGACATGGACCGGGTGATGAAAGTTGAAAGATCAATTACCGTATCCAGACGAACACCCCGGGGCAGTTCCGCTTGTATTCTTTTCAGATTTTTAGTAACCTCCCGGGCAACTGTTACCGTGTTGGCATCGGACTGCTTCTGTACCATCAGCATCACTGCCGGCTTATTGTTATTCCACACTTTGGACCGTTGCTCGGCAAAACCATCTACTACACTGGCAACATCCTTTATGCGTACCCCGGATTCGCCGGTCATGGAGATGTTGGTGTTTTCTATCTGATCAATATTGTTGTATTCTCCGGCAGTCTGCAGGGTAAACTCCTGTTGTTTATTGTCAATCCAGCCGGAGGGTAACTGCAAATTGTTCATCTGCAAAGCGCCAATTAACTGATCGATGGACACCTGGTGGGCGCGCATTCTGCCCGGATCCGCCAGCACCTCAATTTCCCGACGCATCCCACCCATGGTAAAAGCCGAAGCCACTCCCGGTATTCTTTCCAACCGGGGTTCAATATCATCCTCTGAAATTCGCCGGAGCTCGGCCTGGCCATGCAGTTCTGAAGATACCGCCAGATATAAAATTGGCTGGGTGGATGGATCGAAAGCAAAAACCATCGGTTGACTGATGTCATCCGGCAGGGCGTCTTTGATATATTCCAGATTATTTCGAACATCAATCTCGGCCTGATTCATATCGGTACCCCATTCAAACTCCAGCATTACCAGAGAAAGCCCCTGGGTTGAAGTGGAGGTTACTTTCTTGATATTCTCCACCGAAGACACCGTTTCCTCGACCGGCCGGGTGACCACCGTCTCCATATCAAAAGGACCAACACCGGTGTACTGGGTAATAACAGCCAATACCGGGAAATCCATTTTGGGATAGAGGTCCACATTCAACTGGGAGAGCGAGAAGAGACCGAAGCCCACCGCAATCAGGTAAATCATAAAAAATGTGACGCCTCTTTTTATCGCAATCTGAGTCATTTTCATAACAAACATCCTCCTTACTTAACAACTGATACCGGCATTCCATCACGTAAATTATTCTGGCCTTCGGTAACCAGCTGATCTCCAACTTTGATACCGGACTTCACAGCCAGACTTTTATGATTCACGTAGGAAACATCCAGCTTCTTTTGTACAGCAGTATTGCTGTCCACCACGAAAACAAAATAATTTTTTACCACCTGATCGTCCCCATTTACCGATTCCATGGTGGTATTTTCTATGGCAGCATAGCGGGGAACCACCATCACATTACTGATGGTACCGGTGGTTACCTCTACCTGGGCATACATGCCCGGCATTAACTTCCGATCCGGATTATCCACAATCACTTCCACTTCTGCCATCCTGGTGGTGGGGTCCAACACAGGACTAATTTTATCCACCTTCCCGGTAAAGAGTTGATCCGGATAGGCCTTTACCTTAATTGCGGCTGGCTGACCGACCGATAATCTGCCGAGATCTACTTCAGTGGCATCAAATTCTATCTTGACACGGTCCATTTGAACGATAGTAACCAGTGGGGCGGCAGGGTTGG
Source organism: uncultured Calditrichaceae bacterium (assembly GCA_964617285.1). Taxonomy (GTDB): domain Bacteria; phylum Calditrichota; class Calditrichia; order RBG-13-44-9; family RBG-13-44-9; genus CAYVKM01. The sequence continues at coordinate 8,796 of CAZTXJ010000042.1, read as the reverse complement.
CCATATCACCCGCATCATAATAACGTTTTCCGACAATCCCGGTAATAGGGGCAGTAACCAGGGCATCGTTCAATTGGCTTTTGGCACTGGCCAGGGCCGCCTGGGCCTGTTCTACTTGTGCCTGAACTGATTCGTACTGGGTTTTGATCGCATCAAACTGCTGCTGACTCATGGCATTTTCCTTGCTCAACCGAAGTGCACGGTCGTACTCTACCCGAAGATTTGCCGCCTGTGCCTGTGCCGCAATCAGAATTGCTTCGGCCTGCCGGACGCCCTGTTCAATGGTGGTGGCCAGAATTTTTGCAATTGGAGCGCCCTTTTTTACAATATCACTTTCATCAACAAAGAACTTTTCAATCCGGTCCGGTATTTTGGAAAACACCTTCACTTCATATTCTGCCTTAATGTCTCCATTATAACTCAGGGATTGAACCACATCCCCCAGTTGAACGGTAGTGACTTCTACCGGTATTTTTTCTTCCGCTTCGCTGTTACTGCTGTCGGACCGGGTGCAACCGGATCCAAACAGGATCCCCAGCGAGAGAAGAACCGTGAAAATAAGAAGTTTTTTCATTTTTTTCTCCTGATCATATTTCAATTATATTTTCAATATTTTATCCGGCATTATAAAACACCGTCAAGTTTGCCGATCGATTTTCTTAATTGATATCGTGAAACCTGATATTCATACAGAGAATTTACATAATTCATTCTGGCCTGATTCAGCGCCAGTTGGGAGCTCAGGACATCCAGCTGGGTATTGGTTCCCTCATCGTACATCAGGTTTGCCAGTCGAAGCGCTTCCTCCGCCAATTGTACAGATTCGGTGGCCGAGAGATATTTTTCCCGCGATTCGTTGAATTTATTATAAGTTACCTCAACCTCCCCAATAATCATATCACTGGTCTGCTTCTCGACATCCAGGGTTATTTTATAATCAAGTTTCGCTTTCTGATATTGTTTTGCCGAACGAAATCCGTGGAATAACGGGATTTGCAAACTTAATCCACTGGTAAAACCTTCACTAAAATCGTCCTGGGAAAATTTCAAATCGTTCCGCATTGCCAGAAACGAATAGTCCGTAGAAAAATAGAGTTTGGGAAGAAACTGGCTGCGGGCAATTACGATTCCCTTGCGGCTTATGGTTTTCTGTTCCTGCAATCCCCGCATCTCCGGGCGATTGTTCAGGGCCATTTCCTGGAGCTCCGGTAAAGTGTAACCGTGCAGATCATCCTCGTTATAGACCAGTTCACCGGATACTTCGATCTCTGTTTCGTTTGACAACCCAAGAATGGTTCGCAGATAGGTGAGAGCATACTGATAATTGTTTTTAGCAGTAATTACCGATGGCTGAAGATTAGCAACTTCCACCTGTGCCCGCATTTTATCAAATCCTGAAGCCATACCCACATCATACTTTTTGGTCACCACATTCAGATTCTCCTGGGCCTGGGACAGCGCCTCTTCCTGCACATCAACTACTTCTTTGGTAACCAGGCAGGAATAAAAAGCATTTACCGCCTGATAGATAAGATTCTGCTTCTGTGCTTCCAGATTTTGTTCCGAAGCACGGGCGGCAGCACGGGCAGTCTGTATCCCGGCAATTCCCGCCCCCCCCAGAAACAGTGGTTGACTGACCATTGCCCCATAGGTAAGGGTATTTTCCAGACCGAATGAGATTTTTACAAAATCCGGCATCTCCTCAACCCCGGGAAAGCCAGGCCCCAGCATAAACTTGATAAAGTTGGGTATGGTATTTTCCTGAATCTTCCAGGAGTGCTGGAAATTTGCGGACGCGTCCAGTTGGGGCAGGATTGCGGAATAAGATTCAGTTACCCCTGCCCGGGCTTTGGCTAATTCCTTCTGGGCAATCTGATACTGGGGATTTTGTTCCAGGGCATAGTCAACACTGCTCTCCAGGGTAAGCTCTATTTTTGTCTGACTGAAAATACTGATCGGAAGAATCAACATGATAATACCTGCGAGAGGAAGCATCCTTTTGAAAAACATTTTTTTCTCCTTTATAAGTCTGGAATTTACGGTTCTCATTCGTTTAGTCCTCTAAAGAGAAATTCAACCAGGTCTTCTGCCAGTTTATCCGACAGAATCACTTTGCGGGAATTCAATTGTTTCATGATAAAATGCATTAAGGCCCCAACAAACACCTCGGCTGCCAGCTCGGGATTGGCACTGGGGCCAAATTCTTTTCTTTTAATCCCTTCCTTAATCAAGTCGACCAGCATTTTGCGCCGTTCAATGGATTCCTTGATAAAATCCTCCAGGAAAGGCAATTTTTCCGAGGAGGTAAAGACCACCAGAAAAAATTTGGCAAAATCGGGATATTCCAAAACCTGTTGAAACCGGACTTTCACTACCTGAACAATTTTATCTTTTATGGGAATATCCTGCTCCACAATTTTTTGAAATATCTCCACTCCATAATGAAGTCCGGCCTCGACCAGGGCAGTATAAATTCCTTCTTTATTCCCGAAGTAGTAATATATAGTCGGTTTGGATAATCCGGTGGATTCCGATAATTCCCGCATCGAGACTCCATTGTAGCCTTTTTGGGCAAATAATTTTGCCGCGGCGCTAAAAATTTTTCCCTTGGTATTCGTTTGATCGGTTAAGTCAATTGTTCCATTCATTTTTTCCACAAACCTCTTTGGTAATTTATTCATTATTCTATCTACCGTTCGGTAGAATGCCGATAAGTATACTAAACTTTTTTATATTTTGTTACATGAAAAAATTTTTTTATCATTTTCCCATAAGACATGGATTTTGCCACGAAAAGCTATAATAGCATAAATGATAATTGATCGGTACACACAGCAAAATCACAGAACAAATAAAAATAAATAAATGGCGGATATTTTTATTTTATTGTACTTTAACCTCCGTTTAAAAATCAATTTACGGTGGTTCTATGAAATTCGATTCAATTTTACGTGCACTTTTACCGAGGGATGATACTTTTTTCAATCTGCTGGAGAAAGATGCGGAAAACCTGCTGCAGGCTGCCCGGATTTTTAAGGAAGCCATGTCCAACGGCATCTCCAAGGAGGAACGCGCCCAGAAGATCAGGAAACTGGAGGAACTGGAACATAAAGGGGACAGTATTACTCACCAAATTTTTTCCGATCTGTCCTCCACCTTTATTACCCCTTTTGACCGGGAGGATATCCATATCCTTGCTTCAAAAATGGATGACGTCCTGGATTATCTTCAGGGTTCAGGAAACCGGATTACCCTTTACCGTATTGAATCGATTACACCAGAGCAGGAAAAAATGGCTGCTTATCTTTATGATCAGGTTGCCGAACTGCATAAAGCAATTCCTCTGTTACGCCAATTAAAAAATGCCGATATCATTCGTCAGTGTCTGGTTCATATTAACAGCTATGAAAATGAAGCCGATGATGTGTTCGAAAGAGCCATTGCCAATTTATTTGATACCTGCAAAGATCCCATTTATCTTATTAAGATGAAAGAATTGCTGGTGAGCATGGAAACCGCCACCGACCAGTGTGAGGATGCGGCGAATATCATTGAGAGTATTCTGGTAAAAAACGCCTAAGATTGATATAGGGATTCTCATCCGAATCTGACAGAGACATGTTGATAATTACCATTGCCATTGTATCGATTGCCCTTCTTTTTGATTTTGTTAACGGAATGAATGATGCCGCTAACTCAATTGCTACCATCGTCTCTACCAGGGTTCTTTCTCCCCGGTTGGCAGTCCTCTGGGCAGCTTTTTTTAATTTTGCCGCGGTCTTCGGTTTTGGCGTTCACGTGGCCACCACCATCGGTAAAGGCATTGTTAGTGTGACCGTGGTTAATGAGTATTTGATTCTCTCCAGCCTGATTGGCGCAATTATCTGGGCCTATACTTGCACCCACTATGGCCTGCCCATAAGCGTATCACATTCCCTGATCGGTGGCCTAATTGGTGCTGGATTAATAAAAGCAGGACCGGGATCTCTTTTATATCCGGGTATTTTGAAAGTCACTATATTTATTTTCCTCTCGCCACTCATTGGAATGGTCCTGGGTTTTTTTCTAATGGTTGCTGTTTCCTGGATTTTTCGCAAAACCTCACCGGACCGAGTGGATCGGACCTTTCGAATAGGACAGCTTGTATCTTCAGCGATATTCAGTCTTGGCCATGGTACCAATGATGCCCAGAAGACCATGGGAATTATTGCCCTTACCCTTTATTCAGCAGGATATTTGGGAGACACTTTTTATGTCCCGTTATGGGTTATCGTTTCAGCATATCTGGCAATTGCCCTGGGCACCTATCTGGGCGGATGGAAAGTGGTTAAGACCATGGGGATGAAAATTACCCTATTACGTCCGGTGGGGGGATTTTGTGCGGAAACCGGCAGTGCGGTGGTCCTTATCGGGACCGCCATGGCCGGAATTCCTGTAAGCACGACTCATACCATAGCCGGTGGCATTATTGGGGTCGGGGCAACCAGGCGCCTGTCCGCAGTGCGCTGGGGAATTGCCGGCCGCATTGTCTGGGCCTGGGTACTTACCATCCCCTCAGCTGCGCTGGTATCTGCCCTGGTTTATTATCTGATTGAACTTATTAGAACCTGGGTGTTCTGAAAGCTACGGATAGTCTTCCATCCCTTACTCCTGCCTTTCTCATCAAAATAAAATTTCCATAACCTCCCAATTAAAATATTGACAAACCTGCTTTGAAATCATAGATTAGAAAAAGCTATTAATATTGGATAGAACCCTGATCCGGAACAATTACTATGGGATTGCCTGTCTTTGGCATTTTTACCCAACCCCCGGTAATGATTAACAACTAAGTTGGGAATAAAATGAAGATCGAATATACACCCATCGGAGTCATCCATACCCCGTTTAAAGAGCTGGAAAATATGCCAATCCAGCCGGCAGGTGCGAAGGGCATCCAGGGAATGATTGAGATATTCAAGGAATACCGGGATGGACTTAAGGATCTGGAGGGATTCTCCCACATCATCCTGCTCTACCATTTTCATCGCAGCCAGGGATTTAAACTCCATGTCGTCCCTTTCATGGATACAGAAATGCGTGGGCTCTTTGCCACGCGGGCGCCGAAACGCCCCAATCCCATCGGGCTTTCGGTGGTGGAACTGGACAAGATTGAGAATGGTCTGCTGTATATCCGAAATGTGGATATTCTTGACGGCACACCCCTGCTGGACATCAAACCGTATGTTCCGGAATTTGATACCCCGACGGATATCCGCCTCGGCTGGCTGGAAAAAGTGAGAAAAACCGTTTCGCACCGAAAATCTGATGACCGGTTTAAATAGTATGATGAGAAATCGAGGGCAGACACTGTTTGAATTTTCAATCTCGATATATACCATTTTAAAACGGAGGCAAAGCCGGATGAGAACATTTTCCTGTTTTTTCCTGATAATTATACTCGTCTTGCCAATAATGGCAGTTGCCCAGTATCTGGTCATAAAGCCGGTTGATATAACCATCCAGCGCGAGGATGTGATTTTGCAAGGTAAATTCTATCCCACCGGTGAAGACAGCATTTCCCCCTCCCTCATTTTACTGCACGGATTTCCGGGCAATGAGACCGATGTGCTGGGCCTGGGGAGCAAAATATCCCAGGCGGGTATTAACGTATTGACCTTTAACTACGGCGGCACCTATCAGAGTGGTGGGGTTTGGAATTTCGAAAACACCCAGCAGGATATCCGGGCAGCCTACAATTTTCTTCACCAGCCGGATAACGTCGTTCAATATAATATCGACACCAGCCGCATTTATCTGGGTGGCTGGAGTTTCGGGGGCGGAATGGCTTTGACCTATGCTACCAGACACCCGGAAATAACTTCGGTTTTCTCCATCGCCGGGACCGACCATGGCGAATTCATGCGGGAATATTTCCGGAATAGAAAATTTGCCACGGTCATTAACCAGATGTTTGACGAGCTAAAAGCACCCGATGGCCCGGTTCGGTTTGCCCCGGGAGCTACGCCTCAAGAAGCCACTCCGGAAATATTTGCCATCCTGGATTCCACCCTGGATTTAAGAAAGTGCGCACCTTCTCTGGCGAATAAAGACATTTTATTAATCGGTGGCTGGGATGACCAGAATGTAACTATCGACCAGCATATACTGCCCTTATACCGGGCCCTGCAGGAAGCTCAGGCAGACCGCGTAAAAATTGTCGCTTTTCAGGACGATCACTCTTTCAGGAAATCCCGAAATGAACTGGCCGAGACGATCATCGGTTGGTTAAAGACCATTCCGGATCGTGAGAAATGATAAATTACCTTTCATTTAATAATTAAAAGACTCTTAAATCCTTGATCCAACCACCATCCAAAAGTCAATCGAAACCTGTAAACATTTCCACCGAATAAAACATTGACATACCTCCGCTAAAATTGTACATTAATCAGCAACAACCTGTTATTTGATCAAAGTATTTAAGACAGAATATCCTTTAGAATTAGATAGATTGGATCGGAAATGATGATAAATTCATTGGACCGAGGTATATCTTTTTCCACTCCAATAAGCATTAGCAAAACCAGGTAAAGATTTAATCCATTATTTAAATAAAAGGGGATTGAGTTATGAAATCACCGCTAATTTTTATAATATATATTGTTACGGTCATTCTATTCGGGGTCAGTTGTACTAGTAAACCTGAAAATGTTGCCACCTCAGCCGATGGGGTAAAGATCAGCTTCAATGAGCAGGGTCAAGGAAAAACCAGTATCTTTTTTGTTCATGGCTGGTCCAATAATAAAAGTCTGTGGGATGATCAGATGTCCCATTTTGCAAAAAAATACCGGGTCGTTGCACTGGACCTGGGCGGTTTCGGAGAATCCGGGAATAACCGGGAGGATTGGACCATACAAAATTTCAGTCAGGATGTGGTTGCGGTTATAAATAAACTAAAATTGCAACAGGCGGTGCTTGTGGGATTCTCCATGGGAGCACCGGTGGTAATTGAAACAGCCAACCGGATGCCGGACCGAACCATAGGGGTGGTCATCGTGGACTTCCTGCAGAATGCGGATATGAAGATTCCACCACCGATGGAGAATTACATCGACAGCCTTTTTATGGACCTGGTGACCAATCCGACCAACGAGAAACTGATGGCAGGTGGATTTTATAAAAAGCATCCGGATTCGACATTTAAACGTGTCCTGGCCATGCTGGATGGAACTTTAAAAATTGGCTGGAAGGAAGCACTAGGGAATACCATGCAGTGGCAAAACGAAGACTGCGCTGAAGCGCTTGGCAAAATTACCGTTCCGGTTCGGGCGATTAATTCACAGAATGAACCAACTAATGTGGAAGCTTTCCAGAAGTATGTTCCGTCTTTCCAGGCAGATATTGTCCCGGAAACCGGACATCTGATTATGTGGGATGCCCCGGAGAAATTCAATGAACTTCTGGAGGCGGATATCCAGGCGTTTCTCGGGCAATCCAATCCGAAGTAGTCTTTATTAGACGATAATTCATATCAACTTAATTGAAAGGAGATCTCCATGATACTAAAATACTATATCACCGGATTATTTCTATTCTGTCTCATCGGTACAACTTCTGCTCAAATTACTATTAGCAGTAATGAGTGGCCAAGCGCTTTCGGCACAGAATGGCACTATTCCGTTACCGAAGATACCATGGGAGTGGGGATACCGGTAAATTTAGGGACGACCGGTGGACCGCAAACCTGGACTTTCCCCCAGGCCATGTTTCCGGCGGGTGCTGCACAAACGATTACCCTGGTTGATCCCACCACCACACCCTACACATCCAGCTTTCCTACTGCCGATCACGCCTGGCATACAACCGGACAGATTGCCGGGGTGACAATTAATACTTATTCCTACGGTCAACTCACTTCAAATGAGTGGCTATCACTCGGCTATGCAGGTAATTATGGAACTTTCAGTGTATTGGAGGATAATATCCCGGATGATGTGCTTTTGGTATTTCCGGCAACCCTGGGGACTTCCTGGACCAGTAATTACACGGTAACAACCACACCTTTTGCAGGCGCCACAGAGATTGATTCTACCAGTCGCAGCAGCATGGTCGATGCCTGGGGAACGGTGCAACTGCCAACCGGATCCTATAATTGCCTGCGAGTCCGCAATGACGAAACCAGTTATTATGATCTATATGTAGGGGGTTTTCTGGTAAGCAGTGATGTCATTACTTCCTATAGCTATACCTGGATTACCGAGCAGGAGGGGTATCTGGCAGAAGTAATAAGTCTGGAAGATGAGCCAAATCCAAATTTTTCCCTGGCAGAAGAGGTTACATTTCGCACTACAGCGCCTACCGGCTTGGATGATCCACCATTATCCACGATCAACGATTTCATCCTTTATCAAAACTATCCGAATCCCTTTAATCCGGAGACCACCATTCGTTATACTGTTCCCCAAAATGACAGAGTAAAGATTTCAATTTATAATGTTCTTGGTGAAGAGATAAAAACACTCGTCGATCAATTCCACACGCCCGGTTCGTATTCAGTTATCTGGGATGGTACCGACAACCGGAATAACAGCGTAGGTAGTGGAATATATATTTATAAAATAGAAGCGGATAATTTCCAGAAAAGCATGAAAATGATTTATACAAAATAATATTCTATCGGGAAGGCTGTTGCCATTTGTGATTCTCGTGGTTGGGTGTTGGCATTTTTCTACTTCCCCTTGAGGACAGCTTAGATATAAGTTAGGCAGCAGTCGATGGTTCTGTAAGTCATCATTACAACACAACAAGAAACAG
>CAZTXJ010000041.1:7926-24035 GCA_964617285.1 uncultured Calditrichaceae bacterium | reverse complement strand
GAAATGATGGCAATGGGTGTCTGGTTTTCCGCTTCAGCGGTTGTGCCGGTTCTCACTCGTATCTGGCAGTTGGATGGTTCCGGTCAGGCCTGGCTCACCATGTCGGTTCAAATCGGTTTTGTGGTGGGAGCACTGGGATCTGCTATTCTTAATCTGTCGGATCGGATAGCCGCAGATCGTCTGTTGGCCATAAGCTCAGTTGCGGCAGGATTGTGCACCTTATCCATCCCCTTATTTGCCGGTAGCCTGACACCGGCACTATTTTTTCGTTTTCTGTCGGGAATTTTCCTGGCCGGTGTTTATCCGGTGGGAATGAAACTGGTTGCCACCTGGACGAAAGAGGATCGTGGTCTTGGCATTGGATTGCTGGTGGGAGCTCTTACGGTCGGGACAGCCTTTCCGCATCTGCTCAGAATTTTTGGCAGTCTGGATGATTGGAAGATTGTTCTGTATATTGCTGCATTCTTTGCTATAATTGGCGGTCTGGTAGCCGTTCTCTTTGTCCGGCCGGGACCTTATGCTACCCAAAATCCGCCTTTCAACTGGAAATATACCGGCTACATTTTTCGCAACCGGGAAATCTTAATGGCTAACCTGGGTTATCTGGGTCATATGTGGGAGCTTTATGCCATGTGGACCTGGATGCCGCTTTTTCTGGGATTGAGTTTTAGCCAATCCGGTGTGAATCCAAAGTGGGCCGGTGTCTGGGCCTTTGCCGTGATTGCGGTTGGGGGATTGGGCAGCACACTTGCCGGGCGGTTGGCAGACCGGCTGGGACGTACTACGGTGACTATTGGATCTCTTCTAATTAGTGGATTATGTTGTTTGATAGCCGGATTTTTGTTTGGTGGGAATCCTGCAATTTTGGTTAGCCTGTGCCTGATCTGGGGATTTGTGGTGGTGGCGGATTCGGCTCAATTTTCGGCCTGCATCAGTGAACTGGCTCATCCGGAATATATCGGTACTGCGCTAACCATACAGACCAGCCTTGGTTTTCTCCTGACCCTGATCACCATCCGGTTTCTTCCCAACGCCGTCGCATGGGTCGGCTGGCATTGGGCGTTTTCATTTCTTATATTGGGACCTATAGTTGGTATCTGGGCCATGGCGACGCTGCGTCGCTCACCGGTTGCGGTGAAATTGGCAAATGGAAAGCGATAAGGATATTTCCAAATATTCCCTTTTTCAATGTTTCATTAGATTTAAAACTCTTCAGAATATTTGTTGTAAAAACAATCTCCTATAATTTCTTTTGGAAAAATCTGGCTTGTGTCCGAATCAGTATTTTTAAAAAGAACTGTGATTGATTTACCAGCAGCACCGCGGTTAGAATAAAGAATGCACCCGTTAACATTTTTACTGTAACCGGTTCACCAGCTAAAAGCCACCCCAGAAATACAGCTACCAGTGGATTGAAGAATGCATAGGTCCCTACTTTTGCTGCGGTACTTTTTCTGAGTACCCAGTTATAGGCAGAGTAAGTGAGCAGGGTACCGAAAAAGATGAGGTAGATCAGAGAGAAAATGGAACGCAAAGATAGGTTTTCCGGATTTACCTGGGACCATTCACCAAACGTGGTACCCAATATGATCAGAAAAATACCGCCACCCAACATCTGAATGCTGATCAGCTTTAGGAGTGAAGCCGCAGAGATAATAGTACGGGAGTAGAGTGATCCGGTTGCCCAGGAAAGTCCTGCCAGCATCAGAAGAAAAGCATAAAAAAATACCGAATTACCGTGTTGCGAGGTAGCCAATAAAACACTCCGATCCACCCCGCTAAGCAATGCCACTCCCATTACGCCCAGCAGAATCCCGAAAATGGTAATTCCAGCCGGACGTTTTTTGACAACAAATATTGAGTCCAACAGCACCATCCAGATCGGAATAATTGCCAGAATCAGTGCCGCCAGCCCGGAAGGCAAATATTGTTCGCACCAGACCAGTACACCGTTACCACCAACAATAAGTAATAATCCCACCAGAATACTTTTTCGAATTTCCGCGGAACGCGGATTGATCCGGTCTGTCCGACTGCTCCAGAGAAACAGCGCCGATCCTGCCAGGGTAAATCTGATACCGGCCATTAAAAAAGGGGGAATAGTTTCGATGGCAAACCGGATGGCCAGGTAGGTTGAACCCCATATTACATAAATAACGGCGAAAGAGAGAAGAATCTTGAGTTGAACTGACTTTTGTTGATCAAGCATTCATACCTAAATTTTTTGAATAACAACATATAGTACGAATTGAGATTCTAAAAGTATGCAATAAAAATATACGAAAATGTCCGAGTGTAATGGTTTGTCAATTAAGATCCCCAGATTTTGAATTGTTTTTTCCGTTATACCGAGTTTAAGTTATTTTTGTTGTCGGCAAAATTGAAAAGAGGCAAAAGGATTGCTTTTGCCTCTAACTTAAATAAAATAATTCTTATTTTAATTTACCAGCCACCCCAATCAATTGGCCATTATTGTGGCTTTTCAAGTTTTTTAACCTCATCTGATGTGTAACCGAGTGCGGCAAAATCGATTACTCCGTGTGGTGAGTGGCAATCCCGGCAGGAATACCCCATGCGTTTGATTCCGTGATTTACCGAGATGTAGGAAGTGTTCGGAACTTTCATGGGCATCCATTCACCGCTCCATTTTAGCCCGAAAGGTTCGTAAGCCTTCATTCCGGCATCGATTCCCTTTTGCACATTACCAGTCTGATTATAAACCTCCCGATTCGGTGCCAGAAGAAGAGGGAAGTCTGCCATGCCTTCTTCCTTCTTCAGAAAACTCATTCCCGGCGCCTGCCACATTTTAAGTTTTTTGTCAAATAACATAATCTGGACAAGTCCTCTCACGGGATAGATTTTTGCGCCGTCCGAATTTTTCGTTGCGGTAGAAAATGCCATCCAGCTTTGAGCATTTTGCTGATCCGGGGTATTAGGTACTCGCCACATAACTGCCGGATAAGTTCTTTCAATTTCCACAGTCGGTACCCACAGTCCTGCGATTGAGGGTATTCCATCATACTTGGAGAGTGCACTGTATTTTCCATCTTGGTCATCTTTCACAGGTTTCCCCCAATCTTCCTGAATAACACCGCTAGCCACTGTTATGTGGCAGGTCTGACAAGCTATTTTGGTGATGTGGGCATTAAGTGTTTTTGCCACGCTGCCCTGGTGTGGTTCCAGTCCATGGCAGTTTGAGCAGGTGACCGGTTCATCCGGCAGGTCATTTGCGATCATATCCGATTCGTATTGCCCTTTGGCGATTTTATGATTTTTAGTAATGTGGCAGGAGGTACAGGGTAAACCAATGGCCGCATGTAGATCGTTTGTGGGTGTGAAGGGTGTTCCGCGTTTGTAGTCCAGCGAAAATGAATGCTCATGGCAACGCAAGCAAGCTTCCGCAGTCGGCACTTTTGTAATAGATAGGGCTGCCTTCATGCTGGTATCCTGTCCCCAGTGTTTTCGTCCGTCTTTTTCCGTAACTAAAGTTTCCCGGATGGTCATGTCATAAACTTTTGCATGACAAACCAGGCAATCAACCGTATTTGCTTCCGCGGGTGTAGCGTCCCGGCCTGCTGGAAGAGGCGGCGCATCCAATGCGGCAATATGGCACATGCCGCATCCCGCTGACTGGGCAGTAAAGCGACCATTGGTAGCAGCCGTCCAGTTTGAAAGGGCACTGGTTCCTGCCAGGGCACATTCACGATTTACCATACCCCACCATGATCCATCCGGTAATCCCATAACATTTCTGATTTTTGCTGAAACATACCAGTGTACGGAATGTGTTATCTCATTTAAAGCCTGGTCGTGGCATGCAGCGCAGGTTTGCGCCCCCTGATAACCATTCTCTTTTATTGCTTCAGATCCGGGATGTATCCAATCTTGCAGGGAATCCGCCAGAATGTTGTTTATCCCAATCACAAAAAAGATGAACAAAAAACTAAAGGTTTTGAAGTAGATATGCCTTTTCATAGGACCTCCTTGGTAAATTGATTTTTGTTTTATTATCTATAAGAAAAAATAATTGGCATATGAGTGATGTGAAGTAATTAACAAAACAAGGTCCTAAAAATCTTTTTTTAATAAATAGAATCATAGTATATGGTCGTTTAAGCTAAAAATTTATACACAGTATTATTTTGATTTAAAATGAAGTTTCAATGAAGAAAAATTGGAGGAAATGAACAGAGAGGATATGTTCTATCATTTCCCCCAAAATAAGGATTTAGAGGCAGGTGTGATTAATGTCCAATTACTTTTCGCTCTTAAGCTGATTCAGATCCCAGCTTGCTTCCGCCTTATCCTCCAGATTAGCAACGTTCACCGCACCAAATTTCAAAGTATTATATTTACCACCCAATAAAGGAATGCTGTCGTAATCTTTTAGTGGAAAATAGAATTGCACAATTTTAAAAGGTGCGGATCTGCGATTTCTTGGAAAAGGTGATGGAATGTTTTCCCGGGTTGTATCCGGAGAAAATTCAGTCATCCGCATTCGGGGTAGGACTTTTTGCTCTATTACTTTTTCGGGTTCAAGCTGGTGACCGGATTCTGTTTCCAGGAAAAAGGTCCAACGGTTCAAATTCAGATATTCGTCGGAGAAGGGTGTCATTACCCGTGCCCAGATGTATAGATATTGCCCCCGATAATGGTCCTGATCATATCGATCCTGGTACTCCTCCTTTTCCGCTGGAGTCATGCCAATTAATTGAGCATACTGGTTTATTCCGCTCTCAATCAGGCTGGAATCCATCAGGGTTGCCCGGATGATAAGTTCAAACATTCCTCCCCCGGTCGGGCGACCCATTCCCCTGCCAGGCATGATAGGTGGGAAACCGAAAGAGCCTCCCTGTTGGGGAGAGATGGTAATGGTACGCGAATTCCACAGGCTGTCGAAATCGCTTTGAACCAGGGAAACACCACCAAACCTCCCTGACCTTTCAAGTTTGGTGTAACCGGAGCGACCGGCACAACCCAGAATCAGCAGGAATGTAATCAGGATGATAGTCGGAAAAATAAAAGTTGTTTTATTTATCTTGTTGTTGAGTTGAAAAATTTTATTTTGCAAGGCTAACCTCCAGCCAGAATTCTTTGTTTTCACCTGAATTACTCTGATAGGATCCTCGCCTGCCATAACCCCGTCTTCCCCCTTCCGGACCTCCCACAACCGGTCTTTGAAAGCTGCCGGTAAAGCGGCTACCTGTAGAAATGCCGATTCCCACTGTTTTCTGATCTGCCGTGAGGCTCATGGTTAAAAAATTTTCCTGAAATTGCAGGGGGATCCTCAGTTCCATGGTTGCCTGGTTATTGGACTTTGAGTAAGCCGCCGCAAAGCCGGATGGATTATCAGCGGGAAAATCCTGGAATTTTTCATTAGCCTGATTAACTACCAAAATCCCTTTGGTCAGCTGATCAAGTTTATCACTGGCTCGATCCATCTCTTCCGGGGTGAGACTTTGCCAGAATCCACCGAGATTTCGATCGAAGGTGGCAAATAATCCTGCCGGAAAATGCATTTCCACCTGTTTGCTTTTTCCACCGTTCAGATCTGCCCAGACCGTTATGCCGGCACGCCGAAAGTCCAGCATGTATTCGGGATCTTTCGTCTCTATGGCCAGGTAGAGATTCATTCCATCATTGGCTACCCGGACCGTTACGCTGCTATCCGCCAGTAATACCGGGGATGTCTTTGGCCAGTCCGCCATATTCCCATCAATTGTAATGGGAGTCGTGACCAGTGTACTGGTTATTTTTGTGGTGCGGCATCCAAAGATAAGGATGGGAAATAATAAAAATGCGAAGAGTTGAAAAGCTAATTTCATTGTCGATACCTGTTTTTCATTTCAATTGTACAACCAGTCCTGGAAAATTGATTCATTTTTATCTGTTCCTGTTCTACAATGTTTTAAATGACCTGTAAACCAAACTCAATTTAGACGTTATTCCGGAAAAAATCTTTTCCAGCTTTAAATAATTTTTTAGGTGAGGATAGAAAACCGGGATCGGTATAATGATGGTTTACTCTATGCTGAAAAATTATAATATTAGGGCAATATTCTTACCGGATATATTTTAGCTTCATATTTTTCCCGGTTTACCACCCCTTTTTCACCACCACAATGGTTACGTCATCTTCCGGATGGGGAATCTTTTCATAGAAACGGTTTTTAAGATGCTGAACGATATCTCTGGCGGAATGATATTTGACCTCGCGCAAACAATCTTCCAGACATTCCGATATAAAATTGAATTGACCCTGTTTTTGCTCCTGGAATCCATCGGTAAAAAGCAGCATAATATCCCCTGCACCCATGATATTAAGCATGTTAATGGAATATTTTGGTTTATATCCGTATGGACTTCTCTGTTTGCGCACATCAACATGTGATGCCGATGGTAGTGTACCAATGGGTGGATAAATAACCATTCGGTCCTCATTAATATTGACTAACCGGTTGAACTCCACCGAAAAAACCACTGGTAATGGATGACCTGCGGAAATAAACCGGAATTCTCCTTCCTGATGGATTTCCCCATAAATCATGGTGATAAATTTATCGATGCTGGATGAATGATAAAAGCGCTCATTCAGGGCTTCAAATAGTTCGGTGGTAATTTGTCCATTCATGGAAAGTTCATAATCGACTCCCAGAAGAAAAGCCTGATGCAACATGGCTGTGGATAAGGCATCTGTGATGCTGTGACCGCTGGCATCAGCCAGTAGAATTCCAGCCCGGCGTTGGGTCTCTTCCAGTTTTTTGGCAACATTTGTTCTGTTTTTAAGAAAGGCCTCCTGGATACGGGCATTCATGTCGAATCGTTTGTTATAATCGATATAAATGAGATGGTCGCCGCCAACCTCTCCACTGAACGGGATTGTTTCACCATAAATGTCGATCCCTGGTAGTGAAGGAATCTCTCCCGGACTTGGTATAATATTCCGTGCGATATTCTGAAAATTTAACAGTTCATCATTCGTATCCGGCGCAGCTACAGGCAACCTACTCATATGATAATCCTTTTCTGATAGAAAAATTCAAACCCATATTAAAACAAATTAATAAATTCCGAAGGTTTTCTTACGATTGAATTACAACAAAGTTTAGTTTATTGTTCAAATAGTTAAATTATTTATAAAAATTATTCTTGTAGGATTGTTTCTATAAATATACTATTTGATTAATTAGAAATCGGATTGATACATAATAAGATGTAAAGGATTCACGACCTTTATTCAAAAACATAGTTTTACCTGCCTTTTTTAAGACAGGTGGATTCTCAATGGTCTATGTTCACAGAAATAATAGGGATTCTAATATTATGAGATAGAATTTATTAGCGTCGCAGGGTAATGTAATTCTCCAGATGCTCGATAGCGATTTTCTTTTCCTCGATAACCGCCTTTACCACATCCCCGATTGAAACAACCCCGATCAGTTTATCCTGCTCATAGACCGGAAGGTGCCGAATGCGTTTTTCGATCATCAGCGCCATGCAATCTTCTGCCGTTTTTTCCGGGGTAACATAAAGGACCTTAGGCGTCATAATGTCCCTGACCGGCGTTTCCTTGGATGTCTTCCCCTTTAATGCCACCTTCCGGGCATAATCCCTTTCCGAGATTATACCTACCAGTTTGTCTCCATCCAGCACGACCAGAGCCCCGATATTTTTCTCTGCCATCAGTTGGAGCGCCTCGAATATTTTGGTATCCGGCGATACCGACCAGATCTGGTGACCCTTATTATCTAAAATCTCCCGGATTGTCTTGATCATAAAACCTCCTTTAAATTTTATTATAATATTCCGAAATTGGTATGCCAATGTATCATACCGCGATGACCAAACCAATTTTTCTCTTTATATGATAGGAAAATTTTAGTCCGGATTCCACTAAATTCAGCTGAAATTTAAAAAATTTTCTGGAGGAGTGTAGCATCTTTCTCGAGCGACCGAGGTAATTTTTTTACTTTTTGCATGGATTAGAATTATTCCCTTAAATTCTCCGGATGATAAATCAATGATAGTCTTTTCAGTACACTTTATGAGTACACAACTAATCAATAACCTGCAAAAACAGTCATGGAGGAAAAATGAAGTTGTATAAAATAACTGCCGGGTTGTTTGTTATGATTTTCTGTTCCGCGGTTTTATCTGCTGCTCCGTCACGAGAGTTAAATAAAACAGCACTGGAAGAAATTAAAAGTTCCCTTCAAATGGACGGAACGACCAGAGCATTGATCAATGCAGTAACGAATAACGATATCAAAAGTCTGGTTTTGAACCGTGAGCTGGTGAACAAAAACAATGAAGTATTCAACGTATCGACCGATGTGGAAGGAATTACCAATCAGAAAAGTACCGGGCGTTGCTGGATGTTTGCCGGGCTTAACATTATGCGTCCGACTGCCCGGAACAAGTTTAACCTGAAGTCCTTTGAATTTTCCCAATCTTACTTGTTCTTCTGGGATAAACTGGAAAAGTCCAATATGTTTTTAGAAGCCATTATCGAGACCCGCGACCGACCGGTGGATGACCGGGAACTCCAGGTGCTGCTAAAAGACCCGGCTGCAGACGGCGGGTGGTGGAATTATGTGGTTAATTTAATCGAAAAATATGGTGTGGTTCCCAAAGAGGTTATGCCGGAGACTGAAAACAGCAGCAAATCCAGAATGATGAATAAAGCCCTGGAAACAATGGTGAGGCAGTATGCAGTTGAGTTGCGGGGGATGGCCAAAGCTGGAAAAAAGGAAACTGATTTACGCACTCGAAAAATGGAAATGTTAAAAAATGTTTATCGATTATTGGTGATGCATCTCGGTCTGCCGCCGGATGAATTTTCCTGGCGGTATGAAGATAAGGATAAGAATATAGTTGAGAAGAAGTATACCCCACTCCAGTTTTATCAGGAAGCGGTTGGTTTCGATCTGAATCAGTATGTCACCATTTTGGATTACCCGGTTTATCCCTATTATCAGCACTACCAGATCGATTATTGCCGAAATATGCCGGATAAGGCGGATATGGATTTCATCAATCTGGATATGGGGCAAATAAAAGCATACACCCTCAAATCCTTATTGGACAAGGAACCGGTTTGGTTTGCCGCGGATGCTGGCTGGCAAATGGAGCGTGATAACGGCATTATGGAAGATGGGATCTATGATTATCAGTCTCTCTATAGTTTTGAGGAAAAGATGACCAAAGCGGAGAGGGTGCAGTATCAGGTGAGCATTCCCAACCATGCCATGGTTTTTGTGGCTGCAGATACTGCAGATGGCCAGGCGACAAAATGGAAAGTGGAAAACTCCTGGGGTGCTGATCTGGGTGATAAAGGGTACTGGACCATGTATAATAACTGGTTTGATAAATATGTCTTCACTGTAATTATTAATAAAAAGTATCTACCGGAGAAGGTACTGGCCATTTTGCAGACCAAGCCGAAAACATTACCGGCCTGGGATCCGTTGCGAAACAGTATGCCATAATACGTACACCGGTTTTGTAACTATCAAGTTGTGCCGTCGTACTCTTTGATGCTTTTATTGGACTTGTTATAAAGAAACAACTTCTATGAACAATAATTGGCATAGTATATTTTCCCGGCAAATTCTGCTGAGTGATGTGGCTATTCTGGTTTATCTGTCGAGTATAAAGCTATTTATCCCCTTGCTGACAAATTCTGATTTCGGTTTCCATCGTGATGAATTTTTATATATGGCCATGGGGAATCATCTGGCCTGGGGTTATCTGGAGGTTCCACCGTTCATTGCTTTCATCGCGAAGCTCGCTCACTGGTTGTTTGGCACCGGATTATATGCCACCCGTTTTTTTCCGGCACTCAGCGGAGCGCTCACAGTTTTTCTCACCGGATTGATCGTCCGGGAGTTTGGGGGTAAACGGTTTGCCATAATTCTGGCGACAACCGCATATCTCCTGGCTGTGGTCTACTTACGGATAAATCTGTTTTTTATGCCGGTAACTTTTGGTGTGTTCTTTTTTGTTCTGGCGGTTTATCTGCTCATCCGAATTATCAAAACAGATAGTCCCCGGTTGTGGATTTTATTTGGCATTGTCACCGGCATTGGGCTGCTCAACAAATACACCATGCTGCTTTTCGGGTTTGGTGCAGCAGTCGGATTGTTACTGACACCGCTACGCAGATATTATAAAAACAAGTGGCTCTGGATAGCAGCTCTGATTGCCCTGCTTATCTGGTTTCCAAATTTGATCTGGCAGAATCAGAATGGCTGGCCATTCTTTGAACATATGCGGGTACTGGCAGAAACTCAATTATCCAAAATGAACCCCATGATCTTCATCCTGGTGCAGATTCTCATGATCTTTTACGCTGCTCCGGT
Organism: uncultured Calditrichaceae bacterium; assembly: GCA_964617285.1. Classification (GTDB taxonomy): domain Bacteria; phylum Calditrichota; class Calditrichia; order RBG-13-44-9; family RBG-13-44-9; genus CAYVKM01. The sequence goes on along the minus strand of CAZTXJ010000041.1, from coordinate 13,674 downwards.
CTGGATAATAGGCCTGTTCTCTCTCTTTTTTTCCAAACATTTTCAACCATACCGGATAATCGCATGGATGTATCTCTCTATTCTCATCGTATTGCTTGCGCTCAGCGGTAAATCATATTATCTGGCGCCGGCTTATCCCATGTTGCTGGCGGCCGGGGCGGTTACCATTGAGCGGTACATCATCAAATCCCGAAAATATTGGTTAAAACCGGCTTCACTCACGCTTGTTCTTCTGGGGAGTTTAACCTTGCTTCCGGTCGGTCTTCCGGTATTATCTATTGAGAATGCTATCCGATACTTTGCTTTTGGTTCAAAATATATGGGCCTCGGGGAAGCGGTACGCTGGGAGACCGGAAAATTGCATGAACTTCCCCAGGATTATGCGGACATGCTTGGCTGGGAGGAAATGGTGGCCGCTGTGGCCAAAACTTATCATACCCTGCCGGCAGATGAAAAGAAGGACTGTGCCATATTTGCTTCCAATTATGGAGAAGCCGGGGCCATTGATTACTATGGTCCGAAATATAATTTACCCCGCTGCATCAGCAAAGGCGGCAGTTTTTGGGGCTGGGGTTATCGGAATTATGATGGTGCATGCATGATTATCGTTGGATATGGAAAGGACGATGTCCTTTATTTTTATGAAAGTGCGGAGTCGGGTTTCGCTTTTGATTATCCCCATGCCCGGGAAAATGGTGTACCAATATTTATTGGCACAAACCCGAAAATGCCAATTGCAGAAGCATGGCAAATTTTGAAAAAATACCGCTTTTAGGTTGTCTCTTTCAATATGTGAATTGACCACTCAATATAAAAATATTTGTTATATCCCCCAGATTTTGATTGATATCGTGCAGAAAGCGATTTATATTTGGCCCAACATTTCCACCGTTATTTGATGGAATCATTATTTAATATATCTTTTATGTTAGGATCGTGAAAGAGCATACCCATTTAATTTTACTATACAGGCTAATATCTTTTTACCTGAAAGTCTTTTTATAGGATTTATCATTACCTGTCGTCAAAAGAATTTAGCGGCTGGTTTACTGTAAATTTAAAACCATTAAGTTATATCTTTACGAATAGGTTAAGGAGGTGATTTCTATGGCGCCATTATAATTATTGTAGAGATTCCGATTTGAAAATAAGAGTTGTCGGTATCTCTGTAAAATACCGTAACCATGACCATAAATTTGAAAATGAGGATTAAAATGAATAAAAAAGTTTTGTCACTTGGATCTGTTTTCGCCGTTTTGATAATCGTAACCGTTTTTACCCTGAGCTTTACCTCACCTTCCGATGGTGACGATACAGGTAATGCAGATATGGTAAAGCGCGGGGAATATATGGTGATGATGGGTGGCTGTAACGATTGCCATTCCCCAAAGATTATGACCGATAATGGCCCCATGCCGGATCCCAAAAGATTGCTGTCGGGTCATCCGGCTAATGCGAAACTTCCGGCAGTGGATGCCAGCATGATTGGCCCCGGGAAGTGGATGTTGTTTAGTGACGATCTCACCTGTGCGGTCGGCCCCTGGGGAATGTCCTTTTCTGCTAACTTAACCCCGGACGACCAGACCGGTATCGGTTTGTGGAAAGCGGAAAATTTCATCCAGGCGTTGCGGACCGGTAAGCATATGGGCGCGGGAAGGGCTATTCTTCCACCCATGCCCTGGTTTAATTTTATGAATGCCAAAGAGGAAGATCTGAGAGCGATTTTTGCCTATCTGAAGTCACTTCCGCCTATTAAAAATCAGGTTCCGGCACCAGTCCCACTCACCGAATTAAGCAGCAAATAATGATCTTGGGATGCCCCGCTATACCTGTTATGGCGGGGAATCGTTTTATATTTCAATTGCAGTAGAAGGTCGGAATCATCTTTATCACAGTTTATCCAGCCTGGCGGCAGTTAACTGGGAAGTATGGTATTTCCAGTTAGTGGAATTATCATTATTATCGCACTCATCGGCTCAATTTGTTTTGATTCCCTTACAATTCTTCTTAAAATATTTGAAAGCGCGCCGGTCGATTGCCAGCTTGCGTCTTAAATCAAATTCATCTTTCCTTCATTTTTGATTCTTATGCTATTGTTTGAACATTGAATATGGAGAAGAATTATGACGGAACCAGTAAAGATTAGCACCCTATTCTTGGATATCGGTGGTGTTTTGCTGACCAATGGGTGGGATCATAATGCCCGGCGCCGGGCGGTGGATCAGTTCAAACTCAACTATGATGAGATGAATGAGCGCCACCATCTTACCTTCGATACTTATGAGGTGGGAAAGTTGAGTCTGGATGAATACTTGAAGCGAGTGGTTTTTTATAAAGAGCAATCCTTTACCCCGGATGATTTTAAACACTTTATGTATTCCCAATCCAAACCACTGTCGGAGATGATTCAATTTATTGGAAATCTGAAACAGCAGTATAATTTGCGAACTTTTGCCGTGAGCAATGAGGGAAGAGAATTGACCGAACACCGGATAAAAACATTTGATCTTAAGAAATTATTCGATGGCTTTGTCTGTTCCTGCTATGTTCATTTCCGCAAACCGGATGAAGATATCTTCCGGCTGGCACTGGATATTTCCCAGGCTGCACCCGAAAACGTTGCCTATCTGGATGACCGGCCGTTGTTTGTTGAAATTGCCCGAAGCATGGGTATTCATGGTATTCTTCATACCAATCTTGATAAGACTAAAGAAGATTTAGCAAAGTTGGGACTTCACTTATCTGAAACGAATTGAAACTTGGTATAGATACAATCATAAGGAGAAACAAATGAGCGAATCAAAATATGACCTTGGTATGATCGGTTTAGGTGTGATGGGCCGGAATCTGGTCCTGAACATGGCAGATCATAAATTTTCCGTTGTCGGATTTGACAAAGACATGAAAAAGGTGGATGCCCTGGAAAAAGAAGCCGGTGAAAGAGATGTTAAGGGTGCCAGATCCCTTCAGGAGTTTATTAGCAGTTTAAACAAACCCAGAGCGGTAATGATGCTGGTGCCGGCCGGGGCACCGGTAGATGCAGTGATTAAGGAAATTTTGCCACATCTTGAATCAGGCGATCTGATCATTGATGGGGGTAATTCACATTATGTGGATACTAACCGGCACGAAAAAGAACTTTCCCCCAAGGGGATACATTTTCTGGGAGTTGGAATTTCCGGTGGTGAAAAGGGTGCCCGTTTTGGACCCAGTATGATGCCGGGAGGGGCAAAGGAAGCTTATGCAACGGTAAAGCCGATCTTCGAAGCAGTTGCGGCAAAGGTGAATGGTGATCCCTGTGTTACTTATCTTGGTCCCGGATCGGCCGGTCATTATGTGAAGTCGGTCCATAATGGGATTGAATACGCACTCATTGAACTCATATCAGAAACATACAACATCTTTAAAAGGGGCCTGGGTTTATCCAATGACGAATTACATCAGATCTATAAAAAATGGAATGAGGGATTATTGGAATCATTCCTTATTGAAATTACCGAGAAAATATTTTTGCAGCCGACAGATGACGCGAAGAGTCGATTGATCGATCTGATAAAAGATCAGGCCAAGCAAAAGGGTACCGGCAAATGGACCTCGCAGGATGCTATGGAGCTTCAGGTTCCTGTCCCGTTAATTGACCTGGCGGTGGATATGCGGGATATGACCGGATATAAAAAGGAGAGAGTCGACGCGGCAAAGATCCTGAAAGGCCCGGATGCCAAATTAAGCGAAGATAAAGAGAAATTGATAGGTAAGATGGAAAGCGCCCTTTATTTTGCCATGATTACCGCATATGCCCAGGGAATGGCACTTCTGCGCAAAGCATCGGATGAATATAAATATAATCTCGATCCTGAAGCCATTGCCCGCATCTGGCGGGGTGGTTGTATTATCCGCGCCAGGCTGCTGGAAGATATCCGCCAGGCCTTTACCCGCAAAGCAGATCTCCCCAATCTAATGGTAGATCAAAAATTTGCCGGGGACCTTAATAAACGACAGGATGATGTTCGCTCTATCATTCAACTGGCAGTGAAAGCCGGAATTCCCGTACCTGGTTTTATGGCGGCACTGTCCTATTTCGATAGTTATCGCAGCGAATGGCTGCCGGCAAATCTTATTCAGGCCCAGCGGGATTTCTTCGGTTCCCATACCTATGAAAGAATCGATAAAGAAGGCGTATTCCATACGGAATGGGGTAAGTAATCGCTGCTTAAAAAAGTGATTAAACATGAATATGGTTGTTGTGGTTTTCTTTGAATAAGAAATCTGAATATTTAATAAATTTGATTATATGACTTCAGAGAAACAGGAAAAATTTCGCACCCTTAATGCCTTTTATTTTTCACTGCTGGCTGTTTTAGTCGGTATAGTGGGTGGGCTGGGAGCAATCTTCTTTCGTGGTTTAATTGCCTTTTTTCATAATCTGCTTTTCCTGGGAAAATTCTCGGTCACTTATAATGCAAATATTCACACCGTTGGCAGTCCGTGGGGATTTTGGGTGATACTGGTGCCGGTTCTGGGTGCGACCGGTGTTGTTTTTCTGGTGAAGAATTTCGCCCCCGAAGCCAAAGGTCATGGTGTTCCGGAAGTGATGGATGCCATTTATTATTCCAAAGGCAAAATTCGTCCCATTGTTGCTGCTATTAAATCGGTCGCCTCAGCCCTGTCCATTGGTAGTGGAGGCTCGGTAGGACGTGAGGGACCCATTATCCAGATAGGCTCTTCCTTCGGGTCGACAATTTCGCAAATCCTGAAAATTTCCATCTGGCAGCGGGTTACTCTGATTGCAGCAGGTGCCGGAGCGGGAATCGCCGCTACATTTAATACGCCAGTCGGCGGTGTACTCTTTGCCGTGGAAATCCTGTTACATGAAGTGAGTGTGCGCACTCTGGTTCCGGTGGCAATCTCTACTGCGACCGCCACTTATGTTGCTCGGGCATTTTTTGGCGCCCACCCCTCTTTTATAATTCCCCAGTTGGAGAAAACCTATTTCCATCTGATGAATCCATGGGTGCTAATCTCCTATATTGGCCTGGGTTTACTGATGGGATTGGTTTCTGCACTTTATATAAAATCCATCTATGGTTTTGAAGACATCTTTGAGAAACATGTTAAAGGCGGATATTACGTCCGGCATTTACTGGGCATGTTCCTGGTAGGTGTAATAATGTATGTCTTGTGGATCAGCTTTGGCCACTATTATATCGAGGGTGTGGGATATGCAACAGTACAGGATGTACTCAGCGGCACTTTGACTCAGCTTCCTCTACTGTTGTTGTTATTTGCCCTGAAGTTATTGAGTACTTCATTGACCCTGGGATCGGGAGCTTCTGGTGGTATTTTTTCACCTGGCCTGTTTATGGGGGTTACCCTTGGCGGCGCTTATGGCATAGTAGTGGGCTGGTTATTTCCCTCGCTGGGTATCAGTCCGGCAGCGTTTGCAGTTGCCGGAATGGCCGGTGTGATTGGCGGGTCTACTGGTGCCGCCTTAGCAGCAATTGTCATGATATTCGAAATGACCCTGGATTATACCGTGATTATTCCCATGACCATCACTGTTGCGTTAAGTTATGGGATCCGTAAGATGTTATCACCACAGAGTATCTACACCTTAAAACTTGCCCGGCGCGGCCATTATTTACCGAGCACCTTTCTCTCCAATTTTCATCTGATTCGGCGGGCACGGGATATTATGATAAAGGATTTCAGTGTCCTGCCATCGACTACAACTTTGGGGAATTATGTAGA
>CAZTXJ010000041.1:3584-7826 GCA_964617285.1 uncultured Calditrichaceae bacterium | reverse complement strand
TCGATTCAATGGAAGAATCATTCGATTTATTTTCTGATTAGCCGAAATCTCCATATCGTATCACCTCAAAAGGTCTTGAACTTTTACCCTGGTGATTTGCAAAATCTACCGGAGTATCGCACAGACTACAATCCAATCCCTATACTTAATTTGTATCCCATATCGGATGGAAGCAGTTTTGAACCAAACAATTTTAACTGAAATAAACCTGCCTCAAGCAAAATCCTATTTTCGATATTCAGACCTATCCGTTCCGTGAAAACCGGACCGTAAAAGAAGTTTTCTTCCTCATCATACCCATAATTAATTTTTTCGACCCCCCCGGTAAGAAAAATAGCTCCGGCCAGGTAAACACCTCTCCCGTTCGGGGTCAGAAAATATCTTGTGAGAAATTGTGCGCCAAAGTTAATAAATTTACCTTCCAGCAACCAGTAATCCCTTACATTTGCCAGGTCAAAATAATTAGCAGTATACCCTACTCCGAAATGAAGGTTAGAGGTTCTTTTATATCGATACAGATTATAGGCAACTTGGTAGCCGGTTTTTATTTTATCACCTCTTAAAATCCCAAATTTTAAATAAGATTTGGTTATATATGGACTTTGATATACGAATTGGTTTGTGGTATCTTCCATTTGAGCGGCAAAACTACGGGCGTAAATCGACTTTACATCTGCAAGTTGCAAAGTGTCCCTTGTGCTAATAAAATATTTTGGAGAGCTATCGTAAAATTCTTCAACAAACTGTTTGGTGCAGTTAAAAATTCCGGTATAGATTAAATTTTTTAATGAACCTGTGACATCGCTTCTTTTAACGGATTGATGATCGCTAATCCGGGCAATTGCAAAAGAATCTCGGGTGACCGGGAAATAAAAATTCATCTGGCAATCGAAATAACCATATTCGGAAATGGCAAAGGTTTTCTCCGAAACCTGGAATTGATTTATCTGGATACCAATCGGAAGGATAGAATCGGTGGTATCGGCAGTAGCCAGCAATTCGTTTACACTTTCGGTGATGAATTTGCTGACAGGTTCATCCAGAAGGTAGGGCACTTTTTTGTTAAACATACCGGTCTGCGCGGTACCGGCATACTCCGGTTCTACCGGACGGTTATCCGAGACCAACACTACCCGGGCATTTTCTCGTTTCAACACCTTGTTTTGCAGAACCGGATCATCCGGATTGTATCTGAGTATAACCCGATTGCTTCCGCAGTTACTCAGATAAAAGGAAATAGTAATCATGAAAAAGAAAAAGGTAAGTTTTTGACCAAACTGTTTCATGTTATCTCCCAAGGTAAATTTTAAAATTAAACGGTCTATTTCCCTGGTTAAAAGGGGAATAAAATTGAGAAAACTTCAGAATAAGTTTTAAAATAATTTACAAAAGGAAAGTTAAACCTCACCCGCTTTTCCCCATATCTGTCTCTGCACACAAACTACATGAAAAAACAAAAAAATCAAGAGAAAAATTTTTATACCTGCGCCCGGTAAAAAGTGTACAAAAAGTAGATTATGGATAAAATCCCTAACAGAGAAAGGATCAGAACCGGCGTAATGATAATTGGCGAAATCAGGGTTCTTATCGGAAAAGCACCGGCGGATAAGCTAACTATGGTGGAAATGGTTCTCAACAGGAGGGCAAGGGAGCTTCCAACCATGGCTATCAGGGTGGCATTTTTAAGACTAACTTGATTTCGTCTTGCTGTCTCCCGGTAAAATACCACAAAGAACAGGAATACGGCAATCGAGGTTACCCAGCCAATAAGTGATCCAATCAAAGATATTTGGTGGGAGTGAACCAGCTGGTAAAGGGAGGGAGAGAAGTTATACAGAATCGAAGACATCCTGGGAAATACCATAAATAATTCCCGGATGTGCAGAAATACGATCAGAGAAAATCCGATGAGAGTAATGACAGTAATATTTTTAAGTAAAACCTGTTCGCTCCGGAGGTAGTCCTTATAAAAATAGGCGAGAAAAACCAGTGGGGCCAATGCGGCAAACAGGGATAGTAGTTGAACACCCTGGGCAATATCCTGAACTCGGAAAATATCTGGGATAATCGTCCCGATAGTTCTGACCAGGTAAAAGTAAGAGATACCTATGATGGTATATACTGTAGCCGATTTGAGGTTCATGGATGAATTATCCTGGCTATTTTTGATCCACACTAACTACCTTAACCGATTCTAATTCGAATTGCCAGCAAAAATCTTTTGGCAAATTTTTGCAACCTATAACTTACGTACGGTTGAGGAACCGGGTTGCAGACAAAATATTTTTCTTTAATTGTCCATTTGAAGTGCCTCTTGAGGTGATAAAAATGTTATATATTCGTGATGAAAAAGGGGAACCAACTATCTTAACTTCAGTAGAGTTTAATGATTCAGAGAGGAAGTAAAAATGGACAATAACAGATTTTTCTTCAGAAAATATATTCTTATTTTATTCTTTTTGAATTTAATAATAGGCGGGTGTGGCATGAGTCAGACAGATAACAGTACAATGAAGTCCCAAAGCAAAGATATAAATAATCCCAATTACCAGGAGGCTATTTTTGCCGGTGGTTGTTTCTGGTGTATGGAGCCGCCTTACGATGATCTGCCGGGGGTGATCTCTACCACCGTTGGTTATACCGGAGGTAACGTGCCGAATCCATCCTATGAGGAAGTCAGTTCCGGCACAACCGGACATGCCGAAGCGGTTAAAATCGTTTTCGATTCTACCAAAATCAGTTATCCGGAGCTACTGAAGGTGTTCTGGCGGAATATCGATCCGACCAATCCGCTGGGTCAGTTCGCAGATTACGGTTCACAGTACCGGACGGCCATTTTTTATCTGAATGAAAAACAGAAAGAACAAGCGTTGCAGTCCAGGAAAGAGTTGGAAGCATCCGGTATGTTTGATAAACCTATCGTCACCGAAATTGTACCGGCATCAACATTCTATCCGGCAGAGGAATACCACCAGGAATTTTATAAAAAGAATCCATTGCGCTATAACAGCTATAAAGTCGGTTCCGGACGGGCGGGTTTTCTGAAAGATAAGTGGGGCAACGAAAAGAAGAAATAATCATCAAATCAATCCATACCATAAAAGATGTTTCGGGTTTGGGTGGAGAACTGGTATTATTTTCTTCCAAAATAATTTTGGTCTGAAAGATTTTTTCCCTCCTTCAATACCAATAGGCTCAAATTCTTTCCATTTGAGAAGGTGTAATCTATATTACATTTTGTTATATTTGAATTTGGCAGTTAATTTTGTTGGCTTCTGAATAGTGGAGATTAAAATTTATGCCCAAATATCCGGATTTTGCCGAGCGGGTCGATCGGGTGCCGGCATCGGTCTTTGAAAAATTCCGTCCCAAGATGAAAGAAAAAGGTCCGTTTCTGATTCACCTGCACATTGGTGATACTTATATGCCGCCCGCCTATGAGCTTCCGGTGGATGCGGAGTTTCTGAAAAAACGCCCATATTTTAACCGGTATTGCAATACCTTTGGAGTGGAGCGTTTCCGGAGAGTCGTGGTGGAAAAGTTATCGGAAGATAACGCGTTTTCAGTGGATGTGGATAACATACTGGCCACCAGTGGTGCCACCAATGCCTTAAGTGCTTCGGTGATGACTCTGTTAAATCCCGGCGATGAAATACTGGTCCTTACCCCCTGCTGGCCGTTTTTCCCGGGTATGGTAAAATTAGCCGATGCCAAAGTTGTGGAAGTCCCTTTTTATGTAAAATTGTATAAACAGCCGGATTTAAATATCGCGGAATATTTGCAACCCCATCTTAACCAGCGAACCGCTGCTATTTATCTGAACACTCCCAATAATCCCAGCGGCAAAGTGCTCAACCAGGATCAACTCAATGATCTGGCCAGGTTTGCCAAGCAGAACAAACTATGGATTATCTCCGATGAGGCCTATGACGGATTGCTTTTCGATGGTCGCAAACATATTTCCATCGCCACCCTACCCGAGATGTTCGGCCAGACCGTTTCAATTTTCACCTTTTCTAAATCTTTTATGTTTTCCGGACTGCGCCTGGGATATCTGGTTGGCGATTACCCGCTGGTCCAATCGGTGAATAAGACGATGGTACATCAGCTTTACAGTCCATCCACCCTCTCCCAGTATATGATGGTGGAACCGGTAAAACAGCGGCAGAGCTGGATTCCGGAATTGTGCCGGCAGTACCAGGATCTGCGGGATTTGTTCTGTGAGAAATTGAAGGTAAAAGT
>CAZTXJ010000041.1:0-3484 GCA_964617285.1 uncultured Calditrichaceae bacterium | reverse complement strand
GATCCTGCAAACAGCCGGACTATAAATGCTCTGGCAGAGCTTTGTGCCAGTAAAAATATGTACATCGTTTCCGGATTCGCCGAAAAAGATGCTGACTTGCTTTACAACTCGGCTGTACTGATCGGACCGGAGGGACTGATCCACACCTATCGGAAAATCCAGCTCTTCCTTAACGAAAAAAATATTTTCCAGCCGGGGAATATTCCCTTGCAGGTTCACAAAGTCAAAAATGTGAACATCGGAATGATGATCTGTTTCGACTGGATTTTCCCGGAAGTAGCCCGCAGCTTAACCCTTCTTGGGGCAGACATTATCTGCCATCCCTCAAATTTGGTATTGAGTTACTGCCAGCGATCCATGATTACCCGCTGCATTGAGAATAATGTTTTTGCCATTACCTGCAACCGCTATGGTGCCGAGCGGCGTCCGCATGGTACCTTAAAATTCACCGGTAAGAGTCAGATTGTTGCCCCTCGAGGGAAATTGATCTACCGGGCGAAAGCGCAAATTGATGACCTCTTTATTACAGAAATCGATCCTGCATTGGCCCGGGATAAAAAAATGACTGAACTGAATGATCTGGTCAGGGACCGGAAACCGGAATATTACCGGAAAATTTGTCAATGATTTATTTGATTAGAAAGATTGATAATGGTTCTTTGCCGGAACTCAAATAATAAACGCAGATTTAATAGACAGCATTTGTCACGCTTTATAAAAATTTGGAAGAAGAGGGTTTTATGACAAAAAAAAGAATACTATGGGTTGATGATGAAATTGAATTCCTCCAACCGCATATACTATTTCTTAAAGAAAGAGATTATGAAGTAAGCACGGCGACTAATGCAGACGATGCTTTGACTGCAGTAAAAGAACAAAATATCGATTTGGTGCTTCTGGATGAAATGATGCCGGGTAAGGACGGGCTGACCGCTCTGGGTGAAATAAAGCGTTTTAAACCGGGACTGCCGGTAATCATGATTACCAAGAATGAGGAAGAGAGCCTGATGGAAGATGCCATCGGTTCCAAGGTGGATGATTACCTGACCAAGCCGGTGAATCCCAGCCAGATCCTGATGGCTTGCAAAAAATTTCTGCAATCCCGTGATATTTCCCAGAAACGGATGACTGAATCGTCCTCCAAACGAATCAGCGAAATTGCCATGCGCCTGATGGAGCCGATGGATTATGAAGATTGGACCGAAATGTACCTCCAGCTTACCAACTGGGATCTGGAACTGGATGGAGTTCCGGAGCAACAAATGCGCGATGTAATATACGATCAGCGCAAAGAATGCAATGTGGAATTTGGGAAGTATATCGATAAGAATTACATGGACTGGATCCACGGAAAATCGGAGAAACCCAAACTTTCGGTGGATATTGTCAAGGATTATATTTTCCCCGATGTCAACCGGGGCCATAAAGTGGTATTTATTGTGATCGACTGTCTTCGTCTGGACCAGTGGTTAACCCTGGAACCGTTTTTCTATGATTACTTTAATATCAGCAAGGATTACTACTATTCCATTCTGCCGACTGCCACGCCTTTTGCCCGGAATGCCATTTTCAGTGGACTGTATCCTCTGGATATTGAACGACGCTACCCCGAGCTCTGGGCCCAGGGAGAAGATGATGATTATTCCCGCAACCGGTATGAAGACAAGCTAATGTACGATCAGTTGCGGGTGTTAGGGTCAAAACTGAAGAGTGAACCCAAATACGTCAAGATTTTGAATGCGGATGAAGCTCGTAATGTTGAGAAAAATCTGATCAGCTATCTGGATGCGCCCATGCTGAGCATTGTGATCAATTTTGTGGATATTCTGGCCCACAGCCGGTCCGATCTGCCCATTCTGAAGGAAATTGCCCCTGATGAACCTTCCTATCGCTCTTTAACCCGATCCTGGTTCGAACATTCGGCGGTTTATAACATTTTCAAAATTTTGGCGAATCAGGGGGTTAAGATCGTGCTGACCAGCGATCATGGGAGTATCCGCTGTCTGCGCGGAACAAAAGTAATCGGGGATCGGGAAGCCAGTACCAATCTTCGCTACAAATTCGGCCGGAATCTGAAGATCGAGCCCAAGAACGCTTTATTTGTTAAAAATCCCAAAGATTTTAAACTGCCTCAGCGCAATTTTAACATCAACTATATTATTGCCAAGGAAGATTACTATTTTGTTTACCCAACCAACTATCATAAGTATCTGGCATATTACCGGGACAGTTTTCAGCACGGCGGCATTTCCATGGAAGAAATGATTTTGCCGGTAGTTCATTTGCAGCCCAAATAAATTAAAATAGGAATTACAGATACGGAACAAACAAAATTGATTCAATAAAGCGTAAGATGTTTCTGCTGGAAAAAATAGTTCATTCTCCGCAACAGTCCGAAAAAATTGCCAGACAATTGGCGGAAAAGTTGAATCCCGGTGATGTGGTTGCCCTCCGTGGAGAACTGGGTACCGGAAAAACTTTTTTGGTGAAAGCAATCTGTCGTTTTTTTAAGATGAGTCAGGAAGCGACCAGCCCCTCTTTTACCATCATCAACGAGTATTTTAACCAGCGGGGACTGTACATCTATCATTTCGATTTTTACCGGCTGGAAAATGAAGCTGAATTGCAAAACCTCGGTTTAGATGAGTTTTTTTATGCTGACTATATTTGTATGATTGAATGGCCGGATAAAATTCAGAACTTTTTACCGGAATCCCGCTGGGAAGTGTACCTCAATTTTATAGATGACGAACCACAGGCCCGGGAGATCAGGATTGAAAAAAAAGGTGATTGATGATAAGTCTGGAAAAAGAAATATATCTGCTGGGAATAGAGGCCAGCGGTCTGACCTCAGCGGTTTGCCTATCCCGGGAGGATCAACTTCTGGGAATGGTTTCGCTCAACATCCGGAATATTCACTCCCGTAAGCTGGCGGCAATCACCCAGGAACTTCTGGATCATACCGGTCTAAAATTTACGGATTTATCCGGAATCATCTTGTCTGCCGGACCCGGTTCATTTACCGGTCTGAGAATTGGGTACAGCCTGGCAAAAGGATTGGCCCATCCGCTCAATCTTCCCCTGATCGAAGTCCCCACCCTGGATATCTGGGCTCATCAGAACGGCAGAACAGGCCTGCCGGTTTTATCGGTGATTGATGCCCATCGGGAGGAGATATTTTGCGCGAAGTATTCCTGGCAGGAAAACGATTTGAAAAGGATAAATGATTATCAGCTCATTCCAATCGCATCGCTTACAAAATACATCGCGGAAAAAACCGTAATCGTTGGCGGTGATCTGCTGAAATTAAAAGCTGAAATTGGCGAGCTGCTTGGTGAACGGGCCGTTTTTCCCTATCCGATAGAGCAAGACCCCGATTGTCATTCGCTCTGTTATCTTGGATATAATAAATTTGTCAATCAGGAAACGGTGAGTGCAAACGATTGTGAGCCAATGTATATGCGGGCTTTTAAAGGGGTAATGT
>CAZTXJ010000040.1:0-24518 GCA_964617285.1 uncultured Calditrichaceae bacterium | reverse complement strand
AAGGCTAAAGTTTTGTTTCACGCGCACTATGAAAATCCAGAAAGAGTGTTTAATGCTTCCGGATTTAGGGTCTTCGTTTTCTAAACAAAATGATCACAGGATCATTTCTGGTCTGGAATACGGCTGGTAATTTTACCTTCGGTATCATAAAAACTCAGGCTGCCGCCATCTTTGTAGTACAGGACGGCTGCGCCTTTAGATTTTTCACCATGGAGGGCGACGCCCCCGCCACCGTGGGCAAATTGGGCCACCCCAATCCGGACCGTTCCGGTGGTATCAAAAATGTAGAAAGCGGACTGGCTTGGGTCTTGAACGGCAGCCAGCCTGAGGCGATCGTTCGGATCGTGTATAAAAAGACCGCGCGAGCCATCCGCATCAACTCCCAGGACTGCAATCGGGTGTCCATGCTCATCTACCACTTCCAGGCGCTGACAACGGACAATCCTGTCGTCTTTGCCCTGAGGTAGGTTCCCATAAAACAACAGAGCGAGAAACCCCAGGACAAATAACATTTGCATCCTGTTTTGCCATTCCAGGCGCTTGAGGCGTTTCTCAAATTTATTATTCATATTAATCTCCTTTTTTATCTCCAGGCCCCAATAATTAGCCCTTTCAGGGAAAATGCGATTATCAGATAGCCACAATTAATGAGGATATACCTCCAGGATTTCTTTTCGAACATCCCGATAATGGCAAAACCCATGGCCGCCCAACCGAATCCGGCCAGGAAGCCTGCAGCAAGTCCCCACAGGGTAGTGGTTTTCGGATCACCCAGAAAAAAAGCCAGGTTATAGGAAATAATCAGGGAAAGAATAAAAGTGATTCCATAAGTGACCAGCGGATTTCCCTTTCTGACGTCGTCCTCGTTCAGTTTGTTTTCCCGCAGCCAGGCTTTATAAAACAACAGCGGTGAATACCAGAGAGCGCCGACGAAAAAGTCAGATATGGCGGCAACCCATACCGCCCAGTGATTTATGATTAAATGATCCATGAGAATCTCCTCTTGTTATTTGGTTTAGTGGACCTTGTTAAAATTTGTATTTTTTAGAAACGGGCGAAAATTGTTTTTAGAGTTATTCTTGAACAACCGATGTAGGTGAAGAACCGTTCCTCAATTAAATAAGGGTCTGACTTGTCAATTTTCGAGAAAGGAAAACTGATCAAAGATAAACTTGGTTTCGAAGGTAAATCAAGTAAAAAATTGGCGTCATTATGTCGCTTTGAATCCCGATATATTATGTATAAATGATGCACCTCAATAAATCCTTACATCTTGACAAACCCGATTTGCAGTTTATATATTTTCTAAAACTGAAAGAATAAGGGATATAATATCGAATCCGATTCATACCTTACTGTTGAGGGTAAGTTCCGTCGCCAGATAAAAGTAAAGGGTTCTACCTTTATTGGGACCCTCACCCATGCCAGACATAAAGATGATGCGGAATTATTCATCGCGAACATCCGCAAGGAATTCCATGATGCCACCCATAACTGCTTTGGCTATCGTATCGATCCGGACGAATTTCGGTATTCCGATGACGGCGAACCCTCCGGCACGGCAGGTAAACCAATCCTGGCCATGATCGATAAACACCAGCTTCAGCAAGTTGCCCTGACTGTTACCCGCTATTTCGGCGGCACAAAACTGGGTACCGGCGGGCTTATCCGGGCATATGGAGACTGTGCGGATCAGTTAATAGAACAGGCTCCAACCATTAAAAGGGTAAATTACCAGATCGTTACCATATCCTATGGCTTCGATCAAATCAGCAAGGTGCAACATCTGGTACATAAATATGGTGCGCAAATTTCCGAGGACGCAACTCCCGGTGGTATGAAAGCACGGATTTCAATTCCACCTTTAAAAAAGCAGCCTTTTCTGACAGAGGTTATCAATCTTACCTCCGGTAAAATTAAAATACTTTCGGAAAATTAATTTAATAAAGTGATCCCGGCAGAAATTTTAATATGAGAAATAGTTAGGTTAAACAGGTGGTCAGTTTTTATTTACCAATAGGACTTTTGAAAGAATAAAGAGTTAAATTCTGATAATGGAAGTTCGCGTCGAGAAAATATCCAAGGAATTCCAGGAAAAGCAAGTTGTCCGGGACCTCTCTCTGGATTTATCGCCAGGGAAGGTCGTCGGCCTGCTGGGACCCAATGGCGCCGGTAAGACGACGACCCTGAGAATGGTCTTAAATATTCTTCAACCGGATTCCGGGCAAATTCTGTTCGACGATCATCGCATGAACAGAAAAACGCGGAATACTATTGGTTATCTTCCGGAAGAGCGGGGTCTCTATCAAAAATACAGCGTTATCGATGTGCTGCAGTATTTTGGCAGGTTAAAGGGTCTTTCTGCCCGCAAAAGCCATGTAGAGACAGTCCGGCTGCTGGATCGATTCCAGATGATCGAGTATCTTGAGGAACCAATTGCTCATCTTTCCAAAGGCACCCAGCAAAAAATTCAGTTTCTGGTATGCTTTATTCATGATCCGGACTTTCTGATCCTGGATGAGCCATTCTGGGGACTCGATCCGCTCAATCAGGAAATCTTCCGAAACAAAATTCAGGATTTTAAGGAAGAGGGTAAAACAATTCTTTTATCTACTCATCAATTAATGGAAGCAGAAACCCTGTGCGACTACTTCATTCTCATCGATCGGGGAGAGACCGTCTTGAAGGGCACATTAAAAGAAATCCGCAAAAACTTTCATCAGAATATCATCATTGTCGAAGCACATCAAAATCCCTCGGTACTGCAGGACATTCAGAAGGTCAATAAGGTAGAAATTAAAAATTCTGTTGCCCATCTGTTTGTGGATGAGAATGCTCCGATTAAATCGATTATGCAGGATATCATCAAAAAAGTTGATATCTCCAAAATGGAATTTAACAAACCGAGTCTTAACGATATCTTTTTGCAGACGATTAAGAGCAGAAAAAAATGAGCCAGTTTTTCGTCATAACCTTCTGGGAATTTTTCCGGCATTTCAAATCGCGCAGTTTTTTACTGGCGACCTTTGTCTCCCCGGTGGTTTTTGCCGCCATTATCTTTATTCCCACCCTTTTCCTGGAAGACCCCGCCTCCAGTCAACCCCGGGTAATTGGTTGCGTGGAATTCGACTCCAGTGGGATTTGCCAGGACATTCAATCCCGTTATCTGGAAGCCAACGCCATGCTGGATCAGCCGTCTCCGGTTCAGGTGATTCCGGTGAAACCGGACACTTCCCTCAGAATGTCAAAAATTTTTTCCAATGTTACCCAGCTGAAGGTCGACCTGGATAGTCTTGAAGATGCCTACAATAAAATAAAGGAACGCCGCAAATATATATTCCAGAAGCCCAAAACACCTTCCCGGGATGCCCTGCTCAAGAATACTTATGCGGATCTGATTCAGACGCGGGAAGCACGGGATCTGGCTCAGCTGGACTTTCAGAGAGCGAAGCACGAATCCGATTCGTTGTGGAGAGTTGAACTGCAAAGGAAAGCCGACCGAATGCTTCGGGACCTGGAACTGGAAGGTTATCTTCTGGTCGACCGTAATGATTTCGAACGGGGCGTGGTTGAATTTCACTCGCTCATCCCGCCTAATTTTCTGGAAATAGATCAGGTGAAACAGGCCATTCAGGTGGTGGTAGTGGAACAACGGTTGAAAAATGAGGGCGTACAACTGGAAAAAATTCAGCAATATCTGGAGCCGGTTTTGCTCAGAGAAATACAGCTGCAAGGCGAACAGAAGCAGGAATTCGATTTCATGGTTAATTATCTTGGCCCCATCGTAGTGGTCTTTTTTCTCTTTATCAGCATTTTTACCTCCAGCGGGTTCCTGTTCAATGGCGTATTAAAAGAAAAGACGGATCGGGTAATAGAAATTCTCCTGTCCTCGGTGAGCCATCTGCAACTGATAGCCGGAAAAATTTTTGGTCTGGGGATCTTAGGGTTATTTCAAATTCTGATCTGGTTTGGTATTACTTTGATTCTGATCGGTCTCAATGTGCTTAAGGTGGGAGAAATTAGCTTTCTGACCATCGGTAATGCCGGTTTATTTCTCCTTTATTTCATCCTGGGCTATCTGTTTTTTGCCTCCATATTTGTTGGAATCGGTTCACTTTTTTCCAACTCGGAGGATGCCCATCATTTAAACCAGTTTATGCGCATGCTATCTATTTTTCCGATCGTTCTGGCAGTGCTGGTGCTGGAAACACCAAACTCCTTGCTGGTGCGGATTCTTTCCTTTGTCCCTCCCCTGACGCCCACATTTATGATATTGCGGACACCGCTGGGAAGTCCTTCGACAGAGGATTATCTGATATCCACCGGGATAATGATTGTTTCTATCATTATCAGTATATTCATGGCCGGTAAAATTTTCAAACTGGGCAGCCTGCTTTACGGTAAGCGACCCAGGATTAAGGAAATATTTACACTGATGTTCAGGAAAGGTTGATTCCGATCTAAGTAAAGATTAAAAAGGGGCAAGCTTCAATTTGCCCCTTTTGTTTTATCTCGCTTTTTACTTTGATGTTTTCTTGCCTGGTGCAGGCTTTCTGGCTGTTTTGGATGGCGCCTTGGTGGTCTTTCTTTTGGGTTTAGTTGTTTTTGCCTTCTCTGTTTCTTTCACTTCGGCTTCGACCGGTTTTTCTTCTTCCTGATTTTCCTCCTCCTCTTCTTCTTTTAGTTCTTCATCCTCCCGTTCCAGCAAATTCTCGTTTTCCTGGAGTTTATACAGAATAACATAAATAATGGTTAATCCCGAATTACCGATGGCTTCCGCATAGGCCAGGACAGAACCACCGATGATGATCAGAAACACAGCCACGATGTAACCCGCAACTGCCATGGTTCCGGATACTTCCGGTAAATTGGGATGCTGGTGGATCATATAAATCCAGTTCCCCAGATTGGATGGCAGGGCGTGAGCCCAATGATACAACGCCGGGAAAGCATTGTCGATAAGGGACAGGCTGTATTTGGAAAGATGGGACATCTTATCACCCATACCAACAGAGAAAAGCCAGAAGAAAATATTGTACGAAATCTTGATGGCTGCCGCGAAAAGGAAAAATCCGACGAATTCCAGAATGCCGATTATTGAGGTATAAACCACAATTCTCCAGGGCTGATTAAAGGTAATGCTGAAAGACTGGAATACCCCGCCGAGCGCATCTTCATCCGATGTTGCCAGAATAGCCGGGACAAAAAAGGTACCGACAAAAAAGGCAAGGATGATGAAAAAGAGCAAAAGTGCCGCAAAAATATAGGGAATAATCAGGATGGCAGTGCCCAACTCACCCACGTACGGGATTCTCCCGATAAAGGCCATAACCAGGGCAGCGATGACGAAGAAAGCGATGATGAACAGGAAGGTAAGCATTGCCCCCACCGAGGAAATCCATTTTTTAAAGGCAAACTTGTATGCCTGCGTCCAGGTATAAAAGAGCTCATCCCGCAGGGTCATATAGACAACCCGGGCAACGGCTGTATTGGTCAGAAGCAGAATGGCCGCAAAAACAGCCAGGCCCAAAATATAAATTACCGTACCATACCAGGGAACAGGCATGGCAAATGCACAAGGCAGCAATCCGAAGGTATACCATACTTCCAGAAAGCTATATCCACTGGCGAAGAAGCTGATGTAAGTGATAACCAGATAAAAAATGTATCCCGCCAGAAGGCCCAGGCCATTGATCCAAATTCTCTGCAGGCTAAAACCCAGCCGTGGGGCCCGGAACAAATCCTTGAAATTAAAATGCATTGCTTTCATAGCACCTCCTTAAATAGTATTATTCGGAATGAAAACAGACCAGCAAATATTAATAAATTATTAAATATATGTCAACAGAATGCTTGCAGAAATAATGAATCATTGGTTCTCAATAAAGGGCTCGAACTTTTTTAATAATTCTTGAAGCGGTGGAAGAATCAGGTGACGAAACTTAATCCCGGTGACCTCAAAAATTTTCAGAGCGGCTTTGTGAAAATCCTGATCCCGGTGTTTGTCCGATAAAAAAACGACTTCTTTAATCTCTTTTTGGGCAATTTTTTTCGCACATTCATTGCAGGGAAACAAGGTGGTATAGATCCGGCAATCGTCAAGCGAGCTGGTGGTAGAATTCAGTATGGCATTGGCCTCGGCATGGACCACATAGGGATATTTTGTTTTCAGCCACTCACCCTCCCGCTCCCAGCTGAATTCGCTTTCGTTGGCACCGGCGATAAAGCCATTGTAGCCCGTCCCCACAATTTTATTCTTTTGATTAACGATAACCGCGCCGACCTTGCTGCTGGGATCCTTTGAGCGAAGCGAAGTAAAAATAGCGATTCCCATAAAATACTCATCCCAGCTCAAATAGATATTCTTCATCCGAGGCCCTGTCGTTTTATCAAAATTAATCAAATTAAAAGTTTTAAGAAAACATCTTTTAATCTTTTCAAACCGGAATTCGGTTTATCGGGAGTATTGCTTGGAAAAATATTTATCCGGAAGAAGATACTGTTCTTTGTAGTTGAATATGAATTGATAAGCGGTTAATTTAGCGGGAAATTCATGGAGAAGTTCTTTTTGGCAAAAAACATCTATCACTTCAAGGGGAATTTTAAGAGTTTTCTTTTCGTATTAGCGGTAATCCTCATCCTTGGATTTCTCTATTACACCCAGATGCTGGTAGAGGAACTTCAGCAACAATCCCGTGCATTCTTAAATTTCCGGATAAAAATATTTGAAAAAAATATTAATACCGATGAGAACCAGGATCTGAGTTTCTTTTTCAACGAGGTGATTCAGCAGGCGGATTATCCCATAATTTATACAGATTCCGAGGGCGAACCGGCTTTCTGGCGTAACGTGGATATCCCCCAAATAATGGAACGTCCGTTACCGCAGGATATTCAGGCCAGCCTGAAAGCTAAAATAGCCGATTTTGATAAAACCAACGAGCCAATTCCCATATCCTATCAGGGATCGGTACTCGGGTATTATCATTATGGGGAATCCAAAATAGTGCAGCAATTAAGATGGCTCCCCTATATCGAAATTGTGGTTGTTGGCCTGTTCATCATGATTGGTTATCTGGGATTTAGTTCCATCAAAAGAAGCGAAGAAAGATTGATCTGGGTGGGCATGGCCAAGGAAACCGCCCATCAGCTGGGAACGCCATTGTCCTCGCTTATCGGATGGGTGGAATACCTAAAGTCCTCCCCGGACAAGGTGCTGGAAGTTGTGCCCGATTTTGAGCGGGATCTTAACCGTTTACAAACCGTGACCAATCGATTTTCCAAGATTGGTTCGGTTCCCGATCTCCGGGAAGAAGATCTGGCCGCAATAATTGATGAAATCGTCACCTATTTCAGAAGAAGATTGCCCGCCGGGGAAGGGAAAATTGATATCCAGACCCGAATAAATCCCAATGTGCCACCGCTACTCATCAACAAGGATTTGTTCTCCTGGGTTTTGGAGAATTTAATTAAGAATGCGGCAGACGCAATTGAAGGAAAGGGGGGAACGATTGGGATTTTTGTGGAAAAGCTGAATGACCACCATGTCTATATTGACGTCCAGGACAACGGCAAGGGAATGACCAATCGGGAGCGGAAAAACATCTTTAAACCCGGTTACAGCACAAAAAAACGGGGATGGGGACTGGGATTAAGCCTGGCCAAGCGTATCATCGAAGAATACCACGGTGGCAGCATTCAGCTGAAAGAAACCCAACCGGAGGGTGGATCCACTTTCCGAATCGTTTTTAATATCAAACAATGAGGTTTTTATAATCAGCTTGGAGAGAAATTGGCTACTAATGTGTTCCGAGTAAATACCCTTCATGGGATAGCAGCCAGTCCTTTATATGGAGTCCACCGCTGTAACCTCCCAGATTACCGTTTTTTTCAATTACCCGATGACAGGGAATAATAATGGGAATGGGATTTTTGCCATTGGCATTGCCAACCGCCCGGACTGCCCGCTCTTTTCCGATTGACCGGGCAAGTTTTTCGTAACTCCAGGTGCTGCCGTATGGAATTTCCTGGAGTTTCTCCCAGACGCTTATCTGAAATGGAGTACCCTGTGGCATCAGCGGAAGTTCAAATCGGGTTCGTTCTTTTCGGAAATATTCGTCAAGCTGGATCCTCGTCTGTTTCAGAACATCATTTTCCCTCTCAAAATGAAACTCAATTTCCTGCTCCTGATATTTTTGGATGAATGTACTATTCGAATCCTCACTCCAGGCTAAATGAATGACGTTATTCTCATTGGAATAAATGAATAATGGCCCCAGCGGAGAGTCTAAATGGGTTTGAAATATTTGCATATCAGTAAAAGCGCTTAAATAAAATAGTAAATAATCAGGTTTTTAAATTTGAATGAAACCATCCGGCTTATTTGGTGTAAAATGAACTGTAAATATACCTCATATTTACCTCCATCAATAAGAGGCGGTATTCACCGGACGTGAATATCGCCTCTTTTAGTGTTGCTTAAAAATCCTTTCTCCGGCCCGTACTTTGAACGGAAGCTTGTTCTCCGAAGGCGGAATAGCACAGGTGTAGCGAGGATTATAGGCGCAATAGGGATTATAAGCTAGATTAAAATCGACCACATAATCTCTATCCGGCAGCTCCACTAGGTCTATATATCTTCCGGTATTATAAGTTTCTTTTCCCGTAGTCTGATCGGTAAATCCGAGAAAGAGATATTTTTCCCGGGTGGTGTCTTTCGGTATCATCTGATATATCTGCAATTCATATGGCCGGTTTTTATAACTAAATGCAAAATAGCCGTATTTTAATGCCGGTCGCAAATCGCCCTTTGTCCCAACAATTGTATCTGGTTGGGCGGTCTCATATAAATTAATTGGCCCAACAAATCGTAAAGAGAGATCAATCGGAAAATAATGAAGTCCCTTGAAATTCGTTCTATCTTCTTCCGGAATGGGAGACCAGTCCGCCTGGCGAAAAACACTGTCCTTTTCCGCCCGATACTTGTTTATTTCGGTTATTATCTGTTGTTGTTCAGCCGAATTGTGAGTGGTCTGGCAGGCCACGATTAAAAATAAAATTATTATCATCAATTTATACATGTTAAGATGAGAAGGCATGATTAATTCCCGGATTAATTGATTTGATTTGTTTGATGTATGCTGGGATAATTGGGCAGAACATTCCTATTTAATCAGTACTGCAGTACCACTGGCCGTCACCATGAGCATCCCTTCCCGCACAACTTCGTAGTCAAGGTCGACCCCGACAATGGCGTTCGCCCCAAGTGAAGCCGCGTTCTGTTCCATTTCCTGGAGAGAAACTTGCCGGGCGTGGGATAGTTTGGTTTCGTATGCAGAGGATCGACCACCAACAATGTCGGTAATACTGGCAAAAATATCCCGCACAATATTGGCTCCCATAATAGCTTCACCTGTTACGATTCCCTTGTACTCTATGATGGTTTTGCCTTCAATTGAGGGTGTTGTGGTGATAATCATTGGGTAATCCGCCTATTTTTGAGTGATGAATTCGGGTAATTCGGCGATAGAGTCGATGATGGCCCCAGGCTTAATTTTGGATTGTTGAAGAAACTCTTCCCGGAATTTTCCAGTTTTTACAGCTATCCCAAATAGTCCGGCATTCTGTCCGCCCTCGATATCCGTTTCAAGATCGTCCCCCACCATAGCCAGCTCCTGGGCCGGTATTTTGAGTTTTCCCGCCGCCTGCAGGAAAAACTCTTTGCGCGGTTTGCCAATGATGGTTGCCCGTTTATTCGTGGCATACTCCAGCGCGGCTACCATCGCACCGGCATCAATGGTTAAACCCTCGCCCGTTTGCCAAAATCTGTTTTTTTGGAGGGCGAGAATCTTTGCGCCATTCATGATCAGCCGGAATGCGTTGTTTAATTTATCAAAAGTGAGATCCGGCCCGAGATCTCCAACCACCACGTATTCTGGATTGAAGGCGGTGATCTTGAAATCTTTAAAATCGTTAACAGCGCTGCCCGACAGGAATAAATTGACAGACACAATCCCTCTACTTTTCAGCCAACCGGCTGCTGCAATCGGGGCAGTTATGATGTCGGTTTCCTCAATCGGAAAACCAATACGTTTTAGATGGTGCCAGATGGTTATTCGACTTTGACGTGTGGTATTGGTAACCAGCAGGAAGGGTATTTTTCGGTCCTGCAAAAAGTTGATGGCCTCAACCGCACCATCAACCCGTTGATTATCAATTGTTAAAACTCCATCGATATCAATAAGAAAGCCGGCAATTTGTCGTGGCATTCGCTTCTGGTAAGTTAGTTGGATAAATTAAACTTAATCTCTAATGAGAAAGCAAAAATCAGGCTTCAGCCTCTTCAGGGACGGCTGCCTCCGGTTCCGCTTCAGGATTTGCAATGCGGACAACAAAAGAATTTGTTGGACAACGCTTGACCGCAGTATCAAAATCTTCCCAGTCCGCCGGGACCTCCGGCATATTATCTTTCATAACGATTTTTCCGGATGGTGTGATATTGGGTTTTGCACATAAACCGCAAGCGATGCACCCTACAGAACATACTTGTCTTACAACCTTTCCGGCATCCTGGTTGACACAGCCCAAAAAGACCTTCTGTGATCTGGGTACCAACTGCATAATACCTTTGGGACACTCTTCTACACAAATACCGCAGGCAGTACATTTATCTTCAAAAACCGTCGGCAGGCCGTTGTCCTGCATAGCCATCGCATCAAAGGGACAAGCTTTGACACACGATCCATGGCCCAGGCATCCATAATCACAGGCCTTATGACCACCCTGAATTAATACCTCGGCATTACAGTCGGCAAGGCCCTCATATCTGAATTTGTCTTTTGCGATTCCATGGGCTCCCTGACATCGAACTACAGCGACCATGGGATTCTGTGCTTCTGCCTCCACCCCTAAAATTTCAGCAATTTTACGGATGACATCTTCTCCTCCCGGAGCGCAAAGGGTAATAGAGGTATCTTCAGCAACAATCGCTTCAGCATAATTGGCGCATCCGGGATATCCGCATCCTCCGCAATTAGCCTGTGGTAAAGCTTCGTTTATTTTGTCAATACGCGGATCTTTTTCCACATGGAAAATTTTTGATGCAAAAGCCAGAACCGCTCCAAAAATCAGTCCTAATCCTCCCAGGGTAATTAATGACGATATAATCTGAACATTCAATTTTTATACTCCTTGTCTCACAAAATTTCCGTGAAAAAATACACACAGCACATTTTTTTGTCAAGAGATTAGATAAATAGTTAAGCATTTCACCGGACTTTATACTTAAGCTATCAATGAACAGTTCGGGGGTTTTTAAGATTTTAAATTTGGGAATGGATATTTCCCGGATATCATATCAAGATCAAAAGCACAATTATGGCGAGAGCTGGAGGGGAGTCAGTAAACACCCGCCGATCGGTTTTAACAAATTTCCCGGATGTTACCATCGGCCTTTTCTGTTCCAGGAAACATGTCCCCTTTCCAAGAGATGGTTTTTTCCACCCAAACCAGCATGACGAAGGATTTTTGAGTGTCTATTGTACCAGGTGGATATCTTCTGCTTACTTACCCGATAGAATCGATAAAAAAATTGTTTATTGTTAGTGGCTTCACTGGTTTCCTTGTAGAACGGCTTCATTATATCCCCTCGCAGAGTTATTATAAACTTCTTTTCCCCATCTCTAACCGGATTTCGAAATTTGAATGGTTTTCCTTTCCCGCTATCGATTTGGGGAAATAATTAAAACGATACTGAGGCCGGATTGAAAAATAAAAATTCTCATTGGTGGTAAAATCCACCCCCACCCCAATGGCAAAGCTATAAGTAATTCTGTATTCATTACTTCTTGGAATTCTTGCTTGCTCATCCGGGGGGAGTTGCGAATATTCGATGTTGTTATCACGGGGAAAGTTCATTCCGAAGGTAACTCCAGAAAGTGCAACGAGATAGGGCCGGAAACTTTCATCGATACTGTTCTGGAAAAAACGTTTTTTAAATTCAAGATTGAATGGAATGAAAAAAAGCCGATTAAACTTGTTCAGCTCAATGGGATAACCGGTATAGGGATTGTAATAAGTAAATTCCTTTTCATCCCGCATCATAAAAAAATCGAGTTGAGCGCCGATATAATAGAAATTTGGAAGTGCGATTCGGTAAAACCCGCCCAAACCGAATCCTGACATGGCAATAGTAAAGCCCGCTCCATATTCATTGGAATGCATTGGTTGCATTTCATCATATTGAGCAAAGATGCTTAACGGAAAAAGTACCAAGAATACAATTAAGATGTGCCGCATAAATTCTCCAGCTTGTTTTCCTAATTTATGTAAATTTGATGACATTAGCTTATTCTTTTTACACATAATGTAAAAAAAAGCTCCCTAAAATTTTCAGGGAGCTTGTTCTCTCAAAACGGAACACTATCATCTTCCGGTTGATCCAAATCTTCCGGAACTTCTATCTCCGGTGGTGATTCCTGTTCACCTTTATCAGGCTTCGCCCCCAGAGATTCCAGCATCTGGATATCATTTGCGATAACATCGGTAACATTTCGTTTAACTCCATTCTGATCCTGCCACTCACGGTATTGTAAACGTCCTTCAATGTAAACTCTCATTCCCTTGTGTAAATACTGTTTTGCAAATTCCGCAAGCCGACTCCAGGCAACAATTCTATGCCACTCTGTTTGTTCCTGCTGGTTGCCATCTTTGTCCTTGTAGGACCGATTGGTAGCCATGCTGAAATTAGCAACTGCATTGCCACTTGGTGCATACCGAACCTCTGGATCACCGCCAAGCCTACCGATGAGGAGAACTTTGTTCACAGTACCTCGAGACATGGGCAGTCCCTCCTTTGTTTTGGTGAGAATTTATGTTTTTTATTTGGAACTGTTATAATTTTAAAATATTAGATTAAAAAAATCAAGAAAAAAAACTTCATTTGATGAATTTTTATCTCATTTTTTTCGTAACCAAATCTCAGGATTTTCAGTTTTATTATTCCCGTAGATTTCTAAATGGAGCTTTGGACCCTCGAGGGAGCCGCTTTCACCTACCGTTCCAATAACATCTCCATCATCAAGAAAATCGCCGGTATTAACTAAAATTTGATCCAGGTGTGCGTAGACGGTATAGTAACTGTCATTATGATCCACAATTATCATGTTTCCAAATCCGCTCATATAGGTAATCAGACTTACAATCCCGGAAAAGACACACCTCACATTGCTCCCCAAGTCTGCCCGGATATCTACTCCGGTATTATTCAATACTGTTTTGAGTTTTGGATTTCTAAATTTGCCATATTCATGCAGGATGGCCCCTTCTACCGGCCAATTTAAACGGCCCTTATTTTTAGAGAAACTACCGGACAGCTTTTCCCATTTCAATTGTGTTTCTACTTTTAATTGTCTGGCGGGCTTACCTTTTTCCAGAGAGGCGATTAAATTTTTTAATTTTTGGTAGCTTTCCTTCTTTTCCTTCAATGAATTTGATAGTAGCGTTTTATTTTTGTTTATATCAGAAACAACCCTGGTGTGGGTTTTCCGTTTATTTTTAAGATTTAAATTTTCGTTTTGGGCTGCCTGAACGTAGATGTTCAGATTGTTGATCTCATCTTTTATTTTTTCCTCCTTTCCCATTAACGAAGCTTGTGATTCGTTTAAGTCTTCCATGATATTAACCTCCGCTTGAGAAACTTTCTGCAAATAGTGCCAGCGAATCATCAGATCGTTAAAATTTGCTGATCCCATAATCCAATCAAATTGTTTCCCTCGCTTGAACTTATATGCAAAAACAACCTGTTCTTTTAGTATACCTTTTAATCCAATGATGTTTTGCTCCAGGGAATCTATTTCCCTTTCCAGGTTCTTTATCTGATTCCTATTGGTTGCAATATTTTTGTTATATATCCTTATTTTATCTTGAGTTAAGCCTATCTGCTTGTCAATGTTTTCAATTGATTTGGACTCAACTTTTAATTTGTTGTCCGTTGTGCGCAATTGGGATTCCAGCGATTTTATTTCTCTTTGGATGGATTGTATCTCATCCTGCACTTCAGAAAGTCTTCTTTGAGCATTTTGAGAGGAAACTAGTGCGGGAGAAGCCAAAAATCCCAAGATTAATAATTGGATAACGACCGTATTCATTTTTTATGAACCATCCCGGCTAAATGTTATTCCCCATAAGTGAGTTCCTCCAAGCTCAAAATGATACTGGAATCCATATTGAACGTATATCCAATTCTTTTTCAGAATAAAACCAATTGATGGCATAGATGGATATGTTTTATAGCCAGTCTGAATTGATAACAAACTGCCCGTCTGAACATCTATTCCAAAGGAGAGATTTGGAGCGAACCAGGAATCTTTTTCCACTGCAACATAGCTTTGGATTTTCTCATCCAGTTTAAGACCGATCCCCCATCTTGCGATTAATGGTAATTCTTCCGTATAGTTTTTAAATGCAGGTCGATTGACATTTTCGATTGAAAATCCGCTTTGGATTCTTTCATTGACAATATAAAGAATGCCTAAATCGATCCCGTAAGTATTCAAATTGGGATAATCCTGTACTTTTATATCGTACAGATTAATATTTAATCCCAGAAAAAACCTCTCTTCGAAATAAGGCTGGGAAAGGTTTAAAGTTAGTCTACTTTCTTGATAAAGTGAATTGCCAAATGTGGAAATTGATATTCCTGCCCCCAAATGTTTAATTTTAAAATTGGATACCAGGCCACCGGCATTCAGTTCCGAAATAGTATAAGGTTTGAAATATATGAGACCGATATTCATCTCTTTTATTGAAGCTGTGACAGAGGGATTTAATAGAAAGGCCGAAAAATGATTATTTGAGGCCACCACGCTATTTGATAAACTACCAGTAAATGGGTCCTGGGAAAAGACCTCAAAGGCCCCATACGCTTTCAACGAACAGATTAAGATTAGACAAAGTATTTTCATTGAAAGGATAGAATTTTTGTTAAATTTGTTAGCAATATAGTTTTTGTGTCGCCAGTTAAAAAACTTCTTTTAAAAATTTGATTATATCTCCGTTAATATTTCATTCGGATTGGTATGACAAATCATTTCAAAGATGATATTTTAATAATTCTTAACGATTTTATTTTTGCCGAAAAGTGAGTAAGATTTTCAGGGGGAGAAAAAATCTCACAATGAAAGTCCATCCTTTTTTCCAGGCTTCTCAGTTCGGGTAAATCCTCTACTCCCTTCCAGATTAGCATATAACCACCAGCTTGCAGAAGAAAGCGAAATTCTGAAATCAACTTATCAAAGGATGCGACTCCACGGACTGTCAATACATCAAATTTATTTTTGAGATCCGATCGTTGATCATATTTTCCAATTCTCACGTTCAGGACCTCCATTTCCGAAAGACTCAAAGCTGTAATTACTTTTTTGAGAAATAAAGTTTTTTTTCGGACCGAATCGACGAGCGTAATTTTAAGGTCTGGCCGGATTATTTTTAAAGGAATTGCGGGAAAACCTCCTCCACTGCCAACATCTACAACTTTGGCGGATTGTGCAATTTGAACCAGTTGATCAACCACGATGCTGGGGGAAATATGATTTTCCCATATATTCATAACATCTTTACGTGAAATCAGGTTAATATGTGCATTGTACTCGCTGATGAGATCGGCATATTCTATTAGTTTTTCGATCTTATCAGGGGTAAATAAGTCGATTAAGTATGGAGGGAATTTTTTATGGGTTTTGTCCATTGGTTCCCGGCAGCTCAGGGTTTAAGGTTAAATAACCCGTTTCACGTGAAACGGAGACAACAGCAAAAGAACCATCATGGGGTTTCACGTGAAAATTCTTAGTTTCTAGAATATTTTTCCAGATAAATCATTAAAATTGTTAAATCACCATGTCTTACACCGGGAATACGTGTGGCCTGGCCCAATGATTTTGGTTTTATTTTAATGAGTTTTTCCCGGCTTTCTGCGGACAATGAGGGAATGGAAGTATAATCGAAATTATCCGGGATAAACCGATCTTCCATTCGTTTTAATTTTTCAACCAACTCATCTTGTCTTTTAAGATAGCCTTCATATTTGGTGATATATTCGACGTGGATCAGTTCCTCTTCGCTAAAACCGTTATGGATGCTTGCCATTTTTAACAGATCTACGATTTTTGATTCAGGGCGTCTTATTAATTGTCTGATGGGTGTTTTTTGATTAATTGAACCAATATTGTATTTCGCTGCATAGTTATTATATATGTCGGGTTGAATTGATGAATTATTTACTATTTGCAGAAGTTGCTCTATTTTCCGCTTCTTCTGCTCCGTCCTGTTATAAGGTGATTCTGGTAACAGACCTATTTTTCTTCCAATGTGCATCAATCGAATATCTGCGTTATCATGACGTAAAAGCAATCTGAATTCTGCCCGCGAAGTAAACATGCGGTATGGTTCTAAAATGGTTTTATTTATCAAATCATCAATTAACACACCAATATACGCCTGTGATCGACTTAGGATAAGGGGTTCTTCTCCCTTTAATTTTAGAGCTGCGTTGATACCCGCCAGAAGGCCCTGTGCAGCGGCTTCCTCATATCCAGATGTACCATTGATTTGGCCGGCAAAGTACAATCCCTCTATATTTTTGGTTTCCAGGGTGTGTTTAATCTGGTATGATGGAAAAAAATCATATTCGACGGCATAACCCAAACGAATGAAGTGAGCCCTTTCCAGACCAGAGATAGATCTCATGGCCTTAATTTGTATATCTTCCGGAAGGCTCGTCGCAAATCCGTTAACATAAACTTCGGGACTTTCTCTTCCCTCCGGCTCCAGAAACAATTGGTGGTGATCCTTTTCGGAAAACCGAACCACTTTGTCCTCGATAGAGGGACAATATCTTGGGCCAATTCCAGAGATAAGCCCGGTATACATTGGGGATCGATCTAATCCACTCATTAAATACTGATGTGTATTCTGGTTGGTGTAAGCTATATAACAGCTGATCTGATCTCTTGCTATCGCATCGGTTTGAAAAGAAAAGGGGACGGGGGGATTGTCGGGTTTCTGTTCTTCCAGCCTGTTAAAATCAATGGAATCCCGATGAATACGCGGTGGTGTTCCGGTTTTCAAACGTCCAGCCTTGAAACCTAAGTCGATTAATGCTTCGGTCAGGCCTTTTACTGGCATCTCACCTGCCCGTCCACTTGAAAAAGAATTTAAGCCAATAAATATCTTTCCGTTTAGAAAAGTTCCGCAGGTAAGAATTAGTGCTTTGCAGGGTAAGATTTCTCCACTGTCAATGATTGCGGCAATCACCTGCCCATTTTTAACTTTTAGACCATTTACTGAAGCTTCGATGACGTATAAATTTTTTTGATTGAGAACAATACTCTGAGCAGTTTTCGCATATGCCAGTCGATCGGCCTGGGCTCGCGGGGACCATACTGCAGGCCCCTTGGATTTGTTTAAAATTTTGAAATGAATACCAACCCGATCTGTAATCTTTGCCATTTCCCCGCCCAGAGCATCGATTTCTCTGACCAGGTGTCCCTTGGCAAGACCACCAATGGCTGGGTTACAGGACATTTTTCCAATAGTTTCGATCTTTAGGCTGACTAAAGCTGTCTTTAAGCCAAGTCTGGCGCAGGCCAGTGCGGCTTCAATTCCGGCATGTCCCCCGCCGGCGACGATTACATCATATTTATTTTGCAAAATTGATTCCCGATTTTCACGTGAAACATCTATTTCCCAATACAAAATTGACCAAATATATTATTTAATAAATCATCTGGAGTTGTCTCGCCAACGATTTGACCGATATAATCTAGTGCGCTTCGAAGATCGGCTGCAAGCACTGCCTCATCGACATTTGATTTTATTCCACTTAAGAAAGCGTGCATCGCTGATCGGGTTTTTACTAAAGCATCTTTTTGCCTGCTGTGTGAGATCACAATCTCTTCACTTTCATCAATCGATTCTTTTATCAAATAATCTTTTATTTGTTTCTTTAACAGATCAATATTTTCCTGATTTTTCGCTGAAATTTTTATTAATGGTAAATTACGAACACTTAATTTTTCTTCAGCTTTAGCATTCAGTCCTAGATCGTGTTTGTTTAGAACCAGTATTACGGGCACAGTAGAATTGAGTCTCTCGATGACCTTTATTAAATTAAGATCATCTGCATCTAACGATTTATGAGCTTCAAAAAGTGCAAGAATAATGTCTGCCGATTGAATGTGTTCCAATCCTCGCTGAACGCCGATATCTTCAATTTTATCCAAAGTCTCGCGAATACCTGCCGTATCTATTATTTGAATTGGTATTCCGTCAATTTGGGCAAATCCCTCAATATAATCGCGGGTCGTGCCCGGGATCTCACTGACGATCGCTCTCTCCTTCTCTAAAAATAAATTCAACAGACTGGATTTTCCAACATTTGGTTTACCCAATAAAAGAATTTTCATTCCCTCGTTTAACAGGCGACCATAATTGTAGGTATTGATCAGATTTTCAATGGCCTCTATTATAATTTTTGCCTTTTCTACCACCTCTTCTTTTTTATATACGCTTATATCTCCTTCATTGAAGTCCAGGCTTACTTCGATGAGGGAGGCAAGGTCAAGAATCCGATTTTTCATGGAGTTTATTCTATCAGAAAGGCCGCCTTCCAATTGGCGAAGGGAATAGACTAATCCCTGACGTGTTTTTGCCTCAATTATTCCAGCAACCGCTTCAGCCTGTGATAAATCCATTTTGTGATTCAGAAAAGCCCTCTTGGTAAATTCTCCCGGTTGGGCAACTCTTGCTCCGGAGATAACCACTTCTGAAATAATCTGTTCGATGATAAAATTGTTGCAATGACAGGAGATTTCAATAACATCTTCTCCGGTATAAGACTGCGGAGCCTTGAAATAAGAAACAACTACTTGATCAACCAATCGATTGTCAGAGGATGAATGAATTTCCCCCGGGAAAATTTTATGATGATCTTCCTTCTTTATTTTTTTGTTAAAAATTTTATTAATAATTGTCAGACAGGCATTTCCGCTGAGACGGACAACGGCGATTGCGCCCTTTCCACTGGCGGTGGAGAGGGCGACTATTGTATCATCATTTTCTATGTTGAACATTTACAAATTTATTTGCTTTTCTTTCGACCACGTTTAACGGGTTGCTTTATAGCCGGTTTGCTTTCTGCTGGTTCAGTTTCGGTGTTTCCTTCCGGATGCATTTTTTTCTTGATTTGACTGGTTTGAATCATGCTTAAAATATTAAATACCGCGTAGTAAAGATTCAATCCGGAGGGAAGTGAATAGAAAATAAAAATCATGAATATTGGCATGAAATATATCATCATCTTCTGTTTGGGATCGGTCATCGACATTTTGGATTGCCAAATCATGGTAACTCCCATCAAAATCGGCAGAACATGGATGCTGTTTCCGACCAAGGGTAAACTGACTCCGAGATGTAATACATCGGGTGCCGATAGATCATTTATCCACAGGAAAAAGGGTTTCCCCCTTAATTGAATTGTTGACCGAAACACAATAAATAGGGCAAATAGTACCGGCATTTGCAAAAGCATTGGCAAACATCCACCCAGCGGATTCACACCATGCTCTTTGTACAATTTCATCATTTCTTTGTTTAAACGCTGTGGATCATTCTTGTATTTTTCCCTTAATTCGGTCATTTTGGGCTGAAGAAATTGCATTTCGCTCATGGATTGGTAGCTTTTCTTGGTCAGAGGGTGAAGTAAAAGCTTAATCAGGATAGAAAATACAATAATGACCAAACCATAATTGGGTATAAATCGGTAGAGAAATTTAAATGCCGGGATAATAAGTAAACTAATTGGACGAAATAATCTCTCGTACCAATCCTTATTCATCACCAAATCCTGCAGGCCAACGTCGTACTTTTTGAGTATGTAGTAATCTAAAGGACCAAGATATATCTTAAAATTATCCTTGAAATTCGCAACAGGTTCATATTGTGCTTCAATAGTTATATTATATTTCTTCTCTTCTTTGGTGCGCACGCCTCCAATAATAGCCGCATTCGTTTCTGTTTCTTCAAGGGGAATAATGGAAGCCAAAAAGTATTTACTGCGAACAGCCACCCAGTCTATTTTACCGTTAAATTCCTTTTCTGCATATTTGTCTGAGGCATCGATATTCTCGATATCATCAGCCAGGAATGCATAGGCCCGGGAATAGTTTAAATCGTCCTTGATGTTTTCTTCGGTCGGAGGAATGCCATTTTCCCAACCGACAAAAACGCGACGATTGATGATATAATTCTGTAGATTTTCAAATTCCAAAGTTACATCGAAGGAATATTTATCTCTGTAGAAATGATAAGTTTTGATTATCCGCCCATTGTTGACTGGCAAATAGTATTGTAATTTGTATTCAGGTGTTGATTGATCCAGTTGTACTTTTTTCCCATTCGGAATATCTGTAAAAACGTTATAATCATTCAGATTTATTTCTTTACCATTTGCATTAAGGAAACTAACCTTTAAAGAATTCTGATTAATGAGATTAACCGGATTGCCTGAATGCATTGTGTATTTCTTAAGATCCCACAGTACAGGATTACCGCCATTTAACGTGCTGAATCGCATATGGACAAGCTCGGTTTCA
Organism: uncultured Calditrichaceae bacterium; assembly: GCA_964617285.1. Taxonomy (GTDB): domain Bacteria; phylum Calditrichota; class Calditrichia; order RBG-13-44-9; family RBG-13-44-9; genus CAYVKM01. The sequence continues at coordinate 3,870 of CAZTXJ010000040.1, read as the reverse complement.
ATGTCAATAAATTTTTCTTCTGCAGCATTGGCAATGTTAAGTTCGGGAGCTTCTTTTTGAGTGGTCGTATCTTCTGGAAGTGGTTCAACCGGCTTTTCAACATTGGATTCATTTTGGGTTTTTGGAGCAGCAACCTCCGGTGCAGTGATGGTTGAGTCTTTCAGGGTTACTGGTTCTTGAGGAACGGGCTTTTTTTCGCCGACAATCCATTTTTGATACACTGGCATCAGTAAGGTGACAATAATGATGAGAACAATACCAATAATAGTTTTCTTATCCATCAGTTTCTTCCTTTATAGAAGGTACTACCGGATCATATCCACCCGGATGGAAGGGATGGCACTTTCCTACTCTTTTTAGTGACATCCATCCCCCTTTAAACACACCGAATCTTAATAGTGCTTCTATTGAATATTCGGAGCAGCTTGGATAAAACCGGCAGGAAGGTGGGAATAATGGTGATATGAGCGCTCTGTAGAGTTTTATTAGAAAAATTGGGATATACTTCATTTTTTATTTTATTTTTTCAATTTCTGTAAAGATTTTTTGAAAATTATCAATAAAACGGTTGATAATTATAACAACTTCTTTGTCTAAAAATTTATCTTTATTTAATCGATACCCTTCTCGGAACAAACGCTTCATTCGATTTCGCATAACAGCTGTTCCAATCTTTTTGCTCACTAAAAATGCTACACGGGTTTGTTCGGATTGGCGTACAAAGACGTTAAATGAATCTCTGGTGACTTTTTTTCCAGATTTAATAACACGATCAATTTCGGATTTTGATTTTAGTATGATTTCTCGGGGAAGTTTTTTGTCCTGCCTAGAACTCATCGCTGACAGTAAGTCTTTTTCTTCCTTTTGCACGCCTTCTGGATAGCACTTTTCTGCCATTTTTCGTTTGCATTTTGGCCCGGAAACCGTGTTTGTTTTTCCGCTTACGATTATGTGGCTGAAATGTTCTTTTCACAACCATCTCCTTTATATAATTTTCAATAATTCAATTATTTTAAAGCCAACAAATAAAATAAAATATCTACCTGAAGTCAATATAAGTTGTTTTTTTATACCCCGAAATGATTTCCTGATAAGTTGCAGTATCATTTAATTATATGGAGAATGAAAGAAATCTTGTGATGGGGAGATAAATTGATCTTACCAATTCAACAGTTTTAAATTTGTACCATCAAATTCGGCATAGGTGAAATTTTCGATCCAGTCACCAAGGTTGACATACACTTTTTGACCGAATTGTTGGTATTTTGGATAATGAAGGTGCCCGAATATAGCGTAATCACAGCCTTCCTCAAATTTTTCCAGGGCCTTCTCAATATAGTCAATGTCTTCCGGGGGACCATCCGGCCGGGTGTGTTCACGGCTTAAAGAAGAAACCCATTTAGCCAGAGGTATACCCAGATCCGGGTGCAGAAGGCTATAAAGAAATATGTTAAATTTATTTCTGAAAATTCTTTTTAGCAGGCGATATCCCCAATCATGCCTAGCGATCCCGTCTCCATGAAAAAGATAGAAACGCTTTTCATTAAGAGTGATGTAAAGTTCATCGAAGTGGATATCAATACCAAACTCTCTGGTAAGATAGTCCTTCATCCAGAAATCGTGATTTCCGGCGATGTAATGCATTTCCTTACCCAGATCGCTCAACTGATATAGTGCACATAAAATGCCGTTATAACCCTTGGGTATTACGGAGCGATATTCAAACCAAAAATCGAAAAGATCCCCCACAATAAAAAGCCGTTCTCCATTTTGGGCGACATAATCCAGGAATGAAATTAGTCTTTTTTCCTTCATTCTCTCTGCTTTGGCTGAGCCTGATCCAAGGTGAACATCTGAAATGAAAAAAGTGCTTGGCATATATCGAATATCCGCTTATTACTAAACAATTACAGAATATAGACGCTCAAAGTAATCGATGCAATTTGAATATAATGTGGAGATTTAAAAGCCTTGACCCAGGATCTCTTTTGCATCAACCACAATCATAAAAGCATTTTTATCGTGCAGCCGGACGATATCTCGTAAATTGTAGATCTGACTGGAATCGACTACAACCAGCAATAGATTTTTGGGCTCCCCTGAAAAAAGTCCCCTTGCATTTAAGATAGTTGCGCTTCTCCCCAAATCATTAATGATGTGCTCACCGATACTCTCAACCTCGTTTGTCACAATATGAATTACTTTTGCATAGGGTTTACCGGTCAGAATTAGATCCACTAATTGAGAAGCAATAAAAATAGTGATGAATCCCCATAATGCCAGTTCAATATTTTGAAAGGTAATAGCAGCTGAAGAAATGACGAATATATCGATGGTGAGCAAAACCTGACCGGTCTTAAACCGTGATTTTTGCGATATCACTCTTGCCAGAATAGTCCCGCCACCTGCGGATGCATCACCTTTAAAGATGAGACCAAGTCCAATACCAACCAATAGTCCGCCGTATAAAGTGGCCAGCATTAAATGATTGGTTAAAGCCTGGAAATGAAGGTTTATTGCAAAAAAATCCGTGAAAAAGGACATTGCTACAATTGCGAAAAGCGTTTTTAGCAGGAATTTTTTCCCTAAATATTTTAAACCGATTAAAAGAAGGGGGATATTCAGGACCAGCATAATCAGCCCGGTTGGAAAATCTATTATGTAATGAAGCACAATTGCCAGCCCGGCAACACCACCGGTAGCAATCTTATTCGGAATCAAAAAAAATACCAAACCTAATGCCAGTGAAATTGAGCCCAGAAAAGAATAGGCTAAATCCCTGAGTAAACATTTCAATTCAAATATTTTATTTTCCATTTGGAAAAGTTGTAGAAATTTGAAATAGACGGCAATTTGTTGATTTAGAAATTGTTTTGCTCACAACTTAACCTGAAAAATTGGTGAAATCTATAATTTATTTATGACAGAATAAAGATCCGGTAAGAATGATAGTTTTAATTATCCGGTCAGATCATGCTGTATGGTCATACTTTTAAAGGTCTTTTAATATATAGAAAACGAACACTATGAGGAACAAGGTGTGAGGAACGAATGTAAGCAAAATTATCACCCTTTAAAATTCAAATTACGATGCTCACTTTATTAAAAAAGGCTTGATAAATACGTAAACCAATTGATATATTTTTCGCCGAAACGGTACTAAAAATTATAAAGGTAACGACCATAGAGATAAAGGAAATAATGTGAGTAAAAGGACTTTTCCTGGTGGTGTTCATCCCTATGAAGGAAAAAAGTTTACTGAAAAGAAACAAATTGAAGTTTTACCTTCACCTCAAAAAGTATTCATTCCCCTCCAGCAACATATCGGTGCTCCCACTACTCCACTGGTAGAAAAGGGAAAGGAAGTAAAAGCCGGAGAAAAAATCGGAGAGGTAAACGGCTTTGTATCTACGCCAGTACATGCCTCAATAGCCGGAAAAGTAACCGGTATTGAAGATATAGATCATCCGGTTTCGGGTCGGGGGCAAGCTATTGTTATTGAGAAGGGTGAAACAGAGCAATGGGTCGACTCAATAAAGCTGGATGAAAAGTATCTGGATCTTTCAGCCAAAGAAATGAGGGACAGAATAAAGGAAGCCGGATTGGCCGGGATGGGTGGAGCGACTTTTCCTACCCATGTAAAGCTCTCCCCGCCACCTGACAAAAAAATCGATGTGCTTATCCTGAACGGTATTGAATGCGAACCCTATCTAACCGCAGATCATCGATTGATGCTGGAATATCCCGGAGATATCGTGAGGGGAATGCGGATTATGATGAAAATACTGGGAGTAAAACGCGGTATCATTGGAATCGAAAGCAATAAGCCTGATGCAGTTAAGGTAATGTTAGATGCAATTAAGGATGAGG
>CAZTXJ010000039.1:18833-24657 GCA_964617285.1 uncultured Calditrichaceae bacterium | reverse complement strand
TCCGTTTCACCTTCGGTCCTGGCGATAATGACCGTACCACAGCTATCACTCCACACGTTAACCGAGGTCCGCATCATGTCCAGGATGCGATCCACAGCTAAAATTAATCCAACGCCCTCCAGCGGTAAACCAACTGCCCGCAGAATAATAGTGATCATTACCAGACCGGCCATGGGTATGCCCGCCGCGCCAATACTGGCTAATAAAGCGGTAAGGACCACAATAAACTGCTGAAAGAAGGACAGGTCAATTCCGTACACCTGGGCGATAAACATGGCGGCGACACATTCATATAACGCCGTACCGTCCATGTTGATGGTCGCCCCCAGGGGCAGGACAAAACTGGAGATCTTGTTCGATACCCCGGCATTATTCTCCATGGCATCCATGGTCAGGGGAAGGGTGGCAGAAGAGGACGCCGTGCTGAAGGCGGTCATCAGTGCGGCAGACATTGCTTTGAAGTGCAGCACCGGTTTCACACCGCCGATGAAGGTAAGTAAAACCGGAAGGGTGATGGTGGCATGGATAAAAAGACCGGCAATAACCACAAACATATAACTTCCCAGCGGAAGGAAAACATCAAAACCGGTCTGGGCCACGATTTTCCCGATCAGGGCAAGTACCCCCAGCGGGGTAAATCTGATGATAAAATGGGTCAGGCGCATCATCACCTCAAACACACCCTGGAAAAAATCGGTGAGATGTTTCCGGTAAGGATCTGGCGTCCGGGTAATGAAGAATCCGAAAAGCAGCGAGAAAAAAATGATCGGGAGCATATCTCCCCGAACCATGGCCTCCAGCGGATTGGTTGGGATAATCCCCAGCAAAGTATCGCCCAATTTTTCCACATTGGCCGATAATTCCGAGGGCATGGCCTGTAAACCCAGTTTGGCGCCCACGCCCGGTTGAACCAGATTAACCAGAACCAGACCGGTGACAATAGCCAGCAGGCTGGTGGATACATAGTAAATGATGGTTTTCAAACTTAACCGGCCAAAACTTTCCGCCGAACCAATGCTGGTCACTCCCGAGATGATAGATGAAACAATCAGCGGGACAATAATCATGCGCAGAGCACGGAGAAAGATTGTACCGATGACCGACATATCTTCGATAACAAAATTTTCAAAATGTAAGGTGCGGGAAAGAAAGCCGATAAAAACACCAAGAGCCAGGCCGATAAATATCTGCCAGTGCAATTTCAGTTTCATAGGGGATCCTGAGATTTAGGTCAAATAATATCTGTTATTCATTTGCCATATCCGGTACTCATTATAGGAATAAAAAAATTCTTTTAAAAGAAATTTCTCAGGAACCGATTTGCGTAAAAGTGTTAGAAAATGGGGATTTTTCCGATTATTGAATTATATTGAAACCTCTGAAAAATTCATTCCCTTTGATAAATTCAGAGTAATAATAGCATTCCAGGTTTCATCTAGGATCTTTAATTTAGATGCTGATCCCGCAGGTGCGGGACAGCATGACATAACTGGCGTACGTTATGATACTTGTCATTCCGAATTTATTTCGGAATCCCCTTACAGTTATGAGGAAAACAATATCGAGATTACGGTTCGGAGGCCGCCTGCCTGGCCAGCAGACAGGGAAAGACAAGTTCAGGAAATTCCTTAATAGGCTTGAAGTTAATCTTCAGCCTATTTAATTTTATAGAAGTTTCTTTTATGTTTATTGTTGAAATGCCAGGGTCTATTATCTATATTAAGGCCTTGTTTTCACGGGGCGTAGCGCAGTCTGGTTAGCGCGCCTGGTTCGGGACCAGGAGGTCGGAGGTTCGAATCCTCTCGCCCCGACTGAATAACCCACTGCGTTCTCCAGTGGGTTCATGCTATTAAGAATGTTTCCAGCGGGAGTATGTTAAATGGGATATCCATTTAAGAAAATTGAGAAGAAGTGGCAGAAGAAATGGGCAGAATCCAGGGTCTTTCATACCGATCTGAATAAGCCCGAGCAAAAGTGTTATACTTTGGTCATGTTCATCTATCCCTCTTCCGATAAACTGCACCTGGGTCACTGGTTTAATTACGGCTGCACCGATACCTGGGCGCACTTTCGCCGGATGAACGGCTATAATGTTTTCGAACCCATCGGATTTGATTCGTTCGGACTCCCGGCGGAAAACTTCGCTATTAAAACCAAAGGGCATCCGCAGGATATCACCGAAGACAATATCTCCTTTATCCGGGAACAATTGAAGGCGATCGGCGCCATGTACGACTGGGGCCAGGAAGTGATTACCAGCCGTCCCGAGTATTATAAATGGACCCAGTGGGTATTTTTGCAGCTGTTCAATAAGGGACTTGCCTACCGGGCTAAAGCGCCGGTAAACTGGTGCCCCTCCTGTAACACTGTGCTGGCCAATGAGCAGGTGCTGGCTGATGAAACCTGTGAGCGATGCGGTACCCAGGTGATCAAGAAAAATCTGACCCAGTGGTTTTTTAAAATTACCGAATACGCCGAACGATTATTAAAGGGTCTGGAAAATCTGGACTGGCCGGAACGCACCAAACTGATGCAGCAGAACTGGATTGGTAAGAGTATTGGGGTGGAGATCGATTTTCCGCTGGATAATAAATCGGGGAAAAAGATTGGTGTGTTTACCACCCGTCCGGATACCCTGTTCGGGGTTACCTATATGGTTCTTGCCCCGGAACACCCACTGGTGGAAGAAATTACCACACCCGGGCAAAAGCCCAAGGTTGAAGAATATGTTTCTAAAGCATTACGGCAGAGTGAAATTGAACGTACTTCCACAATTCGTGAGAAAAGTGGGGTCTTTACCGGGGCATTTGCCATCAATCCGGTAAATGGCGAGCGGGTGCCGGTCTGGATTGCCGATTATGTCTTGCTCAGCTACGGCACCGGCGCAGTTATGGCGGTACCGGCCCATGACGAACGGGATTTTGAATTTGCCTCACTGTATGAGTTGCCCATAAAAAAGGTTATCCTGCAACCCGGAACAAATCCCGATGACCTGCTGGTGAACGCTTATATTGAACCGGGAACCATGATAAATTCAGGCTCTTTTAACGGGTTGCCCTCCCAGGAAGGTATCGAAAAGATCGCCGACTGGCTGCAGTCCCAGAAAATGGGGCATCGCAAAATTAATTATAAATTGCGGGACTGGCTCATTTCCCGGCAGAGATACTGGGGTGCGCCCATTCCGATTGTTTACTGTGAAAAGTGCGGTGAAGTCGGAGTACCGGAGAATGAATTACCGGTGCTGCTGCCCTATGATGTTGATTTTAAACGAACCGGTGAATCACCACTGAAATATCATGAGGGATTTAAAAATACCACCTGCCCGAAATGCGGGAAACCGGCTACCCGGGAAGTGGATACCATGGATACCTTTGTCGATTCTTCCTGGTATTTCCTGCGCTATCTTTCTCCGAAACTGGACGATAAACCGTTTTCGAAAGAACTGGTGGACAACTGGTGTCCGGTGGATATGTATGTGGGCGGGGCCGAGCACGCCACCATGCATTTGCTGTATGCCCGTTTTATTATCATGGTATTGCACGATTTAAAGCACATCGGTTTTGATGAACCCTTCCACGCCCTGCGGCATCAGGGAATGATCAAAGGTCCTGATGGTCTGCGGATGAGCAAATCCCGCGGGAATGTGGTGAATCCGGAAGAATACCTCAAAAAGTTTGGCTCGGATGCCTTCCGCTGTTACCTGATGTTCGGATTCGAATTTGAAAAGGGCGGACCCTGGAGTGATGAGGGTATCGCTTCCCTGGATCGATTTTTGAACCGGGTCTGGCGTGTTGTGGATAATTATCGCTGGATCTATCAAAAGGCGAACAAGAATACGAAATTCGGGGAAAGTGAAAAGGAATTGAACAAAATAATGCATCGCTCCATCAAGGGTGCGACCGAAGATACCGAGCGGTTTCATTTTAATACCGCCATCAGCCGGTCCATGGAACTGGTGAACGGCATTTACAAGTACACCGGCGATCGTCCCAATGAAGAGATAAATGCCGACTTCCTGAAAGATGTTTTCCGGAATTTAATTTTGCTCCTGGCACCCTTTGCGCCGCATTTCGCGGAAGAGCTGTGGGAAATAACCGGCGGCAGTTTTAGTGTTTTCGATCAGCCCTGGCCAAAATTTGATGAAAAAGCCCTGGAAGAAGAAGAAATCAATTATGGCATTCTGGTCAATGGAAAAGTACGTGCCCAGATGAAAGTGCCCAAGAGCATGGCCAAAGAAGCGATTGAGAAATCTGCCCTGGAAACCGGTCGGATTCCTGAGCTGGTAAAAGGAAAAACGATCCGGAAAATTATTATTGTACCCGAAAAAATTGTGAATATCGTTGTCAGCTGATTTTGTTACATTCTCACATGTCTTCCAGACACCGCCCCTGAGTGACTGGATAAATTTACTTCTGCTCTCCGGGGTCATATTCATCATCATCATCATTTCCGAGGTTATCCGGAAAAAGATACACTGGGCGCAGGAAGCCACCCGCAAGCTGGTGCATATCTCGGTTGGTTTATTGCTGTTGTTTACTCCGCTCTTGCTGCAAACCTCACTGCCGCTGGTGGTCATCGGTGTTTTCTTTACCATCTTTAATTTTATTGCCTTGCGCCGGAATTTACTTCCCGGTATTCATATCGACAGAAATAATTTCGGAACGGTGTATTATGCCTTCTCTTTTCTGGTTTTAGTTTTATTATTCTGGCAGAATTATAAAATTATCATTATTGCGGCTATGCTGACCATGGCAATAGGGGATGCCGCGGCGGCGATTACCGGACATACCGTAAAGAAACCGCGCCTTTACACTCTCATCCGGGATAAGAAATCGATTCAGGGATCACTGGCTATGTTCTTGGTCAGCCTTATCGCCATCTATGCAACCTTTTTACTGTATCCTTCTTTTGTTCACCTGCAGCATTTTAACTTAGTTTATCTGTTTTTTATTGCCGTCCTGGCAAGTATTGTGGCCACTGCAGCCGAAGCCCTGGGAGACCACGGAAACGATAATCTCTCGGTGCCCTTGCTGACCGGTGCAGTTTTATTTTTTCTGCTCACCAATAATTCCTATCATGTTTATCAGTTTGCCACCGGGATGGCGCTGGGTGCCCTGGTCGCTTACCTGTCCTACCGGATTGAATTTTTAACTCCGAGCGGTGCCATGACCACCTTCCTGCTGGCTTCGGTTATTTTTGGTTTTGGCGGTATTAAATGGACCGTTCCCATTCTCACCTTTTTTGTTCTTTCCAGTATCTTATCCAAATTGGGCAAGCCGATTAAACAGCAATTTAACCTGGTTTTTGAAAAGGGTAGTCAGCGGGACCATGCCCAGGTGCTGGCCAATGGGGGCATTGCCGGTTTGTTGATGATCATTTATGTATTGTATCCGCGACCGGAGATTTATTTTTATTACCTGGGCGCTCTGGCTGCGGCAATGGCGGATACCTGGGCGACTGAAATCGGGGTAATGGTGGGTCAGAAACCGCGGCTTATCACCAGTCTCAAAGAAGTTCCGGCCGGGACTTCCGGCGGCATAACTGTGGCCGGATTTACCGGCGCCTTTCTGGGGGCATCTTTTCTGGCTTTTAGTGGTATCTGGTTTCTGCCGGAAAACTATCTGCTGCATCATGTCCCGATAATATTGTTTGCCGTTATCCTGGGTGGATTACTGGGCTGCACCATCGACAGTTATCTCGGTGCCACATTACAGGTTCAGTACCAATGTGGTGTTTGCGGAAAAGTAACCGAAAAGCGAATCCATTGCCAGACCAATCCAACCACAGCGGTAGCCGGTATTGCCTGGGTAAACAATGATCTGGT
>CAZTXJ010000039.1:0-18733 GCA_964617285.1 uncultured Calditrichaceae bacterium | reverse complement strand
TAATTCAATTTTGCCGAGATTTTTATTATATTCAGATCCGTACAATTTTTAACAGGGAACATCGGTATGCCGGCGAAGAAAGAAAAAAAACATCCCGGCCAGTTTGATCTGGAATTTTTTCTTTACGGCGACGACCGGAAAAACAAAGACTACCTGCGAAACGACTACTGGGAATATTGCGATAATTGCGGCCAAAAGCTCATTTCCCGAAAATGTGAGATGATCTGTCCAAAATGCGGATTTTTTCGCAGTTGCTCCGAACCCTGATTTTTTCTGCTGAGCCTAAGACCAATGTTTAAATGGGAGGAAGGGTTATCAGCATATATTCAGATGTCATCTTGATTATCAACCATTCCTCAATTAAATTCTGTTAAAAATTATTTGCAGGAGGATCTTATGTTCAGTGGTGCAATTGTGGCCTTGGTAACTCCCTTTACCGACAACGGTGAAGTAAACTATGCTAAAATTAAAGACCTGGTTCAATTTCACTTAAGTAAGGGTACGGATGCTATCGTTCCCTGCGGTACAACCGGTGAGTCACCGACACTTTCCAATAAAGAGAAAATCAAGATATTTGAAACGATTGTAAAAAATACCGGGAAAAAGATTCCGGTTATCGCCGGAACCGGTAATTACAATACTGCCGAGAGTATTGAATTAACTCTGGAAGCCAAAAAAATTGGGGCAGATGCCGCCCTGGTAATCACCCCCTATTACAATAAACCCACCCAGGAGGGGCTCTACCGGCATTTTATGGCCATTGCGGATAAAACGGATTTTCCGATGGTTGTCTATAACGTCCCGGGGCGAACCGGGGTAAACATTCTGCCGGAGACAGTGGAAAGATTAGCCAGTCATTCCAGAATAGTGGCGGTAAAGGAGGCCTCGGGGAATCTGGGACAGATATCGGAGTTGCATAAAAGGGTGGGTAAAAAACTGGCCATCCTGTCCGGAGACGATAATCTGACCCTGCCTATTCTCAGTGTGGGTGGTAAGGGAGTCATTTCGGTGACGGCGAATATTGTTCCGGGAAAGGTAAAGGAAATGATCAAGGCTTTTGAGGATTGTGACAAAACCCGTGCCCTGGAATTGCACCAGAAACTGGAAGATCTGAATAAGGTTCTATTTGTGGAGACCAATCCTATTCCGATAAAAACTGCCATGAATCTGATGGGTTTTAAGGTGGGTGGATTCCGCCTGCCGCTTTGTGAAATGGCCAAACCAAATCAGGAGAAACTTCGGACGGTTTTGAATTCCTATCAACTCATACCCGGGAAAGCGTAAAAATTGGCACTGATCGTTCAAAAATATGGCGGTACCTCAGTCGCTACACCGGACCATATCAAGCGGGTTGCCCAGCGGATTGTTTCTGAAAAACGGGATGGCCACCGGGTAGTGGTGGTGGTATCAGCCATCGGGCATACCACCGATGAACTGATCGCCATGGCTCACGAGGTTTCCCAGCATCCTCCGGAAAGAGAAATGGATATGCTCTTGTCGGTTGGGGAACGCATCTCTATTGCCTTGTTGGCCATGGCCATCCACGATCTGGGAGAAAATGCCATCTCTTTTACCGGCTCGCAGGTTGGTATCATAACCGACAATAAACACACCGAAGCCCGTATTCTGGAAGTCCGGGCTAACCGGTTGCTGCAGGAACTGGATAAAGGGAAAATTGTGATTGTAGCCGGATTTCAGGGAGTAAGCATCGACAAGGAAATTACTACCCTGGGAAGAGGTGGTTCGGATACCACCGCCATCGCCCTAGCTGCTGCTCTTAAAGCGGATCGCTGCGAAATTATGAAAGATGTGGATGGCATTTTTGTGGCCGAACCCAAATTGATTCCCGAGGCAAAGCTGAATAAAGAGATCAGCTATGAGGAAATGATTGAGATGGCCGAGTTTGGCGCGGGAGTTCTGCAGAAGGAATCCATTGAAATGGCCAAGGCTCATCAAATAAAAATTGCAGTTGGTTCCAGTGAAACCGGGCGGATTGGAACGATTATCACCGACCGGTCCATGGACAGCTCACGGATCGCCGGGGTGGTAGGCAACAAAGGGGTGGAATTTATTACCCTGACAAATCTGGGGCGTTCGGAAACCGACCAAATCAACACGCTGATAATCGATAAAAGAATTAAAACATATTTTCATCAGTTCTCCCGGGATCAGCTTTACCTGGTGATAAAGATGGAGCAAGCAGGAGTGCTTTCTGATCTGGTCTCGAATCTCCAGGAAAAAAGTCCACGGATTACCTTTTCCAGATTTTCAGATTTAGGCATTGTTTCGATTATTGGAACAGCTCTGAACTGCAGCCCGGAACTCTTTGAGACGGTAAACGATATACTTAAATCCCGGGATGAACCACTGAATCTCTGGCATATATCCCCCCAGAGAATATCCTGGGTTATTCCGGAAAACATGGTTGATGATACAGTAAAAAGAATTTACCAGAAGTTTAAATTAGCGGATGCGTGAAAGGGTGGTTTTTTTCTTAATGGATTTGAGAGGTTCCAATCATCGGGCAAAAATATTCACAATTTTTCTAATTTTTTTACTGACTATTGTGCTGTTCCTGTCCTGTCAGTACCGATCCGGGCATGATGACAATATCCTCCGGGTCGCCTTACTGGATAATCCTACGAATCTGGATCCCCGAACTTACACCGACGTGGCATCTTATCGGATTATCGAGTTGGTCTACGATTTTCTGGTGCGCCTGGATACCACCGGCTTGCCTCAACCGGATCTGGCCTACAAGTGGGATAATCCTTCGGATACAGTCTATATTTTCCATCTTCGTCCCCATGTAAAATTCCATGATTCCCGCCCGCTCACTGCTTATGATGTGGCCTATACCTTTCAATCCATTCTGGAGCCTCAATTACGGGCACCTTCCCGCAAATCATTTGAACCGATTGATAAAATTCAGGTGCTCGATTCCCTGACCATCAAATTTAAATTAAAATATCCTTACGCTCCATTTCTGGCCAATACCCAGGTAGGTATCGTACCCAGGCATATTGCTCAGAATAAATCGAACAAGTTGCAGAGAAGACCGATGGGAAGCGGTCCGTTTATTTTCAAAAAGTGGAAGGCAGATTCCTATGTGGAATTATCTGCTAATACCACCTATTGGAAATCCCCTCCCAAACTGGATGGAGTGCTGGTTGAAATTTTGCCGGAAGAGACTACTAGGATTCTGGCCCTGGAAAATGGTGAAATCGATTTTCTGATGAATAACTTCCCGGAGAGTTTTTTGCCACGGTTTCGCAAAAATCCGGATCTGAAAGTGGAAATGAAAACCGGGTCGAACTATGTCTATCTGGGATTAAATCTGCGCAATCCATTCCTCAAAAACCGGAAAGTCCGTCAGGCGATTGCCCATGCTATTGATGTTAAGGGGATTATCAACAACCTGATGGGCGGCATTCATGTGCCGGCAAAATCGTTATTAAATCCCCGCCACTGGGCTTACAATCCTAATTTGCCTGATTATGCATTCGATCCGGAAATGGCCAAGCAATTACTGGATGAGGCCGGTTATCCGGATCCCGATGGCGATGGTCCAGAGGTCCGGTTTAGCTTGAGTTACAAATGTACCGATAAACAAATGAGCCGGCAGAAGGCCCAGCTCATCCAGGAATATTTAAAACAGGTCGGTATCGGGATCGATATTCAGAGTTATGAGTGGGGGACATTCTTTGAGGATGTCCAGAGTGGCCGGTTTGATATGTACTCTCTTACCTGGGTAGGAATTTATGAGCCGGATATTTATTATCAGATCTTCCATTCGGATAATATCGGTATCGGGGCAAACCGTGGCGGGTATTCGAATCCACGCGTTGACGAATTAATTGAAAAAGCCCAGCGAGCGCTGTCTTTTCCGGAGAGAAAAAAATATTACTGGGAGATTCAGAAAATTCTTGCCGATGATTTACCTTATATCAGTTTGTGGTACGAGACCAATGTGGCGGTAATGAATAAAGATGTGGAAAATTTTCAGATAATGCCGGCTGCGGAATGGATTCCCTTTGAAATTACCTATTTCCGAAGGAATTCTATTTCAAGATGAAACGTGGGAGAAAAAAGATTTCATTTTAAAATTTTTTTTTATTGAATTTTATCTGTTATTCGCAAATATTTAATAGAAACTTCTGAAAATCTTATTTAATGATGGATAAACTCAAATTAAAGAAAAATTTTATCTTTTCTGTCATTCCGGCCTCCGAGCCGGAATCTCAAGAAGAGTATTTATTTCTAAACTAGAATAAGAGATCCAGGATCAAGTCCGCGATGACATTATTAGTGTAAATTCATTAGGCGGAGTAAATTTTCAGAAGTTTATTAATAATAAAATTTCAGAAATCATAAATTTTCTTTTGAAAGAGTTCTTTTGCAGAGAGCCTGCGCTAAATTCATATCATTTTTGAACCTTGAATTGAGGATGGTATTCACTCTGTTCAAGGTGCCCTGGTTACTGGCATTATACGTTCCTCTGTTTGGTGATGAAGCCAATTATCAGGCGGTAGCCACATTCACTACTGTTCCTCCCAGAATTGACGGTAAAGTTGATAAGGAATGGCTCAAGGCCCAGGCGCAATATGGTTTTCTCCAAAGGGAACCACTGCAGGGAGAGCCTGCTTCAAACGATACAAAATTTTATGTCCTGTACGATCGGGAACACATCTATTTTCTGTTTATCATGCTGGACAGTGAACCAAATTCAATACCCGCCCGGCTGGTCGATCGCGATTATGAATTTTACCCGGATGACAGCATCAATTTTTATCTCGATACCTATAATGATAGCCGCAAAGCATTTTATTTTTGTACCAATCCCCTGGGGATTGAGCAGGATGGATTGATCAGCGAGAACGGGGACAATCTTGATCTCACCTGGGACACTATTTTTCAGGTTGCCGCGCGGCGAAACGAATATGGCTGGATTGCTGAATTCAAAATTCCCTTTACCTCGCTCAGATTCAATTCCGGATTGCACAATAACACCTGGGGATTAAATGTCTGGCGGGTTCGCAAGAAGAATCGTGAGATCTCTTACTGGGCTCTGGTGGATCAGAATTATCAGATGGTCCGGCTGGACAAAGGGGGAGTATTAACCGGCCTCTCCGGCATTGAAGGTGGTCATCAACTCAGACTGCTGCCTTATTTCACCCTTCGGGGCGAGGACGAATTAAGACTTAAGGAAAGTGAGGCGAATCCCGGACTGGACCTTAAGTATGGTCTGACCTCGGACCTGACCTTCGACCTAACCCTAAACCCGGACTTTGGCCAGGTGGAAATCGATGAGGAACAGATTAATCTGGATAAGCGCTATGAGATCCAATTGGAAGAAAAAAGGCCCTTCTTTCTGGAGAATACCAATCTTTTTCAAACGCCATTTTATCAGTTATTCTATAGCCGCAGGATCGGTGCGATCAGCGATATCAAAGGTGGGGCCAAATTGACCGGTAAGATGGGTAAATACAGTGTGGGATTACTGGGGGCCATGACCGGAGATTGGCAGGATAACTGGCTGGGGGATCCGTATTACTATGCCACAGACGAACTGTTTTCCGTAGTGCGGGTGCAGCGGGATATTTTGTCCAGTTCCAATATCGGTTTGATGTATGTTGACAGAGCGGCCAACTATCGGAGTAACGACCCCAAATACAACCGGGCCGGAGGCGTGGATTGGTCCATTTATTCCGGGCAAAATTATTTTATTGGTCAGGGGGTCTACGCCTATAATCTGGAAACGGACAATTCTCATAAAGGTGGGGCAGGTTATCTGGAGGCGGGACATTACGGAAGTCTGGTTCATCTGGATCTCTATGGAAATTATATTGAACCTGATTTTGATATAGATAATATTGGTTTCTTTCCAAAGGTACCTGGAAAAGGATCAAAACAAGGTGGTGCCTATTCGGAAATTCATCCTTTTATCAACAAGGCGGTCGTCCGGCGTTTGGGATTTACCATCCAACCAACCGTGATCCGTGATTCGGATGAAACCGAAACCGGCTGGGGTATAAAGACTACAAGCTGGGTGGAGTTCCAGGATCGTTCCCGGGTGAGGGTTGGCTTTACCCGATACCGGGATGTTGAGGTGGATAATTTCTATTTTTACTTTCGAGACCGTCCACTTAATCAATTGGTTTACTGGGGTCGGGATATTTTTGCCGAAATCGATTCCGACATTGGCAAACCAGTTTCGGTATCGTTCCGCTGGAATTACGATTCCCAATATTATTTCCAGACCCACACCAATGGATTTAATCAGGGTATGGAGGGTGCCATCACCCTTAAACCAGTATCCAATGCATTTCTGGAAGTGTCCTATCAGAGAGGGCTATTCCTGAATCAGGATGGTCAGAGAATGCCCAATGAGGAAGTCGGGCAATCGGATATCAGAATATTTGCAGTGCGCGGACGGTATCTCTTTTCAAAGTACGTATTTTCCAGAGCCTTTTTCCAGCACACCAATGGTGCAGAATCCTGGATCGTGAATGATTCTACTGGATATTACCGATATGCTGTCTGGCCGCGAATGAGTGGAAATTTTCTGCTGGGCTGGCGGTTTCTTGCCGGCAGTACGTTATACCTGGCTTACACTGAAGAATGGGAAAAAAGAATTTCCAAAAAATTTATTTCTGCCAACCGGATCCTCTTCCTGAAAATTTCCTATCTCTGGAGTTTTTAAATGGTTTTGCAGCATCTGAAGTCTGGTAAAAAGATACCCAAAAATTTGGAATTGGAAAGATTGATCTGGCAAAGCGGCTTAAGCCGTATTGCCGGGGTTGACGAGGCCGGATGTGGTCCGCTGGCCGGCCCGGTGGTGGCTGCAGCAGTAATTTTCCCACCTTATGCGCACATTGCCGAGGTTAAAGATTCTAAAAAACTGACCGCAAAAAAACGGGAAGAATTGTATTCATTAATTGCGGATTCAGCCATTTCTTTTGGCATTGGAATCGTTCCCCCGGAAGAGATCGACCGGATAAACATCCGCCAGGCCACATTTAAAGCCATGCGAAAGGCCATCGGTAATCTTAAAACCCAGCCCGATTATGTCCTTTTTGATGGCTACGAACTACCTGAAAAACTCCTGTCCCAGGAAGCGGTGATAAACGGAGATGACCATTCTTTTACTATAGCGGCCGCATCAATCCTGGCCAAAGTCAGCCGTGACCGACTCATGCTGGATTGGCATGATAAATATCCCATTTACGGATTTAATCGGCATAAAGGTTACGGTACGGAATACCATCGCACCATGCTGGAAAAGCATGGGCCCTGTGAAATACACCGTAAATCCTTCCTGAGCAAAATCATTCCCCAATTCTGATTTTTTTTATTTTAGTGTAGTTTTGCGAATATTTAAAATCAGGTTCAGATATTACGATAATTCAATAAAAATTGGCAATAAGGAAGTATGAGATATATTAAGTATAAGTGAAGACACTTTAATTTCTCTTGACAAAGAAATTGGTATTCTGTAATTTTTCTACATAAATTATGCCAAGAGGTTATTACAGAGTTTAGGATTTTTGTATGGTAAAATTAAGTCAACATCTTGCACTGGAACAGCGGCTGACACCCCAGCAGATTCTACTGTCCACCCTCCTGCAGCTTCCCATGATGAGCCTGGAGCAGAAAATAAAAACGGAAATGGAATTGAATCCAGTTCTGGAGGAATCCGAAGAACTTGAAGAGATTCAGGAAGACGAAGAACTTATTGATGAAAATCCGGAAGAATCTGAAGAGATAGAAGAAGAATTTAGCCAGCTGAAAGAAAATAATAAGACTGAAGAAGAAGAAAAATTTGAAGAGCTGGACGAGGAGACAAATTGGGAAGAGCTGGTTAATGATGAAGACAATTATGAATTCCGTCTCCCCCGTGATAAAAATGAAGATGATTACGAGCGACCGGAAGTTTCACAAACAACAATGGCGGATCATCTGATTGAACAGCTTCAGATGATTAACCTTAATGAAGCGGATTACCGGGTTGGCGAATATATCATTTATAATCTGCGGGACGATGGCTACCTGGATACCGAAGTTTCGGTGGAAACTATTGCCACCATATTTGAAAGAAAACCCGAAGAGGTCGAAAATATTTTAAAACAGATTCACCAGTTCGATCCGGTGGGAATTGGGGCCAGAAATTTGAGGGAATGCCTGATGGCCCAGCTTGAAAATCAGGATTTGAACGGACAGAAAGAAGTCGCTCTGAAAATTATCCGCGACGGGTTTACTGATTTCGTCAATAAAAGATATGAAAAAGTGGCTCAGGAGCTGGATATAAGTCTCGATCAGATCAAACAAGCATTGGAGGTCATCAATCGTCTGAATCCGAAACCGGGTGAGGGTTTTTGGGATTCGCGGCAAAATTATATAATTCCAGATTTCATTGTGGAGAAAGTTGATGATGAGCTGGTGGTTTCGCTCAATGAGTGGAATATTCCCGGTCTGCAAATCAGCCCGCACTACCGGAAGTTGATCCAAAATGCCCGAAAACTGAATAAGGATGTACGGCAATTTCTCCGCAAGAAGGTGGAGAGCGCCCGCTGGTTTATCAATGCTCTGCAGCAACGACGGATAACCATGCTTAAAACCATGCATGCCATTGTGGATCTTCAGAAGGATTTCTTCGAAAAAGGACCGGAGCATATCAAACCGATGATTATGAAAGATGTAGCCGAAGTTATCGAGATGGATATTTCCACAGTCAGCCGGGTGGTAAATGGAAAATATGTCCAGACCGATTATGGTGTTTTTGAGCTGAAGTATTTCTTTAATGAAGGCATGGAAACCCTGGATGGGGAAAATATGTCCACCCTGCGCATCAAAGAGCAGTTGAGGGAGATTATCAGCAAAGAGAACCCGGATAAGCCATATAGCGATGATAAATTAGCCGATATGTTAAAGAAAAAGGGTATTCCCATTGCCCGCCGTACTGTGGCAAAATACCGTGAGCAACTGGATATCCCCATAGCCAGGTTGCGGCGTAAAATCTGATTGCTAAAAATTACTATAGAAAAACAACAATCCCGGACAATTTTGCTTCCGGGATTTTTTTTATTTCATCTCACAACGTGATAAACAGATGACTTATCAATTATTTAACACCCTGTACTTTTTAAGCCACTATTTGGTATCATCTGCAAATCATGTTAAATTCATAAAATTTTGTCTGATAAACGGAGAAGAGATAGACTTATGAATAAAAAATCTGCCAAATTTAAAAGTACCACCATACTGGGAATTCTCCATAACGGGCAGGCAGCCATTGGCGGGGACGGCCAGGTGACGTTTAATAATACAGTGATGAAGAAGACCAGCGTTAAAATCAGAAGATTATACAACGATCAAATTCTGGCGGGTTTTGCCGGCGCGGCGGCAGATGCCTTCACCTTGTTTGAAAGATTTGAGGAAAAACTGCAGCAATATAACGGAAATCTGACCAGAGCAGCGGTTGAAATGGCCAAGGATTGGCGAATGGATAAATTTTTGAGACGTCTGGAAGCCATGCTGGCAGTGGTGGATAAAAATACTGCGCTGATTATTTCCGGCACCGGGGATATTGTGGAGCCGGATGATAAAATTGTGGCCATTGGATCCGGTGGCGCGTATGCCCTGGCCGCAGCGCGTGCCTTGCAGAATCACACGAAACTTTCTGCCAGGGAAATCGTTGAGGTAGCCATGAACATTGCGGCAGATATTTGTATTTACACTAACCATAATATTACCATTGAAACGATTGAAAAGTAGCAGGAGCAGGGTAGAGAATGAAAAATTTTGGAAATGAGTTAACACCCAAGCAAATCGTCACAGAATTAGATAAATATATTATTGGCCAGAAGAATGCTAAGCGAATGGTGGCCATTGCTTTGCGTAACCGCTGGCGTAGGCAACAGGTAACATCTGATCTAAAGGAAGAAATTTTACCGAATAATATAATTTTAATCGGTCCGACTGGTGTGGGGAAAACCGAAATCAGTAGGCGGCTGGCCAGACTGGCCCAGGCACCCTTTGTTAAAATAGAAGCATCTAAATTTACCGAAGTGGGTTATGTGGGCCGGGATGTGGAAAGCATGATCCGCGATCTGGTGGATATTGGGGTGAATATGGTGCGGGAAGAGGTGGCCCAATCGGTCCAGGGGAAGGCCAGAGAGCATGCCATTGAACGTTTACTGGATATTCTGGTACCGCAGCCAAAAATACCTCCCCGACCGACATTTCAGGATCCGAATCAAACTGTCTCGATTCCCCAGCCAGAGGAGCATCATGAAAACACCCGGGAGAAATTCCGGCAAAAATTACTTTCCGGAGAGCTGGATAATCGTGAGGTGGAACTAGACCGGCCGGCGGATTCCATGCCCATGATGCAGATTTTTTCTCCGGTAGGTATTGAGGAAATGGGTCTGAATATCCGGGAATTGTTCGGAAATCTGATGCCCAAGAAAACCAAAAAACATAAAGTAAAAGTGAAGGAAGCGCTTGGCATTTTAACCCAGGAAGAAGCACAAAAACTGATTGATATGGATTATGTTGTGAAAGAGGCGATCTCCCGGGTGGAAAATTCCGGTATTGTCTTTTTGGATGAAATTGATAAGATAACCGGCACCAAGGGCGGCAGTGGCCAGGGACCGGATGTCAGCCGGGAAGGTGTGCAGCGGGATCTGCTTCCGGTGGTAGAGGGAACCACCGTGGTCACCAAATATGGGATGGTGAAGACTGATCATATATTGTTTATTGCCTCCGGGGCCTTTCATGTGGCAAAACCCTCGGATCTTATTCCGGAACTACAAGGTAGATTCCCGATAAGAGTTGAATTGAACAGTCTGACCACCGATGATTTTATCCGGATTCTTACCGAACCGGCAAACGCCCTGATTAAGCAGTATACCGAGCTGATCAAAACTGAGGAGGTGGACATCGAATTTTCGGATGCCGCCATCCGGGAAATCGCAGAAACCGCCAGTTTTGTCAACAGCAAAGCTGAGAACATTGGCGCCAGGCGATTGCATACCATCATGAGCAAGTTGTTGGAAGAAATTCTGTTTGAGGCGCCGGATCTGAAGGATAAAAAGATTAAAATTGATGATAAATTTGTCCGGAATATTCTGAAAGATATTGTCGAGGACGAAGATTTACGGCGCTATATCCTGTAGCACTGACTATTTTTTTGATCAGTATCGATAGCATACAAGTACCAAAATTTCTACCCAGATGGAGGTCAATTTGAAGAACCACTTTTTATCTATTGCCGACTTAAGCAAAGAGCAAATCTATGAAGTTTTTGAGTTATCCAGGCAATTAAAAGAAAAAACCAAAAAGAGGGAAGAGCACCATCTGTTAAAAGGATATACCCTGGCCATGATTTTTGCCAAACCATCCGCCAGAACCCGAATATCCTTTGAGACTGGAATCTTCCAGCTGGGCGGTTCGGCCCTATATCTCGCACCCTCTGATATCGGAATTGGCAAGCGCGAGGCGGTTAAGGATATTGCCCAGGTCATTTCCCGCTATAACGACCTGATAATGGCACGATTATTTGCCCATTCGGATATCGTCGAGCTTGCCAAGTATTCCCGGGTACCGGTTATCAATGGTCTGACTGACTATAATCATCCCTGTCAGATAATGGCTGATGCTTTTACGGTGCTTGAGCATCTGGGCAGGGTAGACAATATCAAAATCACCTATGTTGGTGATGGCAATAATATTGCCAATTCCTGGATTAATTTTGCTTCCAAAATACCGATGCATCTGGTAATTTGTACCCCACGGAATTATGAACCGGATACCAAAACACTGGAACATGCCCGGAAAGCCGGTATCAGCCAGATTGAAATTTTGAGCGATCCGAAACAGGCGGTAAAGGATGCGGATGTGGTTTATACTGATGTCTGGGCCAGTATGGGTCAGGAAGCTGAGGCAGAGGCCCGGAAGAAGATCTTTGCCCCCTATCAGTTAAATTCCGAATTGCTGGCGCATGCCAAACCCGGCGTGAAGGTGATGCATTGTTTACCGGCTCATCGCGGGGATGAAATTACCGATGCGGTTATCGATGGGCCGCATTCCATTGTATTTGATGAGGCAGAAAATCGCATGCATGCTCAGAAGGCAATCATGGTCATGCTGGCTCAACATAAAATCTGATTTAACTTGGCAACCTCCAAATTTACACTTCGCACTCTGGGTGAGGATAAATACCCGCAATGGGATGAGTTTGTCCAGGGATCACCTCAGGGGACGATATTTCAACGCTCTACCTACATTCGCATTATTCAAAGCGTTTTTCACCGGGATCCCCAGATAATAGCGGTGCAGGATCCGGACAATATTGTGGGCGGTATAGTGCTCTATCCCTTGCAAAAATTTGGCATCAGATATTTTACCCAACCATTTTACCTGCCCTACAATGGATTTGTTTTATCAGATTTTGCCTCAATAAAAGATTATGCCAAACGGATGAGCTCGCAACAGCATGTGATTGAATTTTTGCAAAATTACATTGAGAAGCAATTTGATTTTGGTGAGCTGTATCTCCCGCCGGATATATCCGATTTTCGCAGTCTGATTTGGAAAGGGTGGAAATTTTCACCCGAATTCGATTTGGAGATGGATATCCGCAAACCAAAAGACCTTTCGAAGCTCATCCGCCGGAATCAAATGAAACACATTCAAAAATTCGAGAAAATTTCACCTCATTTTGGGGAAATTCAGAATCCGCAAATCCTGTTTAATCTGATTGACCAGAGTTACCGTTACCACAAAACCAGTCCGCCGATACCGGAAAATCAGTTTGTCCGGCTGATAAAGGGTATTATAGATAACAAAATAGGTCGGATTTGGGGAATTCAAGTCGAAGGGAGGTGGATTGCCGCCATGCTGGTCATCGAGGATTTTCCCGTTTTCTACTCCCTGTTTTCCGGCAGAGATACTGAATATTCCGACAGTGAAGGGAAAATCTATCTTTACTGGAAGATATTAAATCACTACCGGAACAAAAATTTTGAAATATTTGATATGCTCGGGGCAATGTCGCCTTCAATCTCTAGGGTAAAAATAGAAATGGGGGGAAAATTGAAACGTGCTGACAAAATCACCTATTTTAAATCCGGCCTTTACCGCCTCCTGTTCCAACTGCAAAGCAGGAGGAAATTGAAAGAAAGATTGCTTTAATTGCCTTTCTCCATCTGAAAAACAGGTATTATTGGAAATGATGCTCTCCGGTACGCTAAAACGCACCCTCTCCCTTTACGGCGCCCAGGTTTTGAATTTGCTGCTTGGGTGGGCTATCGCCAAATTCAATGTCACTTATCTGACCGTAGCTGAATACGGACAGTTCACTTTTTTTATCACTGTGGTAAATTCAATTTTTATCTTTTTTACCTTCGGCATCTTCGAGTCTTCTTCACGATTAATTGCTTTGAGTGAAAGGGATACGGATTATCGCAAGCTGCTCGCCGGGAGCATCAGTCTGGCTTTTTTTTCATATCTGATCTTCACCGCAGTGCTCTTTTTTACCCGTGGTCTGATCGATCGGATTTTTAGTGTGGAAATAAGCCACCTGATTGAAATGTTTTTTCCGCTGGCCGGGATTTACCTTTTTTATGATCTGTGGCAGAAAAACCTGCGGGGCGCGGAGAAAATTTACCAGTTATCCTGGTTGATTACCGGACCTCGATTGATCTATCTGATAAGTCTGGTTATTCTGGCTCTGTTGAATCTTTTCAACCTTTACAGCTCGCTCTTCACGAATCTACTCAGCCTGCTTATAGTTGTTTTGTATTTTTTCTTTTCCAACAAACCGGATTTCAGTCAGCTAACAGCCTCTTTGCGAAAAATCAGAAATGAGATTCGTACTTTTGGTATTCACATGTATTGGGGAGAGCTGATCAATGCTTTTCTTTACCAGGTGGATAAACTGCTGATTGCATTTTTCCTGGATGCGGAACAGCTGGCCTACTATTCGCTGGCATTCACCATAACGCTACCTTTATCGCTTTTCTCCACTTCACTTTCCACTTCGCTTTACCGACGTTTCTCTCAAATTCGGAAAATTGATAAAAAAGTAGTATACATTAATTTAATTTGGGTTGTCCTTTCAATTTTGGTGTTTATCATTTTACGAAAATGGATCATTCTGCACCTGTTCTCTGAAAAATATATGGAATCTTTACAGGTATTTGTCCTTCTGGCAATTGCTTTTGGGATTGGAGGAATCAGTAAAATTTTTACATATTTTCTGATGGCCAAAGGAGCAGGCCAAATAATTCGCAATATTTCATTTGTGGTATTGGTGGTTAATCTGGTTACCAGTATTTTTTTAATCCGTATTTTTGGTATTTTAGGGGTTGCAATTTCCCGTCTTTTCATGTTTTTGCTGGATTTGAGTTTACTGTTATTTTATTATCGCAGAACCATCTCTTCCTAATTCCATCCAGGTGAAACTTTTTCAGTTTGTTTTGTTAAAATTCAAGAAATGGCTTGACTAAATTTAATTAACATAATAAATTGGCGGCTTATTATGAAAGTACCTATTTTACATTTGCCGGACGGCATACATCATTTTGATGGAATCATCAAAAAGGGAACCTTACATTTTTACCGGGATGAGGTTTATCCGGGGGATATTGAAGTTTCGGTTGATTTTAATAAATTTGAAAAGAATATTCAGAGCACGGTATCTCTTAAAACAAAATCACATTTGATCTGCGATCGCTGTCTGGGAGAATTTGATCTGGACTATCAGGACAAATTTGAATTACTCTTTCATCTGGATCTTAACGATTTGGAATCTGATGAAGAAAATGTGTTAAACATCTCACCGGAATTAAAGGAAATTGACTTAACCCCGATGATTCAGGAAAATCTGATCCTGTCAATTCCAATGCGATGGATCTGTTCGGAAGATTGTAAGGGCATATGCTCCGGTTGTGGCGCAGATTTGGATAAAGAAACCTGCACCTGCGAGGCAAAAGAAATTGATCCTCGCTGGGAGCAACTCAGTAAATTAAAGAATAAACAAGCATAGAATGAAGCAACATTAAGGAGTCTTAAATAAAATGGCAAATCCAAGAAGAAAAATCTCCAAGTCGAAAAGAGACAAAAGACGGTCACCCTGGATGGGTGGTTTAGAGGAAGGCAATATTTCCAGCTGTCCAAATTGCGGGGAGCCAAAGCAACCCCACCGGGCGTGCCTCAGCTGTGGGTACTATAAAGGCCAGCAAGTATTCACACCCAAAGAATCGTAATCACTTTAAGGGTCTTTGATGCGAGTTGCAATTGATGCAATGGGTGGAGATTTGGCCCCCCAGGCAACTGTCGAGGGGGCGCTTTTGTATGATAAAGAAACTGCCGGTAAACACAAGTTAGTGTTATTTGGCGACAAAGATGTTATTGAACAGGAAATTGAAAATCATCATTTTTCAAAACCAAATAATATTTCAATTCATCACACCACGCAACTGGTAGAAATGTCCGATCAGCCCACGGTAGCCTTAAAACAAAAAAAAGATTCTTCATTGATGAAAGGTCTGCAAATGCATCATGAAGGGGAAGTAGATGCATTTGTAAGTGCCGGGAGTACCGGGGCGCAGATGGTTGGCAGCTTGTTCATTCTGGGGAGAATAGAGGGTGTACATAGACCGGCACTGGCCTCATTTTTACCCACAGAAGGAGGTGTAGTTTTACTCATTGATGTTGGGGCAAATGTAGATTGTAAACCGGTTCATCTGCTGCAATTTGGCATTATGGGTGGAATTTTTATCAATTACATTTATGGGATAAAGAATCCCCGAATCGGCCTTTTGAGTATTGGTGAAGAAAAAAGTAAAGGCAATGAAGTTGTTCTGGCAGCATATACCACAATGGCGGCCAAAATCCCGAATTTTGTTGGTAATGTGGAAGGACGCGATATTCTGCATGGTAGGGCAGATGTGATTGTAATGGATGGCTTTGTAGGAAATTCCATCTTAAAATTTGCCGAGAGCGTGATGGGCGTATTTGGTACGACTTTCAAGAGAAATCTGGGAAAAAATTTATTTTCTCTGCTCGGGGCATTTATGGTCCGGCATGCCTTTAAAGAAATGAAAAGCAGTTTTGATTATCAGGAATATGGGGGAGTACCTCTGTTGGGAGTGAATGGCATCTCTATAATTTCTCATGGCCGATCCACAGCCAAGGCCATAAAAAATGCCATCCGTGTGGCAGTGAATATGAGTGAAAAGCAGGTAAATCAGCATATTCTCGAAGAACTTAAACACAGGGGCTCGGAATGACAATAAAAGCTAAAATAACCGGGGTGGGACACTTTGTTCCATCAAAAGTTTTATCCAATAAAGATTTGGAGAAGATGGTAGATACCAATGATGAATGGATAACCTCCCGAACCGGTATCAAAGAAAGAAGAATTCTGGAGGATGGTAAAGGTTCTTCTTATATGGGTGCCTTTGCAGCTAAAAGAGCGTTGGAAGTGGCGGAGATGGCGGCGGAGGATCTTGAACTGATTGTTACTGCTACAGTAACCCCGGACATGATGTTCCCCAATACCTCTTGTTTAATTCAGGAAGAAATTGGTGCCAAGAATGCCTGGGGTGTGGATGTGAACGGCGCCTGTACCGGATTTCTATATGCAACGGCAATGGCCGCACAATTTATTGAATCCGGAAGATACAAAAAAGTATTGGTTGTTGGCGCAGACAAAATGAGCGCAATTACAGATTATACCGATAGAAATAATTGTGTACTCTTCGGTGATGCCGCTGCTGCAGTTGTTTTGGAACGATCTGAAGATCCTGATTATGGTATTATTGATTATCTACTCAGAAGCGATGGTTCCGGTCAAAAATATTTATATCAATTAGGTGGGGGTAGTCTTCATCCGGCTACACACGAGACAGTTGATAAGAAAATGCATTATATTTATCAGGATGGAAGAGCTGTTTTTAAATTTGCAGTAGCCGGAATGGCTGATATTACAGAAGAAATTGCTAAAAAACATCATATTTCCTCTGATGAAATCAGGTTGTTTATCCCGCATCAGGCAAATTTGAGGATTATCGATGCTGCGGCAAAACGGATTAAACTGCCTCCCGAAAAAGTAATGATCAATATCCAGAAATATGGAAATACAACCGCGGCTACTATTCCCATGGGGTTATCCGAAGCATACCAGGATGGTCAATTGAAAAAAGGGGATAATATAATATTTGCCGCATTCGGTGCCGGTTTTACCTGGGGGAGTATGCTGGTTCGCTGGAGCATGTAAAAATTAGTATCTAATAAAAAAGATCGAAAAATGAAAAAAGCTTTTCTTTTTCCCGGACAGGGATCTCAATACGTGGGCATGGGGAAGGACCTGTACCAAAGTTATCCCAAGGTAAAGGAGCTATATGACAAAGCCGAAGATCTGCTTGGTTTTACCCTGAAAAATATATCTTTCGAAGGTCCGGAGGATGATCTTAAGCAGACCCAATATACGCAACCGGCAATTTTTGTGCACAGCCTGGCGGTATTTTCCGTGTTGAAGGATACTGGAATATTGCCGGACGCTGCCGCCGGCCACAGCCTGGGTGAGTATTCCGCCTTAACCGCTGCAGGGGCCTTTTCATTTGAAGATGCCTTGAGTGTGGTTAAACTGCGTGGAGAGCAGATGCAGCGTTCAGGCGAGAAAAATCCCGGCACCATGGCGGCCCTAATTGGGCTCTCCGCTGCTGATGTTGAAGAAATCTGTACCGAAGCCTCGAAATCCGGGATAGTCAAGCCGGCCAATTTTAATTCTCCGGTTCAGATTGTTATTTCCGGAAGCATTCCCGGAGTTCACAAGGCCATGGAGCTGGCCAAACAGAAAAGGGCCAGGATGGTGACTGAATTAGTTGTGAGCGGTGCATTTCATTCACCACTTATGGGAGATGCACTGGAGGGATTGACGGTCGCTCTGGATAAATTACACATCAAACAACCGGATATTCCCGTCTATACCAATGTCACCGCAAAACCCGGAACTTCTGTGGAACAAATTAAGGATCTGCTCAAAAAACAGCTATTGTCGCCGGTTCTCTGGCAGAATATTATCCAAAATATGATTACAGATGGAGCAGTTCAGTTTTATGAAATTGGCCCTGGTAAAGTCCTGCAGGGCCTTTTAAAAAGAATTAATTCGGAAGCTTCTTGCCTCAGTATTGATAAATTTGAAGATTTGCAAAAATTGATTTGAAAAGCAAATCAGGTGGAAATATAGCGAGTGAAGTTGTATATTATCAAAATTAAATTTCAAGTTTAAGATCAATAAATCAGTAAATATTTATAACCAAGGTAGTATGTAGTGTCTGAAAACAAACGAGCAATTGTCACTGGCGGGACCCGGGGTATAGGGCGTGCCATTGTCAAGGAACTGGCAACAAAAACATGTTGCGGTGTTTTATTCTCCGATGTTGCCTTCATTTACAATAGTTGTGACGAGTGCGTTGATGAACTTAGAAAAGAAATAGATAATCCCGATGCCCAGATTCATGCCTTTAAAGCCGATGCGTCATCTTACCAGGAAGCTCTGGATACGGTTGAGATGGCGGTAGAGAAGTTGGGTGGGGTTGATATCCTGGTGAACAATGCCGGAATTACCCGGGATAATCTGCTGCTCCGGATGAGTGAAGAGGAGTTTGATTCGGTGGTAAGTGTAAACCTGCGGAGTGTTTTCAATTATACAAAAGCCGCAATG
>CAZTXJ010000038.1:16253-25129 GCA_964617285.1 uncultured Calditrichaceae bacterium | reverse complement strand
CTATGGCAAATCTTGCCGGGATTTCGGATTTGAGAGGCCATGTTAAATTTTCCGGAAGCATTGCTGGCCAAACCAATAATCCTGACCTCAATTTGTCCTTCCGGGGAGACAGTATTTTGTACCAGAATATGCCTCTGGATACCATAAATGGCGGCCTCGACTATCGGGATAATAAAATTATTCTCCATAAAACTAATTTTTCCGGTGAACTTGCTTCGATTGACTCTCTGGCATCTCCCTTTCATTTGCATGGTTTGACCGGCGGTATTGTTTATGAAGGAACGGTTGAGGGACCGGTTGATGATCCCAAAGGGCAATTGAATGTGTCACTTAACAGAGTGTCTTATCAGAAATGGCAACTGGCTAAAGCTGAAATTAATCTCTCGCTGGATAGTGGGAGAGTGGAGCTTAATCCGAGCTATTTCCAACGGGATTCGGTAAGTCTTCTGGCGGAAGGTGAATATACTTTGAAGAAAGCCCGCGGTATGCTGGGTGTTGCCCTGACTGGCAAGAATATCCCGACAAGCTTTGTGGTCCCGTTCGATTCCACTCAGAGAATCGCAGAAAATTTCCCGTCCGGTCTGATTCAAACTGATTTCGATTTGGCCGATTCCACGAATTGGCGGATAGAGGTAAAATCTTACCATCTGGATTTGGAGAAAATAATCAGAATATATCCCTTGGATATTCCTATTTCCGGTAAAGCGGGATTCGACTTAAGCTTGAGGGGAAAACCTTCCAGTCCCCGCGGGAAATTTCGCTTTGAACTAAAACCTTTCCGATATAAAGAGACACTTGTCGATTCCATCCATGGGGCAATTTTACTTACCCGATCAAATCTGCAATTGGATTCTCTGGTTGCGTTTATGGCTGGTGATCAGTCCGAAATTAAAGGCCGGCTGGAGCTGATGCATCGAGCTAATGGCTCCATTTACTTCTCCCCGCAAAGCCAGGTTAATCTACGGGCAATCGGCAAGCATCTGAATCTCCAATTGTTTGACTCATTTCTGCCGGCACAGCACAAGGTAAATGGCTTTGTCAATTATAGCCTGAATATTTCCGGCCAGCTTGAAAAACCGAAAATCCGAGGAACAGCGGAAATAACCGGTGGTTCATTCTTGCTTAATCCTCAGGCTCCGGGTTTTGAAAATGTATCCCTGAACATGGCTTTTCAGGATTCGCTTTTTATTATCAAATCGTTGCAGGGAACTTATTTGAAAACCCCACTTCAGCTGGAGGGGCAATTCATTACCAGAGATTGGCGGCAATTCCGGACAAATGTCCGATTACAACTGGCCGGTCGGGAAACGGTTGATTTATCCGGCCGGCTTTATCCGGACTCTCTGAATATGCGGCTGGAAATAAACACTTTAGATCTTTCCATTTTACAACCGTTCGTATCCCAGGTAACCGACTTGAAGGGGGAGATGACTGCAGACCTCTCGATACGGGGCATATTTCAGAACCCCTTTCTATTTGGAGAGCTGCAAATTAATCAGCTGGGATTTCAGCCGGTCAATTTTGCTGAGACAGTGAGTAATGGCCGGATGAAAATTTTCCTGAACCGGCAAGCTGTCAAAGTGGATTCTTTTTCATTTAACCTGGCAGGAGGTACGGCCCGGGCTTCAGGCGATCTTACTCTGGATCATCTTGAATTGACCGAAATAAATATGAGGACTTCCCTGAATAATATACCCATCGACAGACCCGACTTTTTTTCAGTTCTGATTGATTCCGCCAGGTTGGTCTATCAGAAAAAAAATGGTTTCTACCAGCTTAGTGGGGACCTGGCACTGGGGAAAAGTCAATTTACCCGAAATATCGAGACCCAACAAATAATTCAGTCGCTTCGCACTGCCCAGGGACCGATAAGTGAACCAACCGAATTGCAGAAGAAAACCAAATTAAATATTCGACTTCGGCAGAGCAAGGATCTGTGGATTGATAACAACCTGGCCAAAATTCAGTTTGCTGCGGCTCTGGAATTTATCGGTACTTTGGCTAATCCGAATGTCACGGGACGGGTACAGGCGGAAAAAGGGTACGTGATGTATCTGGATCGGAAATTTCAGGTAGATACCGCCATAGTCGATTTTATTGATCCGAACAAATTGAATCCGATTGTGAATTTAAAAGCCACCTCGAATGTAACCGTCTATGAGCGTCAACAATCTACCGACTATCAGATCGTTCTCACGGTTACCGGACCATTGGATGAACCGGTTGTTGCGTTGACTTCAACGCCGCCGTTAAGCAAATCTGATATTTTGTCCGTACTGACCTTAGGAACAACCACCGGAATTCTTTTGAGCGGGTCGGAGGGGGGATCTTCGGTTACTAATGTCCTTACCCGGCGGGTTGAAGCATTTTCCAGTCAGCGTATCACCAGGTATTTAAGCACCCAGGTTGGTAATCTGCTTGGTCTGGATCAGGTGATGATTGAAGGGAATATTTTTCGTTTTAATCAGGGTGGTGGTCCCCAGTTAGTGGCCAAAAAAACCTTTTTAAACCGTTTCGAAGTAACCTATTCCACCACCGTTGGTCATATCAATGATCAGGGGATTCGGCTGGATTACAATATCACCAAGCGTTGGGCGATTCAGGGGGAATCGAACCAGCAAGGTGAAACAGGTATCGATCTTAAATATCAGATTAAATTCAAATGAAAAAGATAAAACTTATCCGTATCTGGCTGATACTGCTTCTCATTTCCGCAACCGTACCAGTCCTTGAGGCGAAACCTGGAGACCAGTTTGAAATAAAATCTGTTCAGTTCAAAGGCAACAAAGCATTTTCCGGAGATCAGTTACGGGGTATCATGATTTCCAGACCATCCTCCCTTTTTAAAAAACGCTATTATCATGCTGAGGTACTTCATAATGATCTGGATAATATTGCCCTGTTCTATAAACAACAGGGTTATCTGGAAAGCAAAATTACTGATTATAAAGTGACGAAAGATACCACTCAAAAAGAAGTAGAAATTACCATAGATATCCATGAAGGAATCCGCACCTATGTGGAATCGGTTAGCCTGTCCGGCAATGAATTCTTTTCCGGGAAGACGTTGGGGAAAGTAATAACTCTACGGGAAGGGGATCCGCTTCTCCAGAAGAAAATGGATGAATCAACCCAGAAGATTCTAAATTACTATTCCAACAATGGTTTTTTGGATGCCCAGGTTCAAACGGATGTAAAAGTTTTGGCGGACAGCCAGATGGCATTTGTTAATTTTGTGATCCGGGAGGGGCCGCAATACCGAATCGATGATATCCAACTAAATGGTCTCACAATTACTAAACCACATGTAGTTACCCGGGAATTGACCTTTAAAAAAGAGGAAGTAGTCGATTACTCCAAATTATTGAATTCCCAGCGGCGGCTCTATTTAACCGGTCTTTTCCAAAGTGTATTCATTTCTCTTAAACCTGCGCCGGGAGAGGATTCAACTCTTAAGGTTGCTCTGGTTGATTTAAAGGATAAAATACCTGCCCAATTTAATGTAAGTGGTGGATATGGCTCTGTGGAAAAGTTCCGGGTAAAAACGGAAGTCTATAATGACAATATCAGCGGTTCTGCCCGAAAAGCGGGTCTTGCGCTGAAGTACAGTTCGCTTTATCTGGGGGCCGAGGCATCATTTACCGAACCCTGGACATTTCATACCCGTTTCCGCACAGATGTTAATCTTAAGGCAGATTATGCCAAAGAGCCGGGTTTTGATTTACGCAGTATCGGTGGGGTAATTACTGTGGGAAGAGGATTTCTGAAACGCTCTAATATACTCCTCAGTTACCGGCACGAAAATAACGACCTGAGTAATATAAAAGTGGCGGAAATAAAGGAACCGCCTCAAAATAAAATCAGAAGTTTTAAGCTGGCCCTCATTTATGACACCCGGGATAATATCTTCAATAGCACCAGCGGGACTTATCTCGAATGGTCCAATGAATTAGCCGGTCTTTTCTTTACCGGGGGCGTCAGGTTTTTCAATACTATTCTGGATGCAAAATATTTTTATCCTGCAACCAGGAGTACGGTTGTTGCCATGTCTCTAAGTCTTGGCTGGATTAATGCCCGGGGCGGAATTAATGCCATTCCCTTGAATGAGCGATTCTATACCGGTGGTCCAAATGAGATGAGAGCTTTCCGGTACCAGAAAGTGGGACCATTGGATCAGAACGGCATACCGCTGGGTGGAAAATTTAAATTGGTCTGGAATGTTTTTGAAATCCGGCAAACATTATACAAAATGTTCGGCATGGCTGTTTTTGGTGAGCTGGGAAATATCTATATCACCCCATCCGAGATTAAACTTAATAACCTGAGGCAATCTGTTGGTACTGGTTTGCGGGTAAACTCTCCGGTAGGATTACTCCGGTTGGACTATGCCTTTAATCTGAAACCAAAACCGGGTGAACCGAAAACCAGATTGTATTTCAGCGTCGGACAGGCTTTTTGATTTGGATTGGTTTCTGTCTAAGAGTGCATTTTTTACGTTTAATCGTTCTCCGAATTAACTCGCCAGTTTTATTCTATTTCCATCTCCTGCTGCCATTTACAGCTAATCTGCAATGAACAGTATCTGTTTTCTGAGCAGTTAAAAAAGAATTCTAAAAGGTTTGACCCATTATTGGCCAAGGCGATATATTATTTGGAAAAACGAAACCTTTCTCGGAACTCAAATGAAACTTCTATCCTGGAATGTGAATGGTATTCGCGCTATTATGAAAAATGGTTTTTACGATTTTCTTCACTCGGAGAATCCGGATATTTTTTGCCTGCAGGAGACTAAAGCGCATCCTGAGCAGATTAATGTGCAGCTGGATGGCTACCATCAGTATTGGAATGCAGCGGAACGAAGGGGATATTCCGGCACGGCTATCTTTACCAGGGTCAAACCGCTCGCTGTTCATTATGGATTGGGTATGTCTCACCATGATAAGGAGGGAAGATTGCTTACTGCGGAATTTGCAGATTATTACCTGGTCAATGTCTATACTCCCAATTCAAAACGTGGTCTATTGCGATTGGATTACCGGACAGAACAGTGGGACCCGGATTTTCTGAAATATCTAAAAAAATTAGAAGAGGACAAACCGGTAATAGTTTGTGGCGATCTGAATGTTGCTCATAAAGAAATCGATCTGGCCAATCCCAGACAAAACCGGCGCAATGCCGGTTTTACCGATGAGGAACGAGCCAGTATGGACAGAATGATTGAAGCCGGGTTTATTGATACATTCCGGGAGTTTGAAAAAGGAGCCGGACATTACAGCTGGTGGAGCTACATTGGCCGGGCACGCGAGAAAAATGTCGGATGGCGGATTGACTACTTTCTGCTTTCCCCTGAATTAAGGCCACGGCTGAAAAATGCTTTCATCCTGCCGGAAGTAAAGGGTTCAGATCATTGTCCCGTAGGTATCATCTTAATTTAGATAGAAAAAACTTCAAATGGAGGATGTCTTATGAAAAGGCACTATTTAATTGCTTTGGTAATTCTCTTGTTTTTATCCGGGTTTCTATTAGCAGGATCTGATGATAATAATTCAAACAAAGGGCTGATGTCCGCGAAAACCTTTGAAGGCCTTAAATTCAGGTTAATCGGACCGGCCGTCACCTCCGGGCGGATTATCGATTTTGCGGTCAATCCGGAAAATATTCATGAGTATTATGTGGCGGTCGCTTCGGGCGGTGTCTGGAAAACCACCAACTCCGGTACCACCTTCGAACCCGTTTTTGACAAGGAAGGGTCCTATTCCATTGGATGCGTGACCATGGATCCCAATAATCATCATGTGGTCTGGGTGGGTACCGGGGAGAACAACAGTCAGCGAAGTGTCGGCTATGGAGATGGGATTTACAAATCCCTGGATGGTGGAAAAAGCTGGAAAAATATGGGACTCAAGCACTCCGAACATATCGCAAAAATAATTGTCGATCCACGGGATTCACAGGTTGTCTATGTTGCCGCCCAGGGACCGCTCTGGGGACCGGGTGGTGATCGTGGTCTATATAAATCAGTGGATGGCGGCAATAACTGGCAGGCTATATTAACCATCAGCGAAAATACCGGCGTGACCGATCTGGTTATGGATCCCAGGGATCCGGATTTACTCTATGCAGCTTCCTATCAGCGCCGGCGGCATGTCTATACCCTGATCAACGGCGGCCCGGAATCGGCTCTGTATAAATCCATCGATGCCGGGAAATCCTGGGGGAAGTTAGAATCGGGAATACCAAAGGTTGATCTGGGCCGGATCGGGCTGGCGATTTCCCCCGCCAATCCGGATATAATCTATGCCATTATTGAAGCAGCGGATGATCAGGGCGGATTTTTCCGCTCAAATGACCGGGGCGAATCCTGGGAAAAAAGAAGCAGTTATATGACGACCAGTCCCCAGTATTATCAGGAAATCGTTGCTGATCCTCTGGACGTCGACCGGGTGTATTCACTCAATACCTATACCAGTTTCACCGAGGATGGTGGCAAGACGTTTAATCGTCTGGGGAATAAATTCCGGCATGTAGATGATCATGCCATGTGGATTCAACCCAGCAACCCCGATCATTTTCTGATTGGCGGGGATGGCGGGGTTTACGAAACTTTTGACCGGGCCAAAACCTGGAATTTTAAACCTAATTTGCCGGTCACCCAATTCTACCGGGTAGCAGTGGACGATGCCGAACCCTTTTATAATGTTTATGGCGGCACCCAGGATAACTTTAGCCTGGGCGGGCCTTCCCGCACCACCAGCCGGGTAGGTATTGTAAACTCGGATTGGTTTGTAACCAATGGCGGAGATGGGTTTCAGTCCCGGGTGGATCCCACCAATCTGAATATTGTTTATGCGCAGTCCCAGTATGGGTGGTTGGTCCGGTACGACAAAAAGAGTACAGAAGATATGGGAATCAAACCAATAGAAGGAATGGATGTGGAACCCTATCGCTGGAATTGGGATTCTCCGCTTATTATCAGTCCATTCGATCCCAACCGGCTTTATTTTGCGGCAAACAAATTATTCCGGAGCGACGATCGGGGAAATTCCTGGCAGGTGATCAGTCCCGATCTGAGCCGCCAGATCGACCGTAATAAACTACCGGTAATGGGTAAAGTGTGGGGCGTCGATGCGGTTTCCAAAAATGCCTCCACTTCGCTTTATGGGAATATTGTGGCACTCACGAAGTCGCCCCTGAAAGAGGGTTTGCTTTATGTTGGCACTGATGACGGTTTAATCCAGGTGAGTGATGATGGGAGTAAAACCTGGCGGAAGATTGAAAAATTACCCGGTGTGCCGGAATATACCTATATCAGTTATCTGCGAGCCTCACAACATGACCAGAACGCTGTGTATGCCACCTGCGATAATCATAAAAATTCGGATTTTAAACCGTATGTTCTGAAAAGTACCGACCGGGGAAAATCCTGGAAATCCATTTCCGGAAATTTACCGGTCAATGGTCCGGTCTACACCATTGCTGAAGATCATGGGAATCCCAATCTGCTGTTTGTGGGAACCGAATTTGGGGTGTTTTTTACGGTTGATGGGGGAAACAAATGGATTCAGCTAAAGGGTGGATTACCCACCATCGCCATCAAGGACATCGCCATTCAGAAGCGGGAAAACGACCTGGTACTGGCTACCTTCGGCCGGAGTTTTTACATCCTGGATGATTATTCCCCATTGCGGGAAGCAGCAGATAATAGTTTGGAAGCGGGCAACGCAATTTTTCCGGTTAAGGATTGCTGGATGTATATCCAGTCCAGAACCGGCACCGGTGAGGAAGGTCATTCCTTCTTTTCAGCAGACAATCCACCATTTGGTGCTACCTTTACTTATTTTTTGAAAGACACCATCCGGACGCAAAAGCAAATCCGGCAGGAAAAAGAAAAGCAGCTCAGGAAGGAAGGTAAACCCGTTCCTTATCCCAGCTGGGCAGAATTAAGAGCGGAGGATGATGAACAAGCACCTTACCTGATTTTTGAGATTTCCGATTTGACTGGTGAGGTTATCCGGCGTCTGAATGTTGCCCCAAAGAATGGAATCCAGAGAATCACCTGGGATTTACGTTTTCCCAATAATGCTCCGATTGACCTTGGTGAGAAAAGCGGGATAGATTCCGAAAATGAAAATTCCTGGATGCTGGCCATGCCGGGGGATTACCAGGTGACATTATATAAAAGAGTTGATGGGGTTACCGCAAAACTGGCCGGACCGCAGAAATTTACTGCCAGTGTGCTGGGGATCGCTACCCTTCCGGCACAGGATCGGGACGCTTTGGTGTCATTTCAGAAGAGATTGGGTGCATTAAGACGCTCGGTGCTGGGAGCAATCAAAGCAACCCAGAATGTGAATGAGAAATTGGAATTTATTCGAAAAGCCTTGCAGCAAACGCCTTCGGCACCGCTTGCCTGGTCGGACCAGGTAAATACTATGCAAAATGAGGTAGACGATCTGCAACGAGAACTGGTGGGAGACAAAACCATTAGCGAGCGGAATGGTAATCAACCGCCATCCATTTCCGATCGGGTAGAGATAATCGTCGGCGATCAGTGGCGATCCACCTCGGCACCGACTGAGACCCAGGAAGAGAATTATCGCATTGCCGGGGAATTATTTGAACCACAATTAGCCCGGCTGAAAAAATTGGTTGAGGTGGATCTGAAAAGTCTTGAAACGGAAATGGAGCAGGCCGGAGCGCCCTGGACACCGGGACGACTACCGGAATGGAAGAAATAATGAGGTTCAACCCCTCGCGGGGTTGTTTATTGATCTTATGGTTTCTTTTCTCCAAATGCTTAATCGCTGCGTGATGATACATTTGGAGAATACCGGAGGTGTTCCCATATTTGTAGCTAAATATGGTTATGCCCGAGC
>CAZTXJ010000038.1:0-16153 GCA_964617285.1 uncultured Calditrichaceae bacterium | reverse complement strand
TGGAGAATACCGGAGGTGTTCCCATATTTGTAGCTAAATATGGTTATGCCCGAGCCAGCTTTTTCGTCTTCAGATGAAATCGTAAAAAGAAAAAAGTGGCGGCGACGGTTAATCCGCAGAGCAGACCAATCCAAACACCGACCGCCTCATATTTCATCTTGAATCCCAGAAAATATCCCACCGGCAAACCAATGGCCCAGTAGGCAATAAAACTGATGATCATGGGAATTTTTACATCGGTTATTCCCCGCAATACACCCAGCCCAACCGCCTGTACACCGTCCGAAATCTGGAAAAAAGCCGCAACGATGAGCAAAGAAGCTGCTACCCGGATCACTGCCATATCGTTGATATAAAGTGTGGGAAAGAAATTCCGCAGGGAGATAAATAAAGCGCCGAAAATAGCCATAGTTAAAGCACCAAAAAGGATAGCGGAAAAACCGGCATCCCTTACTTCAGTATGATGGTTTCTTCCCAGAGCATTTCCTACCCGTATCGTTCCGGCCGCCGATATCCCCATGACAAACATAAATGAAATCGCGGCCATACTCAGGGCGATCTGATGTGCAGCCAGCTGAACTTTACCCAGCCATCCGATCATTACAGCCGAAAAGGAGAAAGCTCCGAATTCAAAAAAATGAAGGAATCCGCTGGGAACACCGATGTTTAATAATTGTTTGATCACCTTTCGATTAATACTGCGAAATCTGAAAGAAGGATCGTATTGTTTAAACCGCTGTGAGGACAGGACGTAGATTAACATAGCTACGGCCATAAAAAGACGGGTAAAAAATGTGGAATATCCGGCGCCATCCAATCCATACGCCGGGAATCCAAGATTGCCGTAGATGAAAACCCAGTTGCCAAAAACATTGATTCCATTTGCCAGAATGGTAATGTACATCGCCGGTTTGGTAAAGGATAAACCCTCTATGAATTGCCGGTAATTCTGGAATATCATAAAGGGCAGAAGCGAGAAGCTGATTATTTTAGTATATGATGCAGCCTGAACGGCGACCTCTACCGGTTGATTCAGATAAAAAACCAGGTCAGCCATGAGATAAACGATGACTGAAATTCCCAACCCGAGAATGCCATTCACCAGTAAGGCCTGACGCAGGATGATGCCGCATTGAGTATGATCCTCTTTTCCCCGGGCGATGGCTACCAGCGGCGTAACACCAAGGGTCATTCCCAGTCCGAAAACCAGCACCAGAAAAACCAGACCATTTACCAGGGAGGAAGCAGCCAGTGGTGTGGCGCCTACTTTTCCTACCATGATACTGTCTACGACGCCCAGCATCACATGTCCCAGCTGTCCGATAGTTACCGGATAGGCCAGTTTCGCGGTTTGCTTGATATGATATCGATAGGTGTGCATTATTCAATATTAAGGATTGAGAATTAACAGTCGAACTATTCTTGCCGGCGATCCAGGGCCAGTGGACCCCAGGTCTGGTCGGTGGGCATCACTTCAATCCGGTTAATATTAACGTGCTCGGGAAGACTGGTAACCCAGAAGACAACCTCGGCAATATCTTCCGCAGTCAAAGGTTGTGTTCCCTTATAAACCTGATTTGCTCTGTGGGAATCACCTTTAAAGCGCACCATCGAAAATTCGGTTTCGGCTAATCCAGGCTCGATATTGGTTACTCTTACCTTTGTGCCGAACAGATCCGCCCGCAGATTTCTAGAAAATTGTTTGACAAAAGCCTTGGTTGCCCCATAAACATTTCCACCGGGATAGGGCCAGTTTCCGGCAGTAGATCCGATATTAATTATATATCCGCTGTTTCGCTTTACCATTCCCGGTAAGATTAACCTGGTGCAATACAAAAGCCCTTTTATATTGGTATCCACCATGGTTTCCCAATCCTCCAGACTGGCTGTATGAGATGGATCGAGTCCCAGGGCCA
The DNA here is from genome assembly GCA_964617285.1 of uncultured Calditrichaceae bacterium. Lineage (GTDB taxonomy): Bacteria > Calditrichota > Calditrichia > RBG-13-44-9 > RBG-13-44-9 > CAYVKM01. The sequence goes on along the minus strand of CAZTXJ010000038.1, from coordinate 14,237 downwards.
GCCCGGCATTGTTGACCAGGACATCAATATTTCGGAATTTTTCCGGAAGTTTATCTATCGCATTCTTAACGGCAGTTTTCTGTTGTATATCCAGTGGAATGATATGGATTTTCTCATTACCACCAAGTTCCGCTTGGAGATCCCGTAATCTTTCCGAACGGCGGGCCACCAGAACCAATCGCCAACCCTCCCTGGCAAAACGCCTGGCACAACCCTCTCCGAATCCGGCACTTGCTCCGGTAATAAATGCGGTTTTCTGCATGAGGTTTTCTCCATCAATAAATCATCAATTTGAATCGAACAAAAAGATAAAAAAGTATGCTGTGAATATTGATTTTAACTCATTGCTTAGATTGTAAGCAAAATCATAAGATACAGAAATTCTACTGGGTCAGGATATCTTTAGGTCTATCGGTTTGGAACCACCCAGATATTATCCTTAATGTCCAGTTTAACCTGGTCGATGAATACTGCCCGACCGGTACCACCCGGCCGGAAATCGGTAACGATATCCACATGCTGGGCGGATTTATTCAGTACACCCTTTTTACCGAATTCTTCCGTTTCTTTCTTACCTTCTTCGGAATTCGGATCCGCCGTAAAGCACTCCGGGTAACTGGCGCCAATGGCAATATGCAGCGTTCCGCCAACCTTTTCCACGAACAGCGGATGTTTCAGCACTTTCTCAATTCCGTTATTCATACCCAGAGCGACCTCGCCCAGCCGATGTGAACCTTCATCGGTTTCAATTACTTTCTGCAGCGCTTCAAATCCCTTCTCGGCAGTGTATTCTTTAATGACCCCGTTTTCAAATTTCAGATAAATTCCCTGAATGGTAGTACCACTCTGAAAAACCGGTAAATCCACAAATATTTCTCCCTCTACGCTGTTGGCATCGGGACTGGTAAACACTTCTCCATCCGGAAAATTTCGTTCACCGGTACATTTAATTACATTCCGGCCGGCAATACTTAAGCGGAGTTCCAGAGATTTACCGGTTTTGGGATGTTGCGTCTGTATCCGGACTTTCTTGCTTTTGCTCAACAATTGATAGATCGGTTCCTCCACCTCTTCCAGTAATCTCGGATCCACAGTTGAAGCATTGACGATTACCCGGGTGTACTCTTCCAGGCTCATTCCTTCAAGGTTGGCAAATCCCTGGGTGGGGTAAAGGGTAAGCACCCATGGTTTGAGCAGACGGATGGTTTTGAACGGTTCATCCGCTCTCATCACAGCTTTGGCTGTCTCTTCCGGCAGGTTATCAAAAAGCTCCGGTGATTCCGCACCGAGAACTTCAATATATTTGGTCATATTCTTATATCGCTGTTCATGCCATTCCGGTACTTTCTGAATTTGCTCGACGGTTCCGTACTTGGTAATTGATGCACCCCAGACCTTTCCCCGGTCATTGTCCGGGGCCACGATGTTCATATCTGCAATTCCTCCGGCGGCAAATATTTTATCCTGCAATACGGACATCAATGGCCAGCAAATATGCTCGCCTTTGATCATCACGATATCATCCCGGGTTATGCCACCCAGGGAATAATCCAGCAGATAGTCTGCCCAGGTTTCCAGGTCTTTCCGTGCAATTTTCGGATTCATTTTTTCCTCCTGTGGATTTAACTCAAGTTCAAGAAAACAGGGTGAAATATAAAGCGAAAATATTGTTCAATCCATAAACTCTTGAAACAATCCGCAATATTCTCCTCTGGATAATTCAGCTATAGGATATGTAGAATATCATGATCTGGCTTCATTACTATGCCAATAAGTATCCATATCTCTCGCATCACAAAATGATAAAATAACTTTATAATTTTAAAGAATTAAGATTAATAAACGATAATTTTGATCTAAGCTGTGAATAATGTATTGGAGAAATGATGAATTACCGCTTCATGACTTTATTATTTATGCTGCTATTTTTGATGAGCCAATTTGCTTTAGGCCAGGATGTGATGCTGGGTTTCAAAATTGGCGGCAACACCTATTTTGGTGATATTAAAAACCAGAAACTTGGTCAGTATTCCGGGATTACCACCGAACTGTGGTTTTCCGACCAGCTGGCGCTTGGAGTCCTGGGTTATGCCGCTCATGTTACTTCTCAAAATTCCAATTATTTTTTTGAAACGCCGGTCTACAGCCTATCCGCTTCCATGAAATACCGTCCATCGGCCAAGAATGTAGTAAGCCCCTATTTTCAACTGGGTGCGGAGGGATTCCATTTTGATCCGAAGGACCGGAATGGAAATCTTTTACCCAACAATGAAGCAGGTAATTATCAAAAATTCGCTTTTTCCATCCCTGCCGGGTTGGGGTGTTCCATTTTTCTGGGTGAAAATTTTTCCTTTGATATAGAAGGTACCTATCATTTTGTGGTATCGGACTACCTGGATGATATCAAAAGTGAGAAGAATCTGGATAGTTTTGTAAGCGGATCTTTGGGTTTTTCTTTTCACTTTGGCGGGGCAAAAGACACCGATGGTGATGGCATCCCGGACAAAAGAGATCTGGATCCGCTGCATCCGGAAGATTTTGATGGTTTTCAGGATGAAGACGGTGCACCCGATCTGGACAACGATCAGGATGGTGTGCCGGATATCCGGGATAAAGCGCCAATGGATCCCGAGGACCGCGATGGCTTTGAGGATGAGGATGGCGTGCCGGATCCCGACAACGATAAGGATGGAATCCTGGATGTAAACGATGGGGCCCCTGACGATCCGGAGGATGTGGACAGTTATGTGGATGACGACGGTGTGCCCGATCCGGATAATGATGGTGATGGTATTCCCGATGTTCAGGATGAATGTCCCGGTACCGATCAGACTTTGATCGATGGTACCGACACCAAAGAAACCTACAACGGTTATGAAGACAAGGATGGTTGCCCGGATGTGAAACCGGAAATTGCAGTGGAAAAGGGAGAATCTATTGTTCTGGAAGGTGTTTATTTCGCAACCGGCAGTGCCAATCTGACTCCGAATTCCAGAGCCATTCTGGATAAAGTGGTCCGGACATTACAGAATAATCCCAAGATTGAAGTAGAAATCCGGGGACATACCGATATTACCGGAAGCTACCAGACCAATATGCGTCTCTCCCAGGAACGGGCCGATGCGGTCAAGATTTATCTGATGAACAACGGTATCGATGCCATGCGAATCAGGACCAAGGGGTATGGACCGGATAATCCTATCGCACCTAACTCCACCAGAGAAGGGCGAGCCAAGAACCGCAGAATTGAATTCTATCGAATTAAATAAACAAACCTGTTACATTAAGGTGAAACGGTCGTAGAAGCAAACATCTGCGACCGTTTTTATTTTTATCTATTCCGAACCCTTTGAGGCATTGTATTCCTGCAGGAGCTGCAGCCACATTTCAGCCGCAATCTTGTCATAAATAAATTCACCACCCGGCATGACATCATTCAAAACATCAGGTTTGTTGTTTGAAGCCCAATCGATTACCGGTTGAAGCTTGGTGGATATCTCATTAATGCTCTGGTCGTTCATTTTTATGATGATATCCCAGATATCCTTATGCCGCACCACAAATTTGGCGTAATCGTATTGGACGGTGTTAATACCCAGAGCAGCCAGCCAGTCATTTTTTTCGGTCATCTGACAGGTAACCGTATCTCCGGCTTCGGTCAAATTTGAATAGACCAGTTCGCTATGGATGGTCGAGTCATATTCGGCCAGATTTTTCAACTCCTCTTTTCCACGCAGCGTAAAGGATTCAACAGCAGTGTAAGTAATGTTTTCCGATAAAAGTAGATTTACGATTCCCGGCTGATGTTTATTGTAGGCATCAAAATATTGAATAATAATATCCTTTTTTGCAGGTGCGCAAGCCAGACCTATGAGCACATACGATACTAAAACGATTGATAATTTTTTAATAGTCATAACAGGTCTCCTTTTATCTCGTCATTTAATTTATTGAGTATTTTCTTTGAATGGTGATTCAAGCTTAAAGCCTAACTGCATCAGCCAGTACAGGTTGTTACTGGCAATCCATTCATCTTTAATCTTACCGTCCTGGAAGTGGATGATGCTCATTCCCGGTACATTGATCGATTTTCCGGTTGGGGGATGGGTACCGGGTCCGGTGTTGGTTGCGGTAATGGTCCACCGGACAGCAAATTTGTCCGTATCAAAAAATGATTCATTTACCGTGATATGAAAGTCAGGATAGGCTGTTCTCCACTTAATAACATCCTGCTTAAAAGATTCAATCCCTTTTTCGGGCTCAAATTTGGGAGTCATCCGCAACTCAAAGTCCGGGAGAAGAACCTGATCGATCCCATCAAAATTGCCGGTGTTCCAGAAGCTGAGATAAGCATCGATCAGTGGTTGATATCGGGCCGAACTTTTTTCCGTGGTGCAATTCGTTAAAAAAATCAGAACTATAGCTATTACCATGAAGCCACACAAAGAACGATAAGTTCTCATTATTTACCTCCTACGATTATGGTTTCAGATATTTGAAGTATCATTTATGACTTTCCGCCATGATAAACAGATTTATCGAAAACCCTTTAAACAAGAAGAACTATCCCGTTTGCATTGAAATTTCATTATGGCTCATTGGCCGATATTGTTTGCATGATCCCAAAGATGCTCCCTTCCGGGTCTTCACAGTAGGCATGCAGCCCAACACCGGGAACTTCGCGTGGTCCGAGTATTTTTTTGCCTCCCGCTGCTTCGATTTTTGCTAAATAATCATTTATTGAATCGACTTCGATGGTATTAATGACGGCCTGCTGAAAATGACGATTCATAAAACCACCATTAATTCCCGGTGTGTCCTCGGGTCCGGTGGTCGCCAGCCAGTAACTCTGCGGTCCTTCCCAGCCGGCAATTTGCCAGTTAAACACCTGCTGATAGAAAGCGATCACCTTCTCCGGATTATCTGCCAGAATTTCAAAATGGATTGGTCTATTCATGAAGAAACCTCGTTTCCACAGATTTTTTTATTTGGATGCTCGGGGAAATTATTTTCATCTGATCTTGTTAATTCCTTATCAACTTTATAGTAAACATCATTTCTACAACTCTTTGATTTTTAGGTGAAATTTTACTTTCTTCACAGCAGATACAACATCCAGAAAATCACCACGCCGGTTACCGAGACATAAAGCCAGATGGGAAGTGTCCAGTGGGCAATTTGCTTATGTTTTATGAAATCTGCCCGTAGCGCCCGCCAAAGAGTAAAAAGAACCAGGGGAACAATAATCGCAGCAAGTATGGAATGTGAGGTCAGGATGGTAAAATAAACCGGACGTATCCAACCGGTTTGTTTAAAATGAATAGTTCCAACCTGCGAGTGGTAATAAAGATAGGATGCCAGGAATAGGGCAGATACCGCCAAGGCGGAAAGCATAAAGGTTTTATGAATTTTTATTTTTCTTTTCCTGATGAAATAAAAACCGCAAAGCAGGAGTGCAAAACTTAATCCATTCAGGGTGGCATTCACTTTAGGAAGATCGGCTACCGACACGGTATTATCCTTAAATTATCGTATCATAACAGAACATCTCAGGCAACCTCCGGTGTACCAGCTTCATTTACTTGGGTTTTAACCGTCTTGGAGTGTACGGCAGGTACTCTAGATAAACGCCAGCTCCAGAGCAGAAAGATAATGGTGGTTGCCAGAATTAATGCCCCAACCGCTACATGGGGTACTGTAGAAAAGACCGATCTCGCCGTCCAGATGTTTAACGCCCCCAGAGTTATCTGTATAACCGTAAGAAATAACAGAGCAAAAACGATTTGACCCAGGAGTGGCGATTTGCGATAGGAAATAAACAGATAAATGATGATCCCGAAAATCAGAAAAGCATTCAGACGATGTGCAAATTGCAGGATCACTTTTAGCAGATATTCTTCCCTGGGAATTGGAAAACCGAGGCTGGTATACTGGGGTAAATTTTGAAAGGGTGGGATCAGGCGGCCAAAGGAAAGCGGAAAATCCGGGATGATCAGGCTGGCACCGGTGTAACGGATTAGGGTGCCCATGATCAATTGTCCGAAGACGAAAATTAAAAGTGCCAGACTAAACCAGCGTATGTTTTTTCCCGTTTCGGTATCCTTCCAATTTGAGGCTGGTTGCAGCCAGGAACGGGAAGTGAACAGAACGATCGCAAAAAGTGCGCACAAAATTGTCTGGGCAAGAATCCCGTGAGCCGTGGCGAAGGCGATCCGGTCCAGTTGGAAATCGGTCATACCCGTTAAGCTGGCAATGGCAGAACGAACAGCAGTATTTGACACTACCAGCACTCTTAGAGCGCCCAGACTTGCCTGGAGGAAAACGCCCAATAATGCAACAATACCCAACCAGCGGAAATGTTGTCTCGGTTTTGATCTCCATAACCAGATTGCCAGTATGGTAACCAGCAGGGAGGTTATTCCGGCAATCACCCGATGACTGTATTCAAAAACGATCCCCCCAATAAGTGGAGGAACAACGGAGTGGTATGCCAGTGGCCAATCCGGGACGGTATCGCCCGATCCGGTGCTGGTGACGGTTGCGCCGGCGACGATCAAAAAGACAGCAAAACCGGCGGTAAACAGGGCAAAAAGGTGCAGTTTCCGGTTGTAAATATCCTGCCGGGATTCATTTAAATTAGCCATACTTTATCTCCAAGTTCTGTTTACTTTTTTTCGTCCCTCAATGTGATTTACGGGTTTTTAAAAATGCTACGACATTATCCAGTTCCTCTGGTGTCAAAATTCCCCCAAAAGCGGGCATTCTTCCGGCACCTCTTAAAATCCGGATAATCATCTCGTCTTTGGTCATTCGATCTGCCACTGTGGTTAAATCCGGCCCGCGATGCCCGCCGTCCCCGGAAATATTATGACAATTGATGCACCCCCTCTGGTAAAAAACCTGCGCCCCTTCATAGACTGGTCCGCTGCTGGCACCGATCACTTTTTCCGATAAAGGTTTGGCTGAAAAATCCGGAGACCAGTGAGCTTTTACTCCGGCGATCCAGAGCGTTCCGATCATCAGGACAATGATAATTACCGCCCCCATGGACCATGGGCGGCGATATGGATGGCGCTCCCCTTTATTAAATAAGAGTGGGATGAAAAATAAAACCAGGCCAGCTAAAAGGGGAAACAGGACAATCACATAATTTTCCATTGCCGATGGTATTAATGCAAGCACAGCAAAATACCACAACAGATACCAGTCCGGTCGTGGTGATGCCTGGATATTGGTCGGATCCGGTGGTTTACCAATCACAGGTGGTCCAACTACATAAGCCAGAAACATAATAACCGCGATAACGCCCACCCCAAAAACCACATCGCGCCAGGCGGCATCCGGCCAGAATGGATGTCCATCTGTTTTAATGAGATTTTCGTACCAGCTGCGATAGGATTTCGGATCGACTGCCTGACCCTGTTTTGGTGGTTCGGAGATGCCATTGCGAATAACCAGGTACAGATGGAAGCCAAGTACTGAAAAAATTAAGGCCGGGATAAAGAAAACGTGGAAGGCAAAAAAGCGACTTAGCGTGGCACCCCCAATCACTTTACCTGCCAAGAGAAAGCGGGATATCCAGTCTCCGATAAATGGGATTCTTCCGGCCTGTTCTGCTCCCACCACCACAGACCACAGGGCATTTTGATCCCAGCGTAACAATTGCCCGGTAAATCCCATCAGGACGGTAAGACCTAATAGCAAAACACCGGATATCCAGTTCATCTCCCGCGGGAATTTATAGGCAGCAGTAATGAAAACCCGGATCATATGGATTCCAACCAGAAGAATCATGGCAGAAGCGCCAAAGTAATGCAACCCCCTGATAAAATTTCCTAACCAGGCCTGATAGGTAATAAAGCGCAGGCTCTGGTAGGCCTGGGAAGTGGAGGGAATATACATGGTGGCCAGCGCGATACCGGTTACTACCTGAATGATAAAAGCAACCAGAGTGGCGCTGCCGAAAACATACATCCAGGTTGTCCCACGTGGCACTAAATGTCCCGCCAGCGGTTTTATAATTTCCGACAAGCCGGTGCGGTCGTCGAACCAGTGCCAAATTTTTATCAGACTTTTCATAAATGTTCTCTAATTTTCTTCCCTTTTAACCTGAGATTCTTATCCATTATGTTATTGGCAGTGGACTGGTACGGATTTCCACTCTGTTGTTCCGAATCCGCACCGGGTAGCGGGTAAGCGGTTTTGGTGGTGGTCCTGCCGCCACCTGGCCATCCTTGTAATATACGCCACCGTGACATGGGCACATGAACAGATCTGCCTTAGGAAGCCAGCGAACCGGACAGCCAAGATGAGTGCAGTTTATGGAAAAAGCAACAAAATTGGTTTCGTCCACTCTTCTCAACCAGGCGGCTGTTTTTGCGGTAATCCCGGACCACGGTAAGGGAGAGGCGTCTTCAAACGAGACCTCTACGGTTGTACCAATATTAAATTGATCCAGATTTCCGACATCGCGCCAGTCCCGGACAACCTTTCGTAATAATGGCGAAATCAGAAAACCAATTACCGGAAGCGCCAGAACCAATCCGGCGATACCGCTGAGCAAAATACCAAGTTTATTAAAAAACTGCCTGCGGCCCATCTCATCGTTTAGGTCAAACAGTTTCATGATCATTTACCTTATCTGATGGTTGTTCATTTAGGAGATCCTGTACCCAACCCCGAACCGATATGCTGAATAGTACAATACCAACTGCCGTGATGACCCAGGTAGAGATAAATCCCCAGAGAATAAAGATGATGGACATGGCCAGACTTATCGGCCAAAAGGTGGGTTCGGGTGTTCCTTCAGGAATTGGTTTTACCCATTCTTCAATAATTTCATCGCTCTTATTGATGGGATTGAATTGACTCCCCGGTTGTTGCGGTTTATCTTGTGTAATATCAGGCATGACTGTTTTCTGTCCTTTTAACTTCATTTTTATCGGTTTCTCGAGTAACAATGGGCTGACCTCTGCCTACTACAGCGCGAAGGGTCAGGGTATCCCGGTCCGGTGTGCGATACCAGCGAACCAGTGTACCGATTACTGCTGACACATAAACAAGACAGGCAGGTACCCACATCAACAGACCACCAACCTGTTGATCTACGCTCGGAGAGAATCCCCATCCATCTCTGATAATGGGCAGAATACCTGCCGCGTCTTGTGGATTCAAATATGCCGGAAAAAGGCCCACAGCTGAAAAGGTGATGATAATTCCCAGTATAGTGCAGGCAATGCAGGCTGAGAATAGATAAAAAATGAGGTAAAGAGGGTTCATTCGTTCCTCTTTCAGAGGAGAGATAACCACCCACCAGAAGATTGTTCCCATAACCAGTATGCTGAGATGTTCAAAAGCGTGAAAGGTTTCATTCGCCAGCGCTGCATTAAACAAAGGTGGCCAGTGCCAGATCCACATTGCGCCGGCTCCGGCAGACCATGCTACAATTGGATTTGACAGTACGTGTTCTGTTTTTCGGAAAAATTTCCATTTCATCCCTTTACGAAAAACCCATTCCGGTATTCCCAGCAATAGAAAAGGCGGGACGACCAGGATAAACAATAAATGCTGAACCATGTGTGCACTAAAAAGGTAGGTGTCAGAAATCTCGTCCAGCGGGGAGACCAGTGCAAGGAATAAAATGATCACACCTAAAAAGTAGAAAACTGATTGTTTGGTAATGCGGGATCGGACAATCAGCAGGTAGGCCACAATTAAACCGATGCAGCCAATAATTATCGAAGGTTCCCATTCCCAGGCGGATAATAGAAATTTACTCATTGTCATAATTTTACTCCCAGATAAACTATTGAGAAAATGAACACCCAGACGATATCCACAAAGTGCCAGTACAGAGCCACCGCTCCCACCGAATCAATGGTAGTCTGGTGTTTAAAATTACCAGTCAGTGAGAGGATAAGCAGAATACCCAGGATTAAGAGGCCAGCCAGCACGTGAAATCCGTGGAAACCGGTAAGGGTGAAAAATGTTGTGCCGAACAGGTCACGGCTGATGGTTTGCCCGTGCTGAATCAGAAAATTCCATTCGATGCCCTGGCCAGTCAGAAAGATGACGCCGAATAACATGGTAATGAACAACCAGAAAGCCGATCGTTTCACTCTTTGGTGTTCGGCATTTTTTTCCGCCCGCCAAACAGTAAAACTGCTGGAAAACAGAAAAAGGGAAAAGATGCCTGTCTTTACGATATCTAATAGTGCCTCCGGATTGGAATTGCCCTTGGCAATACTTCTGAAATAAAGAAATGCCAGAATAAGCAGGGTAAAAAATACCGCCTCGGTTCCGATTACTAAAATTACTGCTAATTTACTTTTACTCATTCTTTCCCCATCTTCTTATTTGCTCTCATGTTTCCAGTCCGGATCTTCCGGATGTTTCAGATCCCACAAAGGTCTTCGGCTTCTTACCAACGGTACTTTTTCGAAATTGTGCGGGGGTGGGGGTGAGGAGGTCGCCCATTCCAGGGTCCAGGCCTCCCATGGATTATCGCCGGCTGGTTTACCATTGCGGAAGGATACAATCAGGTTCCAGAGAAATACCAGTACAGAAATGGCCAGGATAAAGGCACCGATAGTTGAGATCAGATTCATGGAACCCCAGCCCGGCAGATTGGGGTAGGTATACACCCGACGGGGCATGCCCACCAGGCCAAGAATATGCTGAATAAAAAAGGTCATGTTGAATCCGATGAAGGTTAACCAGAAGTGAAGTTTCCCCAACTTTTCTGACAACAGGCGTCCGGTCATTTTTGGAAACCAATAGTAAATTCCGGCAAAGATGGCAAACAGGGTTCCGCCGAAAAGAACATAATGAAAATGAGCGACAACGTAATAGGTATCGGTTACTTGCCAGTCTACCGGAACAACCGCAAAGGAAACACCACTCAGCCCACCGATGGTGAATAAGATCAGGAATGAGGCAGCATACATCATTGAGGTGGTAAAGCGAATTCTTCCTCCCCACATGGTTGCTATCCAGTTAAAAACTTTGATCCCGGTTGGTATGGCAATGGTCATACTGGCAAAGGCAAATGCGGTGTTAAAAGGGTGTCCTAACCCGACGGCAAACATGTGATGGGCGTAGACAGCAAAACTGAGTAAACCGATTGCCACCGAGGAACCGGCGACAAATTCGTATCCGAAAATGGGTTTTCGGGAAAAAACCGGTATCACTTCGGAAATGATTCCCCAGGCAGGCAAAATCATGATATAGACTTCCGGGTGACCGAATGCCCAAAAATAATGTTGCCATAGAATGGGCGATCCGCCTGTGGTTGCAGTAAAGAAACTGGCATTCAGTAAACGGTCCACCAGAAGCATGACCAGTGCGGCATTTAACGGCGGCATGGCAAACAGTATAACAAACCCGTTTACCAGAACCATCCAGACAAAGAGAGGAAGGCGTTTAAGACTCATTCCTTTGGTTCGATATTTTATGATGGTAACCACCAGATTGATAGCGCTGGCAACCGTACCGACGCCAATGCCCAGCAGGCCGAGTGCCCAGTAATCCAACCCGGTGGTGGTGGAATAAACCTTTTCACTGAGCGGTGCATAACTGAACCAACCCGCTGCGGGTGCGCCACCGGCGATAAAACTATAGTACAATATCAGACCACCAAAGAAGAGCAACCACAGCCCCAGTGCATTTAACCGCGGGAAGGCCATATCCCGGGCGCCGATCATCAGGGGAACAAAATAATTGGCAAATCCGATGAGCATGGGCATCACCACCAGGAAAATCATGGTGGTACCGTGCATGGTAAAAATCTGGTTGTAAGCATCCGGAGACAAAAAAGTGTTTTCCGGACGGGCCAACTGGATACGAATGAACAGGGCTTCCACTCCACCTACCAGAAAGAAAAACAGAGTAATGAGCAGGTACATAATGCCAATCTGCTTATGATCTACTGAAGTTACCCAGCTGAGCAAACCCTTGTATTCTCGTGGCATGCTCACGGTATCTATGGTGCGGACGGTTGGTACCGAATTACTCATTTTAAGGTCTCCAGAAAGGCTACCAGTTCTTTTATTTGTTTATCGTCAAGTTTCATATAAGGCATGTTGATACCTGGTTTTACCGCCTGTGGATTTCGAAGCCATTTGGTCAGTCCGGCGGGGGTATTATCCAGAATGCCGGTACCCAGTGTCTTGCGGCTGGCCAGGTGGGTTAAATCCGGCCCGATGCTGATATTGTTTGAGACGCCGGCGATGCTGTGGCAGTTGATGCAAGTTTGCTGTTTAAAAACCTGTAAACCTTTGGCTGCTTCACCTGTGGTGGGAAAAACCGGACGTTTTTGATGATCCGCGATCCAGGCATTAAAATCTGCTTCAGGCTGGGCAATTACCCGGATCCTCATCCAGGCATGCTGTGCACCGCAATATTCGGAACAGGTGCCCAGAAATAAGCCGGCTTTATCGGATTCCAGCCAGATATGATTTGGATGGCCGGGTATGGCATCCATCTTCCGTCCCAGTTGCGGCACCCAGAAGGAATGAATAACATCAGCGGATTCTATCCGGGTATATAATTTTTTCCCTACCGGAATATGGATCTCATTGGCAGATATCACACCTGCCTGTGGATAACGAAGTTCCCACCACCATTGATGGGCAATAATCACCAGATCCGCTTTGGTACCGGGGCTGGCCGATGGATCCGATTTGTGCATGGTAATCAAGGTTAGTATGAACAGAAAAATGAGGATTAATCCGGGAATGACGGTCCAGGTTATTTCCAGACCACGATGCCCGTAAACCTGCGGAGGTTCTCCATCACCTTCCCGTTGGCGGTATCGATACGAGGCAAACAGTACCAATCCGGTCACCAGACTAAATATCACTGCGGCGACGATTAGCGTGACGATAAACAGGGTGGAAATGTCATGGGCACTTGGTGAAACCGGATTAAAAGGCGAACTTGTCTGCATCAACAATCCTCTATTCAAATTCTTTATAAGGCTCTGGAGTAGCCAAATTCATCTGATTCCATCACGATTTCATTGGCGTTGAATGATGGTAAATGTTGAAAATGAAGATTTAATGAAGGGGGTATAAGTCGGAATTCTTGAATATTGGGCAGGGATAAGAAGAACTCAAAAATCTCTCAAATTGAATAAAGGAATCGGTTCTTCTCGTGATAAAATATTGACTTGTAGAACCGGATTTAACTAATACCGGCCCATCTGGAAATCCTGAACAATTTTCCAGTCACCATGGGATTTTGTCAGCAGATAATAGGATGGCCAGCCACACCGGGCGCCGCACAGGAAATCGGTAAATATAAATGCCTGGGTATTATCGGCATTAAATCCGACCCTGGAAAACCAGTATATGCCGAGTTTTTCCCGATAGTTCATGGTCTGGTTTCGATCGAGTTCCTGAAGTTGCGAGTTCAGCTGTTCGAACATGTTCTGGCGGGTAATCTGTATTTTGGTAATCGGTGTTTCAATTTTTGTGGGATTGACCGGAAATTGATTTCCATTGTTTTGACGAAAACTGTTCAAAAGCTCATTCCAGTTATAATCTGACGGCAGCATAAAGCGGGTATCCAGCGTTAGAGCTTCCGGATCCTCGGGATAGGTTTCGGTATTTGCGCCAATCAAAACCACCGGCCGGTTAGAGGTAACATAAAGGGAGTCGATAATTACCGCATAGATTTGATATTCGTCTTCGGTTAGTGGAGATGATTTTTCCGGCTGGGAACATGAGATCAGATATGCGGCAAATAAAAAACATAGTAGGCCAATGTAGACTATCTTCTTCATAATTATCTCCTGAGTTGAAATAGCGCTAAAGATAATATAGTTCTAATTTTTACTTGATGAAATAGCTAACTCCGCGAATTTCAAAGTGGTGGCTTCCTCAGACCAATTTCAAAGTCTATTTTACCAGAATACATTTCTGCACACTTCTGAAGTTTCCGCTTTCCAGATGAATGAAATATACGCCCGAGTTTAACTGATCAGCATCCCATTTGATGAAATGATTTCCGGCACCTTGCTTTTCCCTGACCAACCTTTTAATTAACTGCCCGGTGATATTATGAATCGAAATATTCACCTCGGCACTAAAAGGCAGATAATAAGAAATGTTTGTGGAGGCATTGAAAGGATTGGGATAATTCGGATATAAATGCACAGTTTCCGGCAAAGGGCCTGGGTTTTCCGGTATCGCCAGTCCAAACTCAGCCTTGCACTGCTGACTCAGGGAATCAACAGG
>CAZTXJ010000037.1:13147-25241 GCA_964617285.1 uncultured Calditrichaceae bacterium | reverse complement strand
ACATAATCGTCCAAAGTTAAGTTTTGAATAGAAAAAAATGAATCATTTTAAAGACCATAACATACACTAGTCTGCATTCCGTTAATGGGTGTCTTTTATGAATCATAATTTGACAGAATAAAATTATGAATATTCAAGGGAATAAAAGTTACATCAGATATTTTGTATATTAGTCTAGAAAATTTAACAGGATTGAAAGCGTATGGAAATGGCTGTAATAGTTTTAAAAAAAAGGAGAGAGTCGTCCCTGCGGCGAAAACATCCCTGGATATTTTCAGGGGCAATCAAAAAAATTGAAGGATCGCCTCAATCTGGTGATACGGTAGAGATAGAATCTTCTGATGGTCATAAGCTCGGAAAAGGAGCTTTTTCTTCGCACTCCCAAATAGCAGTCCGCATGTGGACTTTTAATCCTGAAGAAGATATTACAGATAACTATTTTCGCCAAAGATTGCTGACGGCTTACGATCGGAGAAAAAATTTGCTCGAATCTGAGGCCACTGATAAAGTGGCCTGTCGTTTGGTCAATGCGGAATCCGATGGTTTACCGGGTTTAATTATTGACAAATATGGCACCTATCTCGTTTGCCAATATTTCGGCGCTGGTATGGATAAATGGAAACCTGTAATAACCAAGTTAATCAGTGAACTATTTCATCCCAGTGGCGTCTACGAAAGATCGGATGTTGACATCAGAAGTAAAGAGGGTTTAAAAAAACAAACTGGTACTTTATGGGGATCAGAGCCTCCCGGTGAAATTATAATTGAAGAAAACGGAATTCAATTTCTGGTTGATATACAAAGAGGACATAAAACAGGCTTTTATTTGGACCAAAGAGAAAATAGAAAAGAAATCTGTGATTTTTCAAAAAATGCAGAGGTATTAAACTGTTTTTCTTATACCGGGGGCTTTTCACTTTATGCGTTAAAATATGGAGCAAAAAAAGTTGTGAATATCGAGTCGTCCCAGGAATCCATTACCATCGCTGAGAAAAATTTAGTCTTGAATGGATTCAATCCGGATAAAATGGTAAACATAAGAGGAGATGTTTTTCAGACACTTAGAGATCTAAACAACAAAGGGAAACAATTTGATCTCATAATATTGGACCCACCCAAATTTGTGGAATCTCGTAGGCACCTGAAAAAGGGAACCCGGGGATATAAAGATATTAATCTTTCAGCATTTAGATTACTACGTCCAGGAGGAATTTTGTTTACTTTCTCGTGCTCCGGACTTCTGTCGCCAGAGTTGTTTCAAAAAATTGTGGCCGATGCAGCCCTGGACGCCGGCCGGGAAGCACAGATCATAAAATGGTTGCATCAATCATCGGATCATCCCACCGCCCTGAACTTTCCGGAAGGTCTTTACCTGAAGGGCCTGATCTGTAGTGTAATTTAAATAACCAAGAATAATAATTGCATCTAATGACTCGATTATTAAATTTTACCTGTGTGATTTTTATATTTTTTTAGGCATAATGATTGCTGTTTTGTTTCTCTTGATTTATCGATTCATTCTTTCAAGAATGCCTAAAATTCACAAATATTATTTTTCTTTTTTGCAGTAATTTCAGTAATAATAATTGTGGTGAAACTAAATTAAAATCTTTATAATTATGTTCGATTATATTAGAAGTCAATTAATAAAAGTATAAGAGGTCAAAATGAAATATTGTCCCTATTGTGCGGAATTAATTCCAGAAGATGTCAAGGTTTGCCCAAATTGCAAAAAATCATTGGATTTTGATGCACTCAAAGAAATGTATATCTCTCAGGATTCCAGCAATATTAATAAGCAAATTAAACGTAAATTATGGTATAAGGAACATTCGCACATTATTTTTCCCATTATCACCACAATTATTGGTTTTGTTGCCGGAGCTATTCTGCTCTACGGTTATGCTCAAGTGCAGTTTGCCGGCCAGAAATCGGAATACAAAGACAAAATAGCACAATTGGAAAAAACCATAAGTAGCAAAGAATCAGCTGCCAGCAACGCAGAATCGGAGTATGAAAACAGGCTTAAGGCAAAAGACAACGTAATAAGCATTCTGGCAGAAATGAATGATATTTATAGCCGCCTGATCTATTTCACCAGTCGTTTATCTAATGCCAGTACCATTACACCCAATACTCCGGATGATGCGGATTTTTATACCAGAAATACCAAATATTTGATTAACCTGTTCAATGCCGAAGAAGAAAAACTAAAAGATACTGAATTTAAATCCGATAAGACATATAATCTGGTTACCGTTCCTCAATTGATCGAGCAATAATTTATTTACATTGAGATTTACTAGTCCGACCTTACATCTCTGCCGGATTAATTCAAAAATCCGGTCAAATCCTGTAATCTATTTGTGAAATATTTTCCCACTTTTCAAATTTTAGAATTTTCTACAAATACCTAATTCTGGAATGTTAAGAACATTATAAAAAAATACTGCCTTCCAGATTTTACTCTGAAAGGCAGTAATTATTGGAGGAGGCCTATGAGGAAGCTATAATCTTTCGATCTTACTCCCTGTACCATATCATCGGTTCTTTACCCTCACAACTTTAATTTAAGAATGAAATAAAAAAGGGAGGCTAATGCCTCCCTACAACTAAGGTATAAACCTTTTAATTATACCACACCCTGATCCAGCATGGCATCAGCAACCTTGATAAAACCACCAATATTGGCGCCTTTAACATAGTTGATAAAGTTGCCTTCTTTTCCATATTTTACGCAGGTACTATGGATATCTCTCATAATGCCATGAAGTTTCTGATCCACTTCTTCGCGGCTCCAGGATAACCTCATACTGTTCTGACTCATTTCTAATCCGGAGACTGCTACGCCGCCTGCATTAGCCGCTTTTCCCGGACCATAAAGAACTTTACTTTTCAAGTAAACATCAATTGCTCCCGGTTCGGAAGGCATATTGGCGCCTTCGGAAACGCAAAAACAACCGTTCTTCACCAGCATTTGGGCGTCTTTGTCATTTATTTCATTTTGGGTGGCGCAGGGTAATGCAACATCGCACTTCGCTTTCCAGGGCCGTTCGCCTTCCCAATACTCTACTTTGTATTTATCCGCATATTCCTTTATTCGACCTCTCTTAACATTTTTCAGCTCGAGGATGAAATCCAATTTCTTATTATCAATTCCATTCGGGTCATAAATGGTCCCGTTAGAGTCGGATAAAGTAACTACCTTACCACCTAATTGATTCACCTTTTCCGTAGCATATTGAGCAACATTCCCCGATCCGGATATGGCTACCGTTTTCCCTTTAAAACTCTGACCTTTGGTTTTGAGCATTTCTTCGGCGAAATAAACACATCCATATCCGGTAGCTTCCGGTCGAATCAGACTTCCACCCCAATTAATTCCTTTTCCAGTCAGTACACCGGTAAATTCATTTCTCAGTCTCTTATATTGTCCATACATGAAACCAATTTCCCTTCCCCCTACCCCTATATCACCGGCTGGAACATCCGTATTAGGTCCGATGTGACGGAATAATTCGGTCATAAAGGACTGGCAAAAACTCATTACTTCATTGTCCGATTTACCTTTCGGATCGAAATCAGAACCACCTTTTCCACCGCCCATAGGCAGCGTGGTTAAACTGTTTTTGAACACCTGTTCAAAACCCAGGAATTTCAGAATGCCTAAATTAACTGAAGGGTGAAACCGCAGTCCGCCTTTATAGGGACCGATGGCAGAATTAAATTCAACCCGATATCCTTTGTTTATCTGAACATCACCCCGATCATCTCTCCAGGGAATCCGAAACATGATAACTCTTTCCGGTTCCACAATTCTTTCCATAATTTTGGCATGAGTGTATCGTGGGTTTTCCTGCAGGAAATCCCACAAGGATTCAATAACTTCCTGCACTGCCTGATGAAACTCTTTTTCACCCTGATTTTTACTGATGACCATTTCCATAAAATCTTCAACCGATGAGTAATTATTACTCTGAACCATATAAATCCTCCGTTAGGTTTTTAGTCTGCTTATAGCCGAATTAGTTTATTTATATTAAAATTAATTCTCCGGTGGCATCAAATTGAATTAAAACCCTTAAAACAAATTTCACAAAAGAATTTACTTTTCCGGCAAATCTTTGTCAAGGATTTAAACAAAAAATGAATTGTTAAACATAGTACCAATTGAGATGGGTAAAATAAAAGATTTAATATTTCTTCTATCATTTTTCTTAAAATTTTAACCAATCAAAAATCTCATTTTCTTATTATATTTATTTTAGGTCAATGATGCCACAGGATGTTCGCACAATGATGAAAAAAACAAACCTAATTTTGGTTACCCCCTTAATTCCAGTGTGTCACTTCTTGTTTCAGTTTTTAAAAACATAAAACCGGAGGTCTTACATGAGTTTCTTAAAGCAAATTAATCCGTTCGAAAGTGCCTTAATTCAATTCGATAAGGCTGCTTCTGTACTCAAGTTAAGTGAAAGTCAAATTGCAATGGTCAAGGAGCCACGACGAATTACCGAGGTGAATTTACCGGTACGCATGGATAATGGATCGATTCAAATATTCAAGGGATTCAGGGTGCAACATAGTGTTGTTCGTGGTCCCGCAAAGGGCGGTATTCGCTTCCATCCGAATGTAACGGTGGATGAAGTAAAAGCACTCGCTTTCTGGATGACCTATAAATGCGCAGTAGTGGGAGTTCCATTTGGCGGCGGAAAAGGTGGAGTTGTGGTTGACCCTACCCTGCTTAGCCGAAACGAATTAGAGAGTTTATCGAGACGATATTTTGCCGAAATGTCGGATCTGTTTGGTCCGGATTCCGACGTGCCGGCGCCGGATGTTAATACTAATCCGCAAATTATGTGCTGGATGTTTGATACCTATTCCATGCACAAAAAGCAGTATCTGCCGGCTGTTATTACCGGCAAACCGCTGGAATTAGGCGGTTCCGAAGGAAGATCTGAAGCCACGGCTCAGGGGATGGTTTTTACAGTGAGAGACGCCTGTGAACATCTGAATATAAATCTTAAAAAAGCAACTGTTGCTATCCAGGGATTTGGTAATGCAGGTTCTTTTGCTGCAAAATTATTGCATGATGATGGGGCAAAAATTGTCGCCATATCGGATGTGACCGGTGCTTATTATAATCCGGCAGGTATTGATGTGAATGCAGCTTTAAATACCTGCAAAAATAATAAAACCTGGTTATTAAAAGGACTGGAAAAAAATACCAAATGTGAGAAACTAAATGATCCGATGAAATTGCTGGAATTGGAAGTCGATATATTAATTCCGGCAGCCCTGGAAAATCAGATCACCGAGGAGAATGCACCAAATATTAAGGCGAAAATTATAGCAGAGTGTGCGAATGGTCCGGTGACGCCTGATGCCGATGATATTCTGGAGAAAAAGAAAATTTTTATTATCCCTGATGTATTATGCAATGCCGGAGGTGTGACAGTTTCTTACCTGGAGTGGGTTCAAAACCGGATGGGATATTACTGGTCTAAGGATCGGGTAAACGAGGATCTGGAAAAAATAATGACCAAGGCCTTCGATCAAGTGTATGACCTGGCCCAAAAAAACAAAGTGAATATGCGCATAGCTGCTTTCATGCTGGCCATAGACCGGGTGACAAAAGCTGCTGAATTGCGTGGTTTGTATGCCTGATCTGTCGAGGCGGCGCCGAAATCGCCGCCTTTTTCATTTTTTCTATTTTCTTCCCTTAAATAAGTGATTATTGCATTCATTTCTGACGACAATTAACTTTGTCAAAATTTAATATATTGGTTCCGAATCTTGGCAGAAAGTAATATTACTGAAATAAAATCAAAATTCAGCGGCTTTCACGATCTGATTAAATTCCGGGTACGTGAAATTCTGTTGGTCTCAAGCCTGTACGATGCTTTCGTTCTGGAGGAAGATGGCCGCTTGGCTGAACGGATTTTCAGCGAATATGTCGATTTAAATCTGCATTTTATTCCCCGTATTACCAAAGTTTCAACTGCGGAAGCTGCCTTAGCCGCACTGCAAACCAAATCCTTCGATCTGGTTATTACCATGGCCCGTATCTCGGACATGAATCCCCTGGAGTTTGGCAAAAAAGTAAAGGAGCTGGATCCTGAAAAAGTAGTGGTTCTCCTCTCTTACGATCCGATTGATCCTGTCTTGCTGAAAAAAATCAGGCAGGTTAAAAGCATTGATAAGGTCTTTTACTGGTACGGGGAATCCAAACTGATGCTGGCCATCATAAAATATGTGGAAGACCTGAAAAATGCTCCGGAGGATGTTTCAGCCGGTGTTCAGGTTATCCTGATTGTGGAGGACTCTCCCAAGTATTACTCCATGTTCCTCCCCATTGTTTACACCGAAATAATGCTGCAGACCAGAAAACTTATTTCCACCGCAGTAAACGATCTTCACCGGATGCTCAGGATGAGAGCCCGCCCAAAGATACTGATGGCAGAAAGTTTTGAAGAAGGTTTAAAGATATTTGAAACTTTTAAACATAATCTGCTTGGGATCATCTCCGATTTAAAATTCCCTCATAAAGGAAAGCTTGATCCGGAAGCCGGATTTATCCTGGCCAGAAAATTGAAAAAAGAAGTGCCTGATCTTCCCATTCTGATTCAGTCGGCAGAACCGGAAAAACGAAGCAAAGCAGAGCAACATCTGGCTTCCTTTCTGGATAAAAACTCTCCCAACCTGTTGTTGGAATTACGTTCATTCATCCTATCACACTTCGGATTTGGCGATTTTATTTTTCGCTACCCCAATGGTCATGAAATCTGCCGGGCACCGGGCTTGAGCGAGTTTGCTGACCGACTGCTGGAGATCCCTGCGGAAAGTCTGGAATTTCATGCCCAGAGGAACCACATTTCGATCTGGCTTCGCGCCAGAACCGAATTCGAAATCGCCGATGAAATTCGTCCCAAGAAAATATCTGACTTCAAAAATATCGAAGAGTTGCGCCTGTACATCTATGAAGCGATTATGAAGTTGCTCCGGGGAATGCAGCAAGGGGTAATCAAGGACTTTTTATCCACCCAATTGTATATGGAAAATTCTTTTATTCGGATTGGAAGTGGTTCACTTGGTGGAAAGGGACGTGGTCTGGCCTTTGTAAATGCCATGCTAGCCACTAATAGTTATTTCTCCGATTTTAAAGATATTGATATTAAGACGCCTCAAACCTTTGTTCTCGGCACCGAGGTTTACGAGGATTTTATCGAGCAGAACAACCTTCAGGAATTCGCCATTCAAACAACTGATGAACAACAGATTGTCGATCGGTTTCTCACGGCCCGTTTTCCCGATAATGTTTTTACCCAGTTAGAGACCTTACTGGTAAAAATCAAACATCCACTGGCGGTGCGCTCTTCCAGTTTGCTGGAAGATTCACAACTTCTGCCCTTTGCCGGTATGTATAAAACCTTAATGTTGCCAAACAACCATCCCGATCTGAAAGTAAGGTTGCAGCAGCTGGTTGATGCGATCAAAACAGTTTATGCCTCGGTTTTTTTCCGGGAGCCCAAAGAATACGTAAAGAATACTGATTACCGGATCGAAGAAGAAAAAATGGCGGTTGTGATTCAGCAGTACGCTGGTATTAAATATGATAAATATTATTATCCGGTTATCTCCGGTGTGGCTCAATCCTTCAATTATTATCCGGTATATCCGATGAAACCGGAGGAAGGTGTGGTGCACCTGGCCCTGGGTCTGGGAAAAATTATTGCCGATGGTGAAAGAATCTTTCAATTTTCGCCAAAATATCCCAAAATGAATCTACCCTACAACTCCCCAACTGAAATGCTCAATAGCACCCAAAATTATTTCTTCGCCCTCAATCTCTCGAATAAATCGGTAAAAGTAACCCGGGATGATAACTTCAGTCTGGAAAAATTACCATTGAAGCAGGCAGAAACGGATGGTTCACTTTTCTTTGCTGGCAGCACATACGATCCTGCAAATCAGTCAATCAAGGATACTTTGTCGCAACCAGGCCCCAGGGTAGTTACTTTTGCCAATATACTGAAATATGATATATTCCCCTTACCGGATCTGATTACCGAACTTTTAAAAGTGGGACAGAACGCTTTTGGAACCCATGTCGAAATTGAATTTGCTCTCAATCTCTATAAAGATCCCAGGAAAAAACCGGAATTTTATATCCTGCAAATCCGACCGATGGTTGCCGGCGGCGAGCATGTGGATGTAACCATCGATGAAAATGATCATAGGGATTCACTCATATCCTCTTTTCATGTCATCGGAAACGGTGTTTTCCGGGATTTATACGATATCGTGTTTGTCGATCCGGATCGTTTCGATCCGGCCAAAAGTGATCAGATTGCGGCAGAGTTGGAGGATATTAATCAATCATTTATCGAGGAAGACCGGAACTATATCGTCCTCGGTTTTGGCAGATGGGGTACTTCCGACCCCTGGCTGGGTATCCCGGTGGAATGGTATCAGGTTTCCAAAGCCAGGGTAATCATTGAATCGCATCTGGATAATTTTAAAGTGGAACCTTCCCTGGGAAGTCATTTTTTTCATAATCTGGTTTCACTCCGGTTGGGATATTTCTATATCAAATCCGGGCCACACGCGGATTACATCAGCTGGGACTGGCTAAAATCCCGGAATCCCTACAAAAAGACCCACTACCTGCGCCAACTGCGGTTCGACAAACCGATTACAGTCAAGATTGATGGCCGGACTTCACAGGGAATTATCTTTAAACCGGAATAGATTCATTTCATTCAGTTAAAAAGGAAAATTTACCCCGGTGGCTACCTGCATTTTTGTATCAGACCTGCACGGAAATATCAGCAAATATGAACGTCTTTTTAACCTTATCGAAAAGGAACGACCAGGCTACGTTTTTCTGGGAGGGGATCTGCTGCCGCATGAACATCTGGTGCGAAAGACGGTGGATATCGCTCACAAAGATTTCATCGGGAATTATCTGTACAAAAACTTTCTACGGTTGAAAGAGAAACTCGGGACAGATTATCCTAAAATTTTCATTATCCTGGGTAATGATGATGCACGCTTCGAGGAAGCGTCAGTTCTTTCGGTAGCTGCCCAGGACATCTGGATATATCTTCATAATCGCCGGATGCAAATGGATAATTTTGATTTCTATGGCTATGCCAATATTCCCCCCAGTCCTTTCCTGCTGAAGGATTGGGAACGTTATGACGTTTCCAGATTTGTCGATCCGGGTTGCGTGGCGCCGGAGGAGGGACAGTTTACAGTACCGGTTGCCCAGGAAGAGATTAAATATACCACCATTGAAAAGGATTTGACTCAATTAACCAAGGATAATGATCTGGATCGATCCATTTTTCTATTCCATGCTCCACCCTATCAAACCACACTGGACCGGGCGGCGCTGGACGGAATGGAGATTGACCATTGTCCGCTGGATGTGCACATCGGTAGTATTGCCATAAAACGTTTTATTGAAAACAGACAACCGCTCATCACACTGCATGGACATGTCCATGAATCGGCCAGAATTACCGGCAAATGGCGGGACAAAATCGGCCGGACGCACTGCTTCTCTGCTGCGCATGAGGGCCAGGAGCTTGTTGTGATCCGGTTTGATCCAGAGGTACCGGAAAAAGCTGAGAGATTATTGATAAGTTAGTAAGCCCTTCCTGGCAAAATTATCATCTACGACTAAATATAATATCTGGTTATCTATCATTATTGGGATAGTTAAAAGGATATTCCGGTAATTCATTGTTCAAATCAATTATATACTTTGGAGATCAGGTATTCCAGGTAGCGGGATTTAACCTGCTCACTGGCCATAATTTGTTTAACCGGTGGCAGTTTCAAAATCGCTCCAAGTACTGCAGCCAGGGCACGATGACTCCACAGCACCCGGTTATCGAAAATCAGATTTTGTAGTTTTCCCCGTTCGATGGCCATTACCACTGCCCGATGGACACCATTCAGAGGGGTAATGACTCTTTGAGACCGTGATTTCAGAACTATACTTTTTTCCTTACAGGCCCGGGCACATACTCCGCATCCCAGGCAGATCTCTTCATTCAACCTGGCCAGTTTTCTTTTGGGTTGTTTCGGGTTGTTAGCAGAAACCAGGGTCATGGCCTCCACCGGACAAACATCCGCACACTTCCCACAACCGGTGCAATTTTCCGGATCAATCTCGGGAATAAAATTGGTGGTATGAACCGGATTCATCAGGGCAAATCTTCGGGCAGCGATCATGGCTTCGCAACAGCAGCCACAGCAGTTGCAGATAAAATTAACCCCTTCCCGGACATTCTCGCCAAACTGCACCAGATTGTTTTCATAAGCCTTTTCTAATAAATCAAGGCATTCTGTGGTATCGATCAGACGGGCATGACCATGTTTACTCAAAGAGGCTGCGGTGCCATTAAAGGTCATACAAATGTCCATCGGGGCATCGCAGGCACGATCAAGATGCTGCATTTTATGGCGACAATAGCATATTCCAACCGCCCGATGAGAGGCGGTTTTGATGACCTGACTGGCTCTCTCATAATCCAGCACATGCAGAGCGTTTTCATTGGATAATACCGGCTCATGTACGAAGGTCCGGCCGAGCTGTGTTTCGCCATCCACAAAAAGGGCCCGGATAAAATCTTCTTCCACATTCAGGTATTGATAAAACAACTCACTCAGCGTTTTCTGATCGATATCATCTCGTATCCGCATCATGGAAAATTCGAAGAAACCGGCCATGGGTGGCGGTAAGGAATAGATAGATTCTCCGTCTCTTTCAATATCTACCAGCAACGCCCGGGAGGCAAGCGCCTCCAAACTTTTTTGAGCCTCGGACAGGTTAACCTTCCAGATTTTACTGGCTTTTTCAACTGTGAATGGTTTTATGGGCAGCGCAGAGACCAGGTGAGCTTCTTTCTCACTCATCAATATTTGCAGAATTTTGTCCAGCAGGTGTGAAGGCGGCGCGCCTTGGGGAAAGCGGTTTAAACGATCCACCAGTCTGGCATATCCTGATTTTAGTGCGTTGTGGGCCATGATTTTTATTTGAATCTATGGAGGAGAAAAATAAAATTCAAGATAAATAAGAAAGAGTATTCCCTTCTATCATTATCTATAACGAGGTGGCATTGGAATTTTTCAATTTATAAAGAATAATCCGAAAGATTATCAGGGCAACAAATGCAAAGAAAGCGCCGGTAATAAAAGTAGATGGAGCACCGATGGAATCCCATAATTCTCCGGCAATCAGATTGGCAATTAAAAGAGCGATCCCACTGGCCAGGTTAAATATGCCAAATGCGGTGGCCCGCAACTTTTTTCCGGCTGTGTCCGCCACCAGAGTAGACAGTAAACCCTGGGTAAAACCCATATGTAGACCCCAGAGCGCGGCTCCAATTGCTACAATCCATCCATTTGAGGAGAATGCCAGAACCAGATCGGATATTACCAGGAAAACCAAACCGATTGCCAGTAAACCGGTCCGTCCCAGTCTATCAGACAAGTAGCCGGCCGGATAAGCCGTGAGGGCATAGAAAATATTCATGACGATTAGAATTCCCGGAATCAGGCTTTCCGAAACACCGACCGATTCTGCCCGGAGCAAAAGAAAAGCTTCACTGAACCGAGCCAGAGAAAAAAGGAAACCGAAGCCAACGACCATCCAGTAAAGTCCACCCAGAGAAATAATTTCATTTAATTTTATGCTTCGATGTACGGCAGATTTGGAAGAAGCGCTTGATTCTTTTACTGCAGATAAGAGTATGATTACGGCTAATATTCCGGGAATAACAGCGACCCAGAAAACGGTACGGAAGTTATCCGATGTGGCAAACATGAGGATCATTGCCAGGGCAGGCCCTAAGAAGGCACCGACCGTATCCAGGGACTGTCTTAATCCAAAGGCAGCTCCCCGGCTTGCCGGGGGCGTGACGTCCGCCACCAGTGCGTCGCGCGGTGCTCCACGAATCCCCTTCCCAATTCGATCTACAAACCTTGCGCCGAGAACAACTTCTACAGAATTTGCCAGCGCAAAAAAAGGTTTGGTAATGGTACCAAGTGAGTAACCCAAAACGACCAGTATTTTCCGCTT
>CAZTXJ010000037.1:0-13047 GCA_964617285.1 uncultured Calditrichaceae bacterium | reverse complement strand
GTTTTGATCCAGCTCTTTGAAATAGCGTTTTTTAAATTCAGAATAGTTTTCCGGATCATTATGAAACCATTTTCGGAGATCATTGGAAGGAGCAATCTCTTTCAGCCACAAATCTAACTTGGCTTTATCCTTCGAGATCCCACGGGGCCAGAGCCGGTCCACCAGAATCCGGTATCCCTTCACTTTATCATCAAACTCGTAAATTCTTTGAACATTAATTTTACCTTTCATGGCTTCCTCAATTATTTATTATTTGCTCGATTGTTTTTTATCCAAAGACAGATGTTTCCGTACAAATGTCCCATAACTGATCTCAAACAGAAACGCGAAAGCGATAAAAATCAAAAAAATCCACAGGGAATGAGGATTATCCTCATGAGTGTGCCAGAGCAGGGTGAGTAATGCCAGTATACAGGCGATACTCCCGATTAGGGATATCCATTTATTACCGTCGGTAAGAGCGGCCAGTTTTGTGCCGGCTGCATTCACCGCGGCAAAGATCAATAAAAATCCGGCACTACTGATGATGGCGATTCCGGTTAAATCAATAAAATTGGCCATAAGCAGCGCCAGTATTCCCACAATTAAAACACCTGATGCCGGTTCTTTCCAGGCTTTTTCCTCCAAAATTGATGGTAATTCCCCATCTTTTGCCAGGGTAAAACCGAGCCGGGCATTTCCATATACCGTGGCGTTAATTGCCGACAAAGTTGCCAGTAATGCAGCCACAGCAACAATCCGGAATCCAAATGTACCCAGGGCGGGTTTGGCTGCTTCAGCCAGGGCATAGTCCTTTACCTGGGCAATCCGGTCCGGAGCAACCGTCCCAACGGTTATCAGGGCCACCAAAACATATAAGGCTATCACCAGGAGAACGGAACCATAGAAAGCCCTGGGTAAAGTTTTTTTAGGATCTTTTACCTCCTGGGCGGAATTGGCAATCAGTTCGAATCCCTCATACGCCACAAAAATGACCATTCCTGCGCCAATAATGGAGATGGAGTTTCCCCAGCTGGATGGAGAAAACCGTTGAACATCCACATACCCGGCACCGGCCACAATTACCAGGATCAGCAGAATTAATTTGATAAAAACAATAATCACTTCCGATTTGCTCACCACCTGGGCATTGAATAAATTCAGGATTACCGGCAGGATGATACCAAGGCTGATGAGGGCATGCCGTAACCAGGGATCCGGGGAAGTAGTAAAAAAAGTGAGGGCATAGGATCCGAAGGCAACCGCATAGAGAGCCAAAGTGACCAGATAGCTGAGCCATAATATCAGATTGATCACTCCCGTAGCCAGATCCACCCCAAAAGCTTTGTCAATAAACACAACCGTACCACCCTGGCTGGGATAGTGGACCGATAATTTGGCATAGGAATAGGAAGTTATAAAAGCAACTGCCCCTGCTACCAGGAAGGCAATGGCTGTAGCACCGTGGGCCAGAGAAACAGCTTCCCCGAGAACAGCAAAAATACCACCACCTACCATACCCCCAATACCAATTGCCATGGCCCCAAATACGCTTACTTTTCCATTTTTCCTTAATTTGTTCATCTTTAATATTTCATTTTTATTATCAATTTTTTACCAATAGCTGATACGTTGTCATTGAACCTCAATTTTCTCGCTGCCGGCCTTCAAATCCAGCAGAAACTGTTGTATCTGGGTTAATGCTTCATCCTGGGCAGCAAGATGAGTTAAAATAGCCCGGATCTCCTCTTCGGATTTAAGATTTGTCTGGTAATCGTTGTGGGCTTCGACCCGGTCCCGTTCGGATTGCCGGTTCTGGCTCATCATGATAATGGGCGCGGTGTAGGCGGCCTGAAGCGATAAAACCAGATTCATCAGAATAAACGGATAGGGATCCCAGTGATAGATAAATGCGGTTACATTCAGAATCACCCAGAAGGTTAACAATATCGACTGAATAATGATAAACTTCCATGATCCGATATTTCTGGCGACCCAATCGGCCGACCGCTGACCGGTCGTACCTCTTTCTTCTAAAAGTTCATTGACATTTTTAATAGGGGGATGTTTATGTTGGAAGGGAGCCGGAAATTTGATAATCTTCATGATGTGGTCATCTCCTGTCTATTGATATCAATATATTTTATTTAAACAGATTTTCGATCTCATCCACCAGATCGAGGATAACATTTCCCTCCTGCTCTATTTCCTGACGGTTACTTGCCGCTTTGATCCGGGCAATGGTCTGGTCAACTTTGTTGGCCAGTGCCTGTCCATTTCGCAGCATAATCTGGGGACGCAGATTGGACCAGTTTTTTTCCAGCTCATTCTCACGTTTTTGGAGCAAACCGTAATCATCCGGCATTTTAGCCAAAATAACCAGTTCCCGGCCAAGATAATCCATCAGCGGTACCTGCATGGGGGCAGAGTGTACATAATTGCCTTCCAGTTCTATCATCATCCTGGTTATCTGGTTCGCGACCAGGGCAGCCTGAAGCGGATATTTTTGCTCAACCGTCAGAAGTGAGAGTTGAAAAACAAGATAATCATACAGATCCGGGACCATCCGGGGCATCCGGTTTTCCCGAAAATAACTTTCCAGAGTATCCGGGGTGGCGCTTATGCTATCGACCAGGGCCTGTGCAGCGACCCAGTTATTCTGCAAATAAAAGTCGATGACATCCTCTGCCTTCTCCGCCACAAAGTATATCTCGGCTGGTAAGGGCCTGGGAGCCGGCTGGGCTGATATTTGCTGAATAGCCCCGGCAGAAATTAGAATAATCAGGAGGATTTTATTCATATTATTCTCCTTCATGATCTATAGAATGTTTTAATTTTTTATTGAAGAAAACAACGTATAAAATTGGCAAGAAAAGCAGTAATAAAAAAGCGGAAAGGGAAAATCCACCAATCACCGCAATAGCCAACGGCTGTTGCATCTGTGCACCGGCACCGATGCCAATGGCCAAAGGCATCAGGGCCAGGACGGCTGCCAGAGTGGTCATGATAATTGGGCGCATACGGACTTTTCCTGCTTCGATCACTGCTGTAACCATGGATTTTTCCGGTTGGTTAAAAACCTGAATAAAATGAATAAAAAAGATTGCATTTTCCGCTACGATTCCCACAATCATAATCATTCCCATCAGAGAGGAAATATTTAAAGCTACTCCGGTAACTTTAAGCAGGAAAAATACGCCAAAAAGAGAGAGAACGTCCACGATTAATATAACAATTGGAATTTTAAATGATTCAAATTCGATGAGTTGAACAGTAAAGACAAGTAAAATGGCGGTAAGCAAGACCAGCAGTAAATCCCGAAACGATTTCTGCTGTTCCCGATATAATCCTCCATACTGGATAAAAACACTTTGAGGAAGTTGAATATTTTTCTTTAACCGGGACTGTATCTCTCTGAGCGTACTGCCCATGTCCCGTCCACTGATCCGGGCAGTTACCGCAATCATCTGCTTTTGATTTTCCCGGGTCAGTTCCGGTTGACCCTTTTTGATTTCAATCTCGGCAATAGATGCTAAGGAGACATATTCTCCCGCCGGAGTGAGTAATCTGATTCGTTTAATTTTTTCGATATCCGCCCGGTCACTTTTCGGATACCACACCCGGATTCCCACCATATATTGCTGATCCGGAATCTCCGAGGCGACCGTCCCTCCGATTGAAGCTTCCAGTTCCTGCTGTATCTCTTCAGCCGATAACCCAAACATCCCCGCTTTTAATTTATCCACTTTTAACAGGATACTGGAACCGGCGATGGTTATACCGTTATAGATATCTACCACGCCATGTACCTGTTCAATCTCCTGAACCACCTTTTGGGAAACATCATGAATCCGGGAATAATCATTTCCGAAGACTTTAATTTCAATGGGCTGTGGTACGGCAGTCAGATCACCGATCAGGTCTCCCATCAACTGGGCGAATTCAACTTCCACCCCCGGCACGGCGCGAAGAACTTTATTTCGGACTTCATCAATAATTTCCTGGATATTCCTGTGGCGTTTCTTTTTGAGCCGGATCAGAAAGTCCCCCATATTGGCTTCGGTCAAGCCGCCACCCAATTGCAGACCGGTTCGGCGGGAATAACTGGCGACCTCGGGAATCTTGGTCAGAATATCCTCAATCTGTAAAATAACCCGGTTGGTTTCTTCCAGTGAGGTGCCGGCCGGTGTTCGATAATCCAGGATAAATGTTCCTTCATCCATATAAGGTAAAAATCCGGTGGGCAAGGATTTGTAGAGAAAATATCCAGTAATAATTAATACTAATCCAATAAGAAGCGGGATATATTTTCGCTTCAGAAGAAATAATACCACAATTTCATAATAATGATGAAGGAACCGGAAAACCGCACCTTCCTGCTCTTGTTTTTCCGCATCCCGCTTTGAAATCCAGCGTTGAGAAAAAATAGGAATAAATAACAGAGATAATAACATCGATACCAGCAAACTTACCGCAATGGTGAGCGAGAGCGATTTAAAAAATGCACCGGTGACTCCGGTGAGAAATGCCAGCGGAGCAAAAACTACAATGGTGCTGAATGATGAACCAAAAATTGGATGCAGAATTTCCGTTAAAGAAGATGATACCGCATGTTCATGAGTTTCCCGTTTTAAGGCAAGGTGCCGGATGATATTTTCCACGACGACAATCGCATCATCGATAATCAAACCGATAGCCGCAGCTATCCCGCCCAGGGTCATAATGTTAAAACTCATTCCCAGAAAGGACATTAACAGAACGGTGATCGCGATGGTAATCGGTACATCCAATGAAGCGATAAGAGTGATTTTGCTGTTTCTTAAAAAAAGATATAAAATCAGGACTGCCAGTAATACACCAATCAGAATACTGTCCCGGACATTTTTCATGCTTTCTATAATCAGATCCGACTGATCATAAAATTTCGATACGGTAATGCCGGCTGGAATCCGGTCCTTTAACCCATCCAGTGTAGATTTAATGTTGTTGGCAATCTGTACCGTATTGGCCCCGGGCTGCTGATAGACATTTACCAGAACCGCTTCCTGCCCATTACTGGTAACCCTTATCCATTGGGGCCGGACAGACTCTTTAATTACCGCCACATCATCCAGAAAAACGGGTAACTGATTGCGAATTTTTATTTCGGTATGACCGATATCCTCCAGGGAACGATATTGTCCATCTACCAGGGTGAGGTAAAGCTGATAGTCCTGTTCAATCTTTCCCACTGAACCAATGATGTTTGTCTGGCGGATGGCATTTACCAGGTCGGTCATGGAAAGGTTGAAAGAGCGAAGTCGTTCCGGATCTACGATAACCTGGTATTCCTTTACCTGTCCGCCAATCACACTGGCTTTTGCCACCCCATCGATACTGGTTAACACCGGGCTGAGCACAAGATCGGCAAATTCCCGTAACCGGGTCTGGCTGAGGCTGGCAGAAGTAAGGCTGTAACCAATGGTGGGATATACCGTGGGATTCATCCGGCGGACTTCAAACTGAATATTTGGCGGCAGTTCGTTCCTGATCTGATTAATGGCATTATTGACCATCAATTCGGCCTGGATCATATCCAGATTCCAGTGGAAATTTATAGACAACTCAGTATTTCCCCGGCTGGTAACCGAACGAACATTCACCACCCCAAGAATTGAATTTACCGCCTGC
Organism: uncultured Calditrichaceae bacterium; assembly: GCA_964617285.1. Lineage (GTDB taxonomy): Bacteria > Calditrichota > Calditrichia > RBG-13-44-9 > RBG-13-44-9 > CAYVKM01. The sequence goes on along the minus strand of CAZTXJ010000037.1, from coordinate 7,398 downwards.
TCGAGTTTTCGGGTCACGGTAATCATCATTTGATCTGCCGGCATATCCCCGGCATCGGCACTCACCACAATTCTGGGAAAGGCAATGTTGGGAAAAAGAGACACCGGAAGTTTAAATCCACTATAAGTACCAGCCAGAACCAGCACAATTACCACAAATAAAATTGCCTTGGTGTGAGTTCGCATCAGTTTGTTAAGATCCATTGTCAGCTATTATCCTTATCTATGATCAGATCCATTTCAATGCACTTTCCGACTGACCGGGTTTTCCCTGGTTTTTATGACAGTAGTTCATTTTACCGGAAATGAACCTATTTTTCAATCCTTACTTTCATGCTGTCTTCCAATTCGTAATTACCCTGGTAAACCACCGGTTCTCCCTTTTGTAACCCCTTTATAATTTGTATCAGTGAATCGTTTTGGATACCGGTTTGCACCCGGGTTTTATAGGCGGTGCTATCCCGGATGGTAAAAATATATGGACCATCAGCATCTTCGAGCACTGCAGATTTGGGTACGGTGAGCGCATCCAGCTCCTTCTGCACAATAATTTTGGTTTCAGCAAACATTCCTGGCTGCAGAAATTCAGTCGGATTTTTGATCCTTACCCAGATATTGATAAGCTGGGTGGCCGGATCGATCTCATGATTCAATTTACTGACCACTCCCTCAAAAACAGGACTATCCGGCAAATTGGGAATAGTTATATAGGCTTTTTGTCCGATCCGGATGCTGGAGATATCTTCAACCTCTATGCCGATAATCGCCATCATTTCCCGGAGGTTTACAATTCGTAAAATGGGCTGGGTCGGATCGGTAATCTGGCCAACCACACCGTTTACCACAGTTACGATTCCATTGATTGGTGAACGTAACTCACTGTTCTGAATGGCATAGTCCAGCTGTTTTTTCTGTAATTCATAATCTGCCCGGGAAATTTCATAGTCGTTTTTGGCATTTTCCAGTTTCACCCTGGGAATCACACCACTGTCGTACAGAGTAACAGCTCTCTTGTAATCGATACTATCCTTTTGCAAGGATATTTTTGCCTTGTTCACCGCGACATCCAGGGAATGGTCTCTCTGCAGTTTTACCACCAACTCCCCTTTTTTAACCAGGTCTCCCGGTTTAACAGTTATCTCCAGGATACGCATAGGAGCGTCGGCCGAGAGCGGAATATTGTCTTCCGGAAGCGGTTCAATTGTACCATATCCCTGCACGGTGGCAGAAATTGAAGTGATTCCGGCAGTCTTCACTTTTACCGGGGCAATGGTTTGCCCAAAGATGAAATCACAGAACAGGAATATCCATCCGGTTACCAGGATCAGTTTTCGACCCATTCGAAATCCTCCTTCATTTTCCCAATCGTCAGGAAAAGTTGAGCTTTGGCGATATAAAAATCATACAACGCATTTGAGTAATTAATCTGTGTTTCGGTTAAAAGCTTCTGGGTATTGATCAGATCCAGGTTGGTCAGCGTTCCCTCCCTATACCCTATCTGAGCCATCTTCATGGCTTCCTGGGCAGCATCTCTGCTTTGCTCCATTGCTTCCATTTGCTGCTTTTGAATTACACACTCATTATAAGCAACCTGAACCTGCTGATATATTTGCCTTTTCAACTTATCTATTTGTGTTTGGGTCTGCCGGTATTGTAACTCGGCAATCTGGTGATTTGCCGCCAGTCCTCCCCACTGCCAGAGCGGAAGACTCAAACTAAGATAAGCCTGCCAGCCACGGGTGTTGCCCCGAAGCAGGTCATTGGTATCCCAGCCATAGAGAAATCCCACATTTGCCACAGGCAGATGCTGCAGTAATGCGGATGTTTTTTGTATCCGGAAGCGAGTTAAATCTATTTGCAGCATTTTTAATTCCAGATTATTACTTGTTGCCACCAGTTGATATTGTTCCACACTATCCAGATGGATTTTGCTATAGGGAAATTCTGTAATAGTAATTTTTTCCTCCATGGGTAAATTTACAATTGTCTTCAGGCTATTGATGTTTTCCTGATAAGTTTTATTTGCCCGGATTACCGAATTTTTCTGCAGCATAAATTCAACCAAAGATTTTTTTACATCAATTTCCGGTACTTCACCGCTTTTGTACAACAACTGGCTCTGCTGGTAAATGAGCTTAAAGGCTTCCAGATTTTGCTGATAGGTTTTTATCTCCCCCTGCGATTTCAATATATTGAAATAAGCCTGAATGACTTCGAATAAAACCTGTTGCCGGGTAAGGTTATAGAACAGTGTTTGTTGTTTATTGTTTATCTTACTCTCCTTTAAGTTCAACCAGTTATCCGAATTAAAAATAGTCTGGCTGGCATTGAGATAAGCGATCCGTTCTTTAAGGCCGTTCGCGCCCACAAAATCCGGAATCCCATTCGATCCCGAGCTTTCGATATAACCGCCCTCCCCGGTTATTTGAGGGAGCCATGCGGTTATTGCTTGCCAGCGCTGTTTCTGACTGATCCGGGTACCCATGTACTGGACCATAACATCGGCATTTTTCTCCAGTGCCAGATTCATCAGGGAAGGTAAATCGAAAGTCTGCTCCTGGCTATAGCTGACAAGAGGAATCCATAGGAAGATGACGATTGATATCATTTGCTTGATTTTGCCCATGTGTTTCTCCGTCTTAAACGCTGTATAAGCCTGTTATTTAGTATAATTCTCTACAATATTACTTTTCTTTTTCAGGTTTTCCCGTCCAATAAATTTCCGTTGATATATTTCCAGTCCGGAAATAGCAAAAGTAAGCCAAACAAGGCCTCCGATGATTCCGCCGATGATATCGCTTAAATAATGCACCTGCAAATATAGCCTGCTGAAACTGATCAGAGAAATCAAAAATCCCAGTGCCACCACAAAAAATGCCCGGATCTTCCAGGAATTCTGATATCTGATCAGAAAATAAGTAGCGATTCCCCAAAATACAACCGACATCATGGCATGACCACTGGGAAAACTCCAGCCCTGGACATGCAGTAATGGAACAAGAACTATTGGTCTTGGACGATGAATCGCATCCTTAAGCACCAGGACCAGCACCGATCCACCAATGATTGTGACCAGATAGATGACCAATTCGGCGATTTTTCGATGAAGATAGAAATAGATGATTCCGAAGATCGATCCGATAAGGATGATCAGCCCACTACCAAACCGGGTCACAATTTTCATGAAGGCTGTAACAAAGGGGGTCTGAAAATATAATATCTGATCTTGAACCCACCTATCCAAGTAAACAAAGGGATTACCATTGAGGACATTGACCACAATCCTGCCAAAGATCCAGACAAATCCCGCACTGAACATTAATCCGACCAGGAGATGAAGAAATAAATATAGTTTTGCCGACAGCCTTCTGCGAAAAAAATCGATTATGGTCGGGTGCGTTTTTTCAAATTCTCTGATCTGAAATGCAGAAATAAATGCTCTACCCTTACTTTTAAACCACAGCATTATTTCCAGCTTATTTCGGGAGATGAGCCGATAAAGATAGACAAAGAGCACAATTGTCAGAGCCAACAGAACCAGGAACAATCCCGCTCTTCCCAACCACTTTTCAATCAACTGCCAGCTTTGTCCGAAATAGTAGCCAAGCAGGAGAAATGCGAGCGTCCACAAAATTCCCCCAGGCGCATTGTAAAGAAAGAACTTGCGATAGGGCATTTCAGCAATGCCGGCGGCAAACGGCGCTGCTTCACGAAGTATACTGATAAACCGGCTGAAGAAAACGGTTTTTCCCCCATGACGCTGAAAATAAACATTGGTTTTTCTGATATGCTTTCTTTTGAGAAAAAGAAGTCGCTTATGCTTTTCAAAATAATGTTGACCGATTGTATTCCCAAAAAAATATCCCAGACTGTCGCCAAGAATGGCTGCGAGCATGACGATCCAGACACAATCTCCCAGCTTCAGATAGCCCTGGGAGGATAGAAAACCAGCCAACACTACCATGGTTTCTCCGGGCAAAATTAAACCAAGGAATGCCGAACTTTCCAGAAAAATTGCCAGGAAGATAATCAGATATTCCCAATTACCCAGAAGGATGATTTTATGCAGTAAAGTTTGGATCATATGATTCCAGTTTAATCTGAAATTATTTAATTATTTTTGATGAAGTTTTCATGAAAATTGATTTCCAATTCCCTTAAGTCAAAGGTGGATGGAAATAAATAGTGTGATAAAGGATATTAATAGACCGAAACCTTATTGTCATAATCCGGAGAGGGAAGCTTTTATAAACTAACATATTCTACTATATCCGCCATCATTTAATTCATCATCACCCAGAGATAATTAATGGCTTTGAATGGATTCATCCATTATTTAAAATAGGGCCTGTAAATTTGAAAAATTTTAAACAAGATTGATAATCAGATAAGCAGACTTTTAATTAACATTAACTCAATTTAAGATAAACAATCCATATGATTTCAGAAATCAATATAAAACGGGAATGGCTGGTTCTGCCGCTGATTCTTTTCTGTCTGGTCCTGCCCTGGTCCCTGGCAGCCATGCAAATTGCGGCTGTTCTGGTAGTGGTTGGATCTATCATCCACTCTGTCCGGCAAAAACAGTCACCCATCAAATGGCATCCTTTTTACCTGTTCCTGGGGATTTATCTCGTTACCCAGATCCTTGCCGCAGTGCAAAGCCCCAAACCAATGGGTTCTCTGGTTTCCGTTTGGAATAATGACTGGTTTATCCTGCTGGTCCCCTTTTTGGCTTCACTGGCCATATCCGATAAATGGCAGAAGCTTGCCCTGGATGCCCTGTTAATATCCGCAGCGATTGTTGGTGTTTACGGTGTCTTTCAGTTTCTCACCGGCATTGAGATTTTTCATGGATCCCGTCTGGCCGAAATGGGAAGATTTTACCGGGCAACCGGAGGATACAATTTTTATCTCACTTTTGCCGGTAACCAACTGATGGCGTTCGGGATTGCCCTCTCCTTCTTCCTGTTCGAAAAGGAATGGAAAAGAAAGAAAATCCTTTATTTGGTTATTCTTTTACTGGTTTTGTTAAGCATCCTGGCAACCTTTGGACGCAGCACCTGGATCGGATTTATTTTTATCATCCTGCTGGGGGCCTGGCTGGTAAACCGCAGAGTATTTATTATCGCCGGACTCACTTTAGTGTCCATAGGAATTGTCGCATCAATCCTAAGTCCGGAAATCTCCAACCGCCTGCTAAGCATCTTTGATCCTTCCAAAAATGAAGCCCGGCTCAACATCTGGCGGACTGCCTGGCGCATGTTCCAGGCTCATCCGATTTTTGGCATTGGTCCGGGAGTGTTCAACGATCTGTTCCCGATTTTTAAAGTGCCCGGTTTCTACGATGCGACCGGTCATGCCCACAACGATTATCTGAATACTGCGGTAAACAGTGGTATTGTAGGATTTATTGCCTGGGTTGCGGTCTGGATCAGCTGGTTTTATTACACCATCAAATCTTTCCAGTCACGATTATTATCGCCGGAAAACCTGGCCATTGCCGTGGGGGCAGTCTTTGCCATTTCCGGGATTATGGTCGCAGCGCTTTTTCAGTGTTACTATACCGATCTGGAGAATAATATTTTCTGGTGGTTTATGGCGGCCAGTTCACTACTTGTTTTAAACAGGGAACAGAAACGGGTTATATAGAGATAAAAACTTTTTCTGATCATCCTATAATGATGATCAATGATTCAATAGAATGAGTTAGTTATTTTCCCGGCTGAAAATATAGCCCACTCCCCTCACGCTTTTTATAAAAACCGGATTTTCCGGATCATCTTCAAAATATTTGCGCAGACGGACAATAAAATTATCCACCGTGCGGGTTTCAATCTCCGAATTGATATTCCAGACTTCTTCCAGCAATTGCTTCCGGGATAATACCCTTCCTTCATGGTCAATCATATATTTCAACAAAATGGCTTCCCGAGTGGTCAATTGGATCTGCTTTTCTCCGCACTGGCAAATCAGGTTCTCGAAATTTATCGAATTGTTGCCAAACTCAAAGTGGGGCATTTTGACTACAGAACTGCTGTACCATCTTTTCCGTCTCAGCATTCCTTTGATCCTGAGCAGCAATTCCTCCAGATGGAACGGCTTTACCATGTAATCATCTGCCCCGATTTCCAACCCTTTAACCCGATCTTTTATTCCGGTGCGGGCGGTAAGCATAAGGACGGGTAGCTGGGGATCCTTGGAGCGAATTTTCTCGGCCACTTCAAATCCATTGACATAAGGAAGCATGATATCGAGAATTACCAGATCAAATTCTTCCGATTCGAATTTCTTTAACGCTTCTCTGCCATCGGCCACCCAGGTGACCTGGTAGCCTTCGGCGGATAGATTATAATCCAGGCCAATGGCCAGTGATTCTTCATCTTCAACCAGTAGAATCTTGCTGTTTTCCTGCATCTTCCGTCGCCGTTTTGGATTCACTCTTCTTACTCAATCGTAAGAGACGATTGATATACATTTTTTTTGATTCCCGGTAAATGGGCAGGGTGATATGAAAAGTTGTTCCCTTATCTTTTCCAGGGCTGCTAACGGTTATCTTACCACCATGATATTCGATAATCTCCTTTACCCAGTATAAACCCAGGCCTGTCCCCTTTACATTAGGACTTTCGACATTATCGATCCGCTGGAATTTGTGAAATATCTTTTTCAGATCTTTTTGTAAAATGCCAATGCCTTTATCGCTGAATTCGATGTAAAAATGGCTGATCCCAGGTTTTAACCGGATGGCTATCCGGGCTGGATGCGGAGAATATTTTACCGCGTTATCAATTAAATTATTGAAGACAATCTTTAACCAGTTTCGATCGATTACACATTGACACTCTACCTTTCCTTCTATCAGGAGATTTTTCTCCGGGAAATTCAGTTCCTGCAGCGCTTCGTTAATGACCCCGCGAATCACCAGATCCGCATCATAGATATGGTAGTCGTGGGTCACTTTGCGGGTGAGCTTTCTCTGCTCCAGGGAGGAAAGATAGAGGATCGAGCTAATCAGGTGGTTCAACCGCTTAACATCTTTTAACATCAAACCTAAAAATTCATTCTGCTTATCCCGGTTTATTTCCCTTTTTTTCATGGTTTCCAGATACAGCTGAATGGATGACAGCGGTGATTTCAGTTCGTGGGTAACGTTGGCAATAAAATTATCGTATTGCCTGGTGACGTTCAGTTGGCGGTTAAGATAGATAAAAATAGCTGACATGCTTAAGGAGAGCACCACCAGCAAAACGATTCCGCTAACCAGGGCAGCAATATTGGTAGTTCCGGAAGTGATTTGCGGCGCCAGTTTATCCCCCACTTTCATCAACAGCAGATAGTTGGTCACGTACCAATAAATCCACAGCCCCAGCAGGGAAAACCAGGTAAGCTGGGCAAT
>CAZTXJ010000036.1:20721-25266 GCA_964617285.1 uncultured Calditrichaceae bacterium | reverse complement strand
GCAACATTGGAATTGAGCTGAGCACCGACCAGATTTTCTTCATTTGCCGCCAGAAAGGCGTACATATCCGTGGCACCCTGTGGGGTCAGTCTCTTCTCCCGGAAAATGGTATGATTAGCAACTGCTTCGGCAATGTTGATCTGGGCCATCGCACTGAGGCATTTATCCGTGGGATCCGGAAAAATCGGTGGTGTAATTTCGGTAGCATAAACAATTACCGGCTTGCCGTGCGAGGCGGCGGTAAGAAATTTTAAGGCAGGACTATTGGTTATTTTTGTCCCATTTTCATCCTTGCGGGGTGCACTATCCAAAAACTCCTGCATCTCCGAATAGATAAAATCGTCATATCCATCTCTTCCCAGCATTTCCATATTACCGGCAGCATCGTAAGCAATTGGACCATAACCAAAACCACCAAACACATTGCCGGAAATCATAAAGTTCGGATTAACCTCTCGGGCCGCAGTTCTCAGTTTCTTATGAAACTCTGCCACCACATGTCCCCGGAAGGTGACCCATTCCATCCAGAATTTATCCCCGCGCTTCTCAGGCAGTTTGATGGATTGATAATCCGAGGTCCCATATTTTGCCTTGCCAATTTCTGCCGGTAAGTTTTCTTGTAAATATTTAATAAAATTCTGCCGGGTATAATCGCAATAACAGGTACCACCGGAAATATGTGTCCAATCTACATAGGAGCCATCAATGCCCGTTTGTGCCTGGGAACGCATCTTGCCGATCATCATCCGTACATAATATGGATTGTCGGGACATCCCCAGGTCTCAAAACCCCCGGTGGTTTCCTTGCCATAGGGTGCATAACGATAAAAGGGAAAACTGCCGTCAGGACGCACGGTAATCCAGGTTGTGGGATCAGCCTGGGGTTTGGGGCCAATGATATCAGCATAATTATCCCATCTTTCCTGATAAAATTTCAGCATATCGATTTGATCTTTTTCCGGAATATCCTTGTTAGTGGCAGTTTCACCATTAAGTGAGGTTGAAAGATAGCGCAGGACAATATATCCCTGATCATGATACTTCTGATTAAATTCCTTAGCTTCCTGTATTTTTTGATCGAATTCCGATCGGGTTACCGATTCGAAATTAGGCGCTCCACTCCCAAAAGTGATGGTCATGTGATTTTTTTTCAAAAATTCCGGGTCGGCTTTTTGACCAAGCCGCCAATGTCCCCAGTCTGCCAAAGGTTTCCAGCTCTTTTCTGCCGGTTTTTGCTGACAAAAAAGGAAAAGAATCATTGCTGCGATAAAAATAACCAAAAAAGTTTTTCTAAAAATATTCATGGCTTATCTCCTCAGACTAAAATTAATATTGAATCACTAGCTCAGCAGATTTTTCAAATTCTGGTAAGTCTATTTCAAAAAAATTATCCTGTTTTTTAATTTCTATATTTTTCGAATCCAGGTTAATCCGTTTGGGTATTTTCTCCGAAGTGAATCTTATTTCCCTTTTCTCCTGCAAAGGTATGCCCAAAGTCAGACTATATTCACTACCACTTTCCTTGATATCGTTGATCGTTACTGCAGAAGATATAATCATAAATCCGGAATTTTCCAACTTTTTCAAAGTAACCTTGCGATCTGAAGCTACAAATCCGCGATAAGAAAAATTACCTTTCCGGTTCCACTCCTGCCAGTCCGCACCGAGCAGGATATAGCCTACTCCTGAATGGAAATTAAATTTCGCTTTCGACTTCGTACTGACCAGAATTTCCAGATCATCCTTTTTTTGATCTATTTTTAGTAGTGGCTTCGAAATATATGTTAAATGTGGCTCTTTTAAGGGATTAGGTCCAAGAGTGATTTCCAGTTTATTCTTCCCCTTTTGTAAAGTGGGAAGAATGACCAACCGGTCATTGAAGGCAAAATGAATTTTCCCATTGATAAGGACACTTTGGATAAACATGGGAGTATTTTTAATCCGAATACCCATCCCTCCGGTATGCAGATATAACGAATCCATCCGGGTGTGACTGAAATCCAGATTCAGGGTCAATTTGCTATCGTCGGAATTCCAGGAATAATCCCACTGAGAGAGTATCCGCAGTTTATTCCCCAGATCCGATGGCGTGGGACAATAGATATCACTGGTGGCAAATTTAGCTTTCATGGCATCATAAAAAGCAATATTGCTTTTATTCATGATCCGGTCTTTGCCATACTGAGGCTGGGAAGTGATGGAGTAATCGTGCCACATCTCATTAAAAATCACACCCCGGCCAATGTTTTGATACATGTGATCAAAAATTTCTTCCTCATAGGCAGTTATCTGCTGAGTGGTATAGCTCCATGTGGGATCATAGAACCATTGATAATCCGGCGATGGTACATTTTCCAGAACCACCAGATTTTTATAGGGCCCGGTAAACCAGGTTAAATTGCCATAGCCGAGTGGCATATCCTGTTCAAAACCGTGGGTCATATAAAATGAGAAACGTCGGGCAATCTGCTCATAATCGTCCATATGAATGGTATTTCCGGGATTGATAAAGTATTCAACTTTTCCGATGGGATAGTCATAATCACTCATGTTGAATTCAATTTCCCGGATAGCATCATCCAGTTCCTCCTTCCAACGCTCCTCGGTCATTTCCCGGTTAATCCGGTGATATTTACTGTGGGTGGCAATCTCGCCGCCAGCTTCCTCAATTTTTTTACCGAGTGGGGCCAGATCCTGCCAACCGGCTTTGGTTGCCTGACTGGATACCCAGGCATAAACCGGCACCACCCCACTTTCCCGGGCAATATCCACCAGATAATTGATCGTTTTAACCTGGGCATCCAGATTACCACTGGCATCCGCATCCAGACGGATAATGGCGGTTAGATTGGCATTGGAGAGTTGAGGAACCGGAAATGGTACCTGGACATCCCCATAAACCGTCCAGTGTAAAGCCCGGATGAGCATATCAAATATCCTATTGGCGTAAAAAACCTGCGGCTGGACATTCCGGAAAAAGGAAGCCACACCAGCCCAGGTGCTAAAATCGCTGATAAGAACCAATCGGTTATTTTCTCTTTCCTGGCTGGATAAAAAAGGATATTGTTCCCGTTCGTTTGTTGAAACCAATAAAACGTCTCCTCCCTCCTTAAATGTCAAAATATTAAGGCCGCTGACCAGCGGCTGGGTAACAAACTGATTATTTTCCATCATGCGGGAAATGTAATGCCAATTTTGTTTAACTTTGATCCGGTAGTCCGAATCACCGTGAAAGCCGGTATAGGCAATACCGAAGAGCTGATCAAGTTTGGCATGGTCTCTCTCCCGTGCAGATTCGTCATTTACTGCAAACGGGCCATCTATTATCACATTGCCGCCCTGCTGAAGATATTTCTCCAGCGGCGAAATCAGTCTATCGTACAAATCATTTTCTACGTAGCTGCATTGGCCAAAAATAAGAGCGCCATATTGACTCAAATCTGCATTGACCAAATCCGATAGGAACAGACAATCATAGGGCAAACCAGCAAGATTGGCTACCGCTGCCCAGCCGTGGGCAGACATTTGAGTGACGCCCCATTTCTGTTCAAAACTGGTTTTGCTAATAACGATGCCAATCCGCGGATTTTCATATTTGAATGAAGCAGCAGAAATGGAGCAGCTCATCAAAGTTACCAGCAGAATTATCGTTAACCATTTTGACTTCATACCTTTTTCCTATTATTTGGGAATGAATCCGATTTATTTTAATCCTGATACAGCGGAACCTGCACCATAAAATTCTTGAGTTTCCAGATCGATATAGAGCATGGCCGCCCCTCCGATTCCGTGGCTGGTTGTCCTGACCTTATGACCACGTTTCTCCAGATCATGAATCACCGTGACGTCGATATTTTCATTGACCGTCAGACTACCGAGATTCGGTTTATCCTGGCCAAAGGAACCAGTATGATGTCCTGTGGCAAATCGTGGTGCCTTCACAGCATCAGCCGGCAACATACCAAAGTCAACATTATCCAGTATAAGCTGTAACGCCACCTGATCCTGTAAATCACCGCCGGCAATGCTGATTGCCAGCACTGGCCTACCATTCTTCAATACCAAAGTCGGTGTTAAGGTTATGCGGGGTCTCTTTCCCGGTGCGATACAATTGGGGTGTCCTTTCCAGGTATTCAGACTTACCAGGCGGGTCCCATGAATAATCCCGGTGTTTCCCGCCACGCCGGCAGTACTTCCCAAGCCGCTTGGTGTGGCAGCAACCACATTCCCCCAGCGATCCGCGACGCAGAGAGTGGTAGTTCCCCCCTGTGAATCATGCGGATTATCATCTTCGATTAGTGGCTTCATATTAAAAGGATCGCCCGGACGAATTTCCAGAGAAGCGTGTTCCATGTCGATTAGACCAGTGCGGATCTTGGTATATTGATCCGATAGAAGATTCAACAATGGGACATTTACAAAGCGCGGGTCACCATAGTAGGCATCCCGGTCAGCCAGAGCCAGTTTCATGGCCTCAGCAACCAGGTGAATATAATCTGCCGAGAATTGTCCCATTTTCTGCAGATCAAAACCTTCTATAAGCCT
>CAZTXJ010000036.1:1318-20621 GCA_964617285.1 uncultured Calditrichaceae bacterium | reverse complement strand
CCTTCTCCAGTATTTCTAATCCGGCCAAGGCAGCGGCAGATTTACCGGCAATGACCAAGCCGTTCTGGCTTTCTGCCTTCCAATCGGTCATTTGTGCTTGCGACGACATTGGAGAATAATATTGAAGGAGAATAAAAAAACAGACCAAGAATATTTTTAAATTCATGTCAAATTGATCCCCGATTTAAAGATTAATCCAGAAATTCGCCCTGCCATTTTTCAATGGTACCTTCCCGCATGGCTTTATTGCCCAGGTGGACCGCAATGGCCGCTCTTCTTCCACTCTCAACATTGGATACCGGCAATTTGTTATTGCGGATGCAGTCCGCGAAGTGGAGAAATGCCAGCCCGGTTGTTTCCTTATCCCCTTCCGGTTGATTTTCTACCATAATCTCCGTTCCTTCACCTTTTTTCCAGGCCTGATATGTAGCACCGGTTATGGCGTAGACGGATTCATTTGATTGGGGATTTGCTCCTTTCTCAATCAGTGGCTTTTCAGCATAAAATCTGGCTTTCTGACCTTCTTCATTGTTGATTTCAATGGTTCCCAGAGTACCCATATATTGCAGGGAAATCCCGTAATGGGCGTTGGTAGTAATGGAAGTAAAAATAGCTTTTACGCCGTTGGGATATTCATAAACCGTATTAACATTATCGAAGGTTTCCCGGCCGTCTTTCCAATAATCGATGCCACCGAAACCGGTGACTTTAAGCGGGTGACCATCCAGCATCCAGTTGGCAATATCGATGTGGTGAGAACAGAGTTCAGCCATTAATCCGCCGGAATACTCCCAGTACATTCTCCAGTTTATCAACCTTTCCAATCCCGGTTCCGGCACTTCCCGGCGCCAGTCTCCATTGCGGTGATAGTTACAGCGGATATGGGTGATCTGTCCGCAGTATCCGCTTTGGATCATCTCACGGATTTCTCCAAACAATGGGTTGCTGCGGGTTTGATATCCTACCTGAAACACTTTTCCCGATTTCTTCACTGCTTTTTCCAGATCCAGGGCCTGTTCAATATTATAGGTCATGGTTTTTTCGCAGAAAATATGCTTTCCGGCATCTACAGCATCCAGGGCCATTTGATAATGCAAATGTAGTGGCGTAGCAATTACCACGGCATCAACCTGTTTGTCATCAAGCAGCTCCCTGTAGTCTTTATAGCCTTTGGCAGCCGGTGCTTCCTTCAATCCGTTTTCCAGATGGAGAGGAAGGATATCACAACAAGCAGTAACCTGCATCCCGGGCAAATCCTTCAAAATATAGACCTCCCATTCACCCCGGTCTCCCGTTCCAATAACTCCAATATTCAGTTTATCATTTGCAGCAATTTTTTTGTCTCCTCTGGTGAGAGCCGGAATTCCTAAAGTCAGACCTGCTGTAGCAGCAGCACTCATCCCAATAAATTTACGTCTGGATATATTTTTTTTCATAAAATCACCTTTCCAGAATTTTGTGGACTAATTCTCTAAAATCCTCGATTGTATCGGATTTTTTAATCTTTCTGCCCAATAGATGATGTTTTTAAAGGTGTCCGTCGTATCAATTTCAAAAACCAGATAAGCATTTTTTTCGGTATAACGACTTCCTCGGGGAACATAGGTCAGGCGTTCATTAATGAGACGCCGGTTCCAGTATTTCCCACCCTCCGCACCATCACTTATTTTGGTAAAAGGCTGATATTCCGGAGAATTCTGACCAAACTGATTGGTGAGGTCATATCGCAAACGGATACTGCCAAAGGCATATTTTTTTCCCCGATGATAAAAGCAGAGCCAGGGGGCGTCATTGCTGACTGGATTTTTTTCCAGATACTGGTAGCGCTGTGAGAAAGGATAACTCTCAACCATACCATTAACTCGTTGAAAAGCCACATGGGTGAACATACTGTCCATGGTCATTTCATCATTCCGTAACAGAAAAATCCAGGCATTATCAATAAAATCCATTTCCGAATAGAATACAAAAAATGGGAGATTTGAATAGAATTGATAAACCGCAGAGAGTAATATTTCCGGATGAGCCGGCGCTTTATCCTGCCGGACAGTTTCGACCAAATAGGGACCGGAATCGAATTGATAATTCTTGGGATTATCCCAACCGGCAATAGTTTCATAATATTCCAGACCTTCTTTTTGAAAATTAGGCCCCCAGTGCAACCGGTTCTCGGTCCGGAACAACGACTGGTTAAATCCCATTTTTATCAATAATTCTCTCAATTGGCCCGAATCATGATTTTTAGCGTCACTCTGGCTGCTTTTACTTAAATCTGCCCGATAGAATTTATTTTCGATGATTCGATCAAAACCAGTTCCACTCAGTTTTAGATCCGTTGTAGGCACTTCAAATTTCTTCTTAATATCCAGGGTCACCACTTTTGACTGATTAGCCTGAAGGGAAACCGGAAAGAGAACTTTCAATATGGTTAAATTCCTGTCCGGAAAATCTTGCCGGTGAACAATTTGGCAAAATTGAGAAATATTTTCATGCGAATCAGTAACAACGAAATTAGCGAGGGAATCTTTTAGCAGATTAATTGGTATCTGAAAATCCAACTCAACATATTCCAGTATTCTTTCCAGACCTGATGGTTCACTGAGTTCAATCCTGACCGGGAAATAATCCTGGCTTAGCAGAGCCTGTGAAAGGATCAAGCAGATAAAAATAAGTCGAATGAAGGCGATCAATTCATATTCTCTACCATCTTTTAAAATTATCTGGTCCAAGATTTACTCCACCCACACAATTGCACCCCGTTCAATGGGCGGTAGCGTGCAGGTCATATTTCCATCCTTAAACTCACCGCTGATCTGCTGAACCTCTCCCAGGAATGGCAGAAAATATATTTTGGAATCTACCTTGGCAGGAAAACCGACCTTCACACCTGCCTCCGGTTTTTGATTTGCATTTTTTCTGCCCTGCAGACCTTTAAAATTAGCGAAGAATACATGGATCTTCCCATCCACTTGGGCGATCTGCGTGGAAACAAATGGTGAGGCCTGAATTTTAATCTCAGACCGATAGTTTAGAGTGCGGATTAATTGATCTGATAGTTCTTCTTGAATTTTGATAAAATCCACCCCTTCAGTTTTACCCTCCCAGGCAAAGTTATCGTAATTCGCCCGGAGGGCGGACATATAGCTTTTACCAGGAAATTGCGGATCGAATATGAAATTTTTCGCTCCGGATGAACTTTCTTTTTTGCTCAGATCCTTGATTCCCAACAAACCGGTTAAAGGATTTACCGGATTTTTGGCGCCGCTTAAATCATACATCCCGGTCTCTCCGGTAATCCACAATTTTTTGCCAGACTTTAAATATTCATCCAGAAAACTAATCTCATCACTCGAAACACATTTAACGTCCGGCAGGATGAGCACTTCACCGGTGAAATTCTGCAAAGTTCTTGGAGTTACAATTTCAAATTCCAGATGAGATTGAAGTAAAAGTTGCATAAATCCGTTATAGGACTGGAAAAAAGTATCCGCAAAGTAATCCCTGGTTTTTGGTGAAAAATAAATTCCCACCGGTTGAATCGGTTTACGTGGCAAGTAAAGTATCTTTTCATGGTCGGAAATCCATTTAAAGATAACTTTTCTGGCTTCCATATCATTGGAGCCAGACATGACATGACCCCGGGCATCCCAGAAATTTGTCCCCGCCATCACCTGGGACATACTCAGATTTTCCATGGCATCTGCCGGCTTAATGCTTTTATCTCCATCCCAGGAATAGGAAAGCATCCAGGAAGCTTTTCCATCGGCAAATGACCGAAAAGTATACATGCCAATCATATAATCCATCCAGGCCAGAGGATTACGGGCTGCAGCAGTATAACCGCCAGCACTATATTCATGGGCAATAACATCAACCACTGGGTACATATCGTAGACATCTGCTCCGACCCGGACGGCCGATTCTCCGATACCTGGATATATTTCAGCGATGGTCATACAATTTGGGTTTACCGATTTTACATTTTCATCTATCTCTTTCATAAAATTAGTCAGAGTCTCAATCCTGAAATCGACCCATTTCCGAAAATTAGCATCGGAAAAATCACCCAGTTTCAGATCTTTCTTGGCATTAAGACCGGTTAGTTTTCGAAACGCTTCCACGGTATAATCATCAAAACTGGCCCAGCTATCCTCCCAGCCATCAAAATGGGTCATCCAGTAGGGTATGTCCACATAAACCCCGTCAATACCCGTTCCGGCAATTTGCCTGACCCGTTCCATATAAATTTTGCGCCACTCCTCCGCATATGGGCTTATCCAGACATCTTCATCGCCCTCGGAAATCCAGAATGCGGTACCGCCACCAAAAATAGCCGGCTCTCCGGTTATTTTCCTTTGCACCCAGTCCGGATGATCCTTAAAAAAAGAATGAGGAGTTTTATCCGCATCGGCAGTAATACATTCCAGGCCTGCAATATAAACATAAGCATAATTATTGATGGCATGAGCAGCGTCCGCTATCGCTTTTATGGCAGCCAGTTTCTCCGTGGGATCCAAAAAGCTCTCGTACCGGCCAGGAATGTCGTTATCCGTCTCAATGCCAAAAACATAAGTCTCCTGAACACTCTTGATAATACCTTCCACCCGATCCAGACTTAAACCATGTCCGGTAGTCCGCACATAGTGCGTCCAATTTTGTGCGTTTTGCAGGTCACTTTTATTTTCTCCTTTACAACTCAACATCAATATTAAAACAGTAATTATTAATATAACAGTAACACGACTGACAATTTTCATTTTTCGACCTTTCTTGATTAAAGGATATATTTACTGAAAACTTAATAGACCAAATTTTTCGAATTCATGAAACCTGTTTTTAATAGGGCGCCAGGACCAATATTCCATTTTGCCGGTATCGTAATCGCAGCGATAAAAATTAACCCGCCAGGTGGTACCGGAACCCGGAGGGACGTTCCCTAACGGTGAAAGCAATTGAAATGGAATGAAAAATTCTGCCTTCCAACCGGTAATCACCGAACCGCTTTCTTTTTGGCTGCCCTGTACCGATGTGGCATGACGAACTTTCCTTTCTCCCTGGTAATGCCAGGGTCGCCAACCCAGAAATTTCCCCTTTAGATTCGGTATCAATAGTGGTAATTCATAATTTAAAGGAGATAATTCATATTCAAAGTAAACCGGGTAATCCTTATCCGGCCAGAGAAACACTTCTACCACATCCTCATTCCAGAGATCCAGAAAATCTTCCTTCAAGGTGGCTGTCAATCTTGTGTCCTGGCAATTAAACAGGAAATAGAGACCGCTGTCGCTATATAATATTTTCAGGTAAGTATCGCGCGGATCTCCTGGTGATCTTTGTGGCAGACGAATCCAATCGGTCTTCTCCCAGGCCTGGTCAGAACCCTCACCGTTGATCTTAAAATCTGAACATTTTTTTATTTCAACCCTGGCACTATCCGAATTTTGCGCTTTGCTGAAAGTAGAGAATATGAGAATTGTCAGCATACTTACTAATAGTACGTAGCATGAACCTGAGGGAAAATTTTCCATTAAAATTATTCCATTTTTATCAATCATCTAAGATTTGGTTTTAGTGTAAGAGAACCATCCGGATTTGTTTCTTGCTGACAGGCCCAGTTAACCGGATGGGTTTGTCCTTTAATTTCCAGTTCCGCTTTTACCTTGAGACCCTTCCAGTCTGTGCCAACCGGAAGGAACAATTGTGCCTGGCGTACTTTTCCCGGCAAGGGATAACCGGCATCCAGGCATCCGCTTACGTTTACTTTTCCATCATCGCTAAAAACAGTTACCCTCAGCACCCCTGGAACAGCACTGATACCGTCGTTGACAAATCCCATGATTAAGCCAGGATGACCCTCTTTTTCAAAGGTCCAAATCCAGGAAGGTCGTACTCTATATCCCACCCGGCGGGCAATATGTTCAATCGGTTCTGGATACTTTTCATAATAACTTAAAATGTTCTTGGCATTAAGATTATGCCAGTTCCAGAGAGACCAGTAATTTGCACCCACGTCAATAACATGAGAAATAATATTTTCTGTATAGGTTACACCATCCACAATACGAAGCGATTTCGGGTCACCGGTAGTCATGCCCACCTCACAAATAGCCGCGGTCCAGGGTGGCCGATTACTGAGGGATTCAATTTGCATATTCTCGATAAAAATGGTATCGGTACGCAACCAATTATGAGTACGAATAGTGCGGTCTACCAGTTCGGAGTTCCCTACCCTGCTGAAATCAGGTTGGGTGTTTGTAGCCAAAGGTGTTTTGGTCCAGAATTCCAGTTGTGTCTCGAGC
Organism: uncultured Calditrichaceae bacterium; assembly: GCA_964617285.1. GTDB lineage: Bacteria > Calditrichota > Calditrichia > RBG-13-44-9 > RBG-13-44-9 > CAYVKM01. Next base: position 14,322 of record CAZTXJ010000036.1, on the reverse strand, counting down.
ATTTTTACAAAGGTCTGTTCAGCAATTACGTCATCGGGAAATGGATTACCATCAAAGGGCCAGCTATGCCCCTCTCCCCAGAAACCGTACATGAAGGTATCAATATATTCCACCAAAGGATTTCCATTCAGTTCATCTGCCAGCAGGGCATTTAATTCGCGGAAAGCTGCCTGATACTCCGGATTGTCATACCGGGGCATCATGTGTTCCTTTTTAGCACGAATGCTGTCAGGACGTGCGCGCCACTCCCCTTTTAATTTTACATAAGGTACTTTCTCCATTAGAAATTCGGGCATACCCGGTTCCGGAAAATCCGGATTCTCCAGCATGATGCGGAATCCCACTCTTTTATTATATTTTTTGGCCAGATCGAAGGTTATCTTCCAGTATTCCGGATAATCCAGCTTCCCCGGGCGTTTTTGAATATCACGCCAATTCGGCCGGATATAAATTTTCTGGGCAAATGGCAATTTCACCAGATCTTCCAGAGATTTTTCCAGGGATTCTCCCGGTATTTGCGGGGGACCCAGATCTCCGGAGATATAAACCACCAGTCCCATTCCATAGTTTGGTACAATCTCCTTGGAAGGTGTAGTGGCCATTTCTACATCGCTTCCCGGTACCACCAGTTCTGGCGGATACTGCGGAAACGGGCCCTGGTTAAGACGGTCCTTCACCTGGGGTCCCGGACCAAAATCGTATTTATCCCAGTTATGGGCAGGCACAAAAGCATTGGCTGATCGGGATTTTAAACCAGCCAGTAGTGCTAATGCCCCGCTGGTTTTAAAGAAAGTTCTTCTTTTCATAGGACCTCCATCATGCTTAAGTATTTGCTACTCTTGTTATTTAATTCTATCATATTTTCATTCTCATAAAAATTCGGATTAGAATAGTACACACTGTTATTCTTCTTTAATCACCAAATCGGGGATTCACAATATTATTATAAATTGAGCCAAAAGAAAATTCCAGGCCAACTTCTCCCCAATAACTGTATTGTGTTTCCAACTCACGTCGTTGTAAAAGGATTTCATCTATGGTAGCATTACTCTTTGGAAGTGCAAGTTGATCTCTGATACGAGAATATCCGCCCTCCAAGTAAAAGGAGAATCCCTTAAACAATCTCAGGGATAATTCACTATAAATTGACAAATGATTTTTTGTCAAATCGTGGAAATAGTGAGAGCCACGCAAGAATATATCGATCCTGCCCCAAGGATTTTTAGTCTCATAAGCGATTTCCATTGATTGTTGTAAAAACTTGTCAGTGGTTTTATTATAAATAGTTTCTTTATAATAATGGTTGTATTCATAACCAATATCATACAAAAAACGAAATACTTTTATCGTGGATTGCGAATAGGGAAAAATATTATACTCGATTCCAGGTGAAAAATTGAATGCTGAACTAATATTATCATAAGTATTGGAATAAAATCTACTATTGATACCGATCGACCAATGATCCGAAATGCTTTTAACGATTAATAAATTTAACTGTTTATTGCTTTCCGAGCTTGTGAGCGTTTCTTCATCAATTTCGTAGGAATCTTTTTCATATGATAAACGGCTTGAAAACCTGATTTTCCATTGGTCAGTAATTCTGTCTGCATAGAATCTATTGGAGAACGAATGGCTGGTTGTGGATGCTTCTCCGTTAAAAAAACCACTAAAATTTATTCTGAAAAACCAGAGTTTCCATTTATCATGTGTCACAATTGTATCCCTGGTACCTTCATAATTAATAGAAAGATTTTTCATAATATCAGTATTATAAATATATGGTATTAGCCCTATTTCAATGGCGTGGGTAATTTTCCTTCTCACTTCATCATCAGTCTCTTCATGAAGTGTTGTAACAGATAGAGTGTCCCGCAGGGAAGAAAAAACTCCTCTCCCTATAAAAGTCAGGGTAAATTCTCTTCCTTCACTTCCGGTATGCTGTCGAGTAATTAAAATATGGATATCGGCGTTAGCTCGGTCATAAACATAGTTAACAAACGGGATTTCGGACCGGATAAAATCAAAATCACAGAAATCACAATCGAGAAATACTTTTGGTACTTTTTGTGCAGATGCCGTCGCATCAGAAACTTTAGTAATATGACTGATTGCAGGAGCGAAAAATATAAGCAGCCAAAATAAAGACTCTAAAAAAATGTAATGGTTAATTTTCATTTCAATTGATTATTTTCGAAAAATTTTATTTAATAACTGAAACACTACTCCAGGAATACCATCTCTGTGCATCACCGCCTTCAGCTGCCAGCTGTATTACCGGGCTTAGACTAAAGGGATCGAGGAGAGCAAAATAAACTAAATATCGGCCAAGTTTCGCATCAGCAGGAATAATAAGCTCGGAATTTTCCCGGTGTCTTCCGGGCAACCACTTTGTTACATCCCAATTCATCTTACGAGAAACAAGGATAGTTTTCTGTCCTCTGCCGGCTTTTCGAATTTCAATTACCGGAATGTAGGATCGGTATGGTGGCGCGACCCCGATGTTGTCCAGTTCCATTTCAAAATGCATTGTATCGCCAGGCGAAAGCCATTTTTCATGCCGGATCAGTCGTGGGACTAAACGATATCCCATGCGTTTTAAAAATTTATCAGTGGCCGGCCACCATTCCGGTGGTATCGGAGTGGATTTATTATTTAGAACTGAGGTATGTAGTTCCAGGCATACGCTATAGATAAATTCAATGTCACGATCGGCCTGGAACCAGGATTCCATTGTACCACAAGTCTCGAAAGCGACGGGTCTGGTTTTCCAGGCTTCCCCCACCGAAGGATACATCTCGGGTAGCTTGAGGTAGCGAGTCATCAGATTCCAGTTATTGGGAGGTCCATAATCGCCCATGCAATCTGCCCGCCAACCGGTCCCGTTTTGGGTGGCATATTCTAATCCATCTTCCGCATCTTCACAAATAACCAGTGGTGTTTTTTTGAAATTATCCAAATACCAGTCAATAATTGTTTTTTTAAGTTCGAAAGGATAAGATTGCTTTTCTTTCACGAAACTAAGGTGCCATTCTCCCCAGTGCCCATATGAACCAATATCGATATGATCGATGTCCGGATGACCGTCGTAACGTTTGGCAAACTCCCTTACCAGTCTCCCCATATATTTAATATAGAGCGGATCGGCATGATCCGGCATCCAGCTTGTTTTGGTTTTTCCGGCATTCTGGGTACTTTCAGCAATATACTCGTATCCTTTCGCACCCTTCTGCTTATACCACTCTGGAACTCCTGCCCGGCCATTGGCCGGCATGATGCGGGTAGCTAATCGCTGGCCATGCGCCCTTGCAAGGGTAAGCACGGAATCCACCATTTTCCAGCTAAACTTTCCTTCCTCCGGTTCCAATTCCTCCCAATACCAGCGAAAATAGGCAATGGTACTCTCCGGATAACCAGGTACTTCTCCATTATATCCCTCAGCCGTTGTGAAGCCCATTCCTGGATTAACTAATACTTCGTGAGTTTCTTGTGGAGCAACCAACACAACATTAGGTTGTCCATCTCCTCTTATAATATTGACAAATGGTTCTATTTGGGTAATAAAAAGCAACAAAAAAGGTAAGATACAAGCTGCGGCATTAAATTTTTGACTGAATTTCATTCTCTTAACCTTTTTATAAGCAATTGTTATTGTATTTCTATTTTTTCCCCGTGGTCCAGTATATGATAGCGGGCTTGTAAGGGTTTGGATAAATACATTTTTACTTCATGGTCGCAGGCAGTTGTCCAGTAACGGTTCTCATCTGTTACCCGAAAGGTATTACGATGTTGGGGAAGTATATAATCCGGCTCAAGTTCATTGATCAAGATCAGCGATTGTTGAATATGCATGTTATGCTCGGTAGGAGAAAAAAATAAAACATCCACGTGTCCGAGGAAAAGATGATCCTCCAATAACACAGTATCGCCTGGTTGGAGGAAATCTTTCCCTCCCATTTTAATCAGATATCCGCAATCCTGTAAATTGGCATCATAAAAAATGGCAAATTTCGGATTGCCGTGTATAGCACGGAGGGCTTTCACCCTCACACCTTTTACCATAAATGAATCCCGCGGGACGGCTAACCGAATCCGGGAATCGGGAATCCCCAGTTCCCGGGCGGCTTCCAAACACGTCTTGGGCATCACAAAAATACATTGAGATTTTTCCAGTAAAATTCTTGATGTGGCCCGCGAAAAGTGATCACCATGTTCATGAGTGATGAAGGAAATATCCAGATCTTTAGCGATTTCAGCTGCCGATACCGGGGGATCATACAACCGGTCTTCTTCTGTCTCAAGAACCAGATCCGTACTCACCAAGGTGTCGCCGGACTTGATGAGCCATCCGTTGTGCCCGGTCCACCAGACTGCAAGACCATTATGGTGATTTCGAATTTCATTAGCAATTTTTCGGGTGGGTATTTGACCCGGAATTTCTTCGTAAGATTGGGACAAGGTACTCCCTAATAGCAGGAAGTACAAACCTGTAAAAACCATTTTATAGAGAGCATTCATATCTAATTATGCACTTCATCAATTCCAATTCAGATCAATTTATAATGACACTCCCGGCACAAATTAATTCAAGACCACTATATCGTAAATCTCTAGTACCGGAAGCACAAATTCCACGGTCTTACCTCTCACCGAAATTTCCTTTATTTTTTCTGGCATTTTATCCGGAGAAAACAAAGTTAAGCTTTTTTTGCTTATTTTGATCGGATAACCTTCAAGATTTACTTTAACCCGGACATTTTCTAAGGGTTGGTCATAATTTACAAAGTGCAGAACATATCGATCCGACCCATTCTTATGAACAATATTGGCAGCAACATATTCTGTACCCGAAATCGAGATTAGAGGATCTCCTTCCAAATTCATCAACTTATTCCTCAATTCTTCCCTTGCGGCATCTTCATTCAACCTGGCAAAAATATCCGCCGGAGAGGTATCATCTGCTAATTCCTGCAATTCCGCCATACTGCCAATGGTATAAATTTTACCGCCCTTTTCTTTATAGGTTTTAATGGCGTCCAATTGCTGCGCTTCAATCCAGGGAATGTTGGGAATGATAATCGCATCATAACCCGCTAACATTACCGGCGTAAGCTGGTCGAGCAGCACCACATCATACATGATGTTCATCTCGGCCAATGCATTGTATAGACTCTCCCGTGTCAGGGAGACTTCAAAACTTGGTATATGGGGTGGGGCCACAATGCCAATCTTGCTTACGCAGGAAACATCTGTGTACAGATCCCGGTGCTCGTCCAGAAATGAATAATACCGGCAAATCCCATCCCAGATTTCCATCGCCATGGGATTATCTTTGTTGACCCACCCGCTTAACAATTTTTCGCCAGCTTCAGCGATGGCAAAATGGGATTGAAAAGCGGATGCTTCGGCAATAGGTTTCATCCACCCGTATTTCATGCCGTCCCTCACGTCATACGCTCCCGGATTGGGGACTCCCGGATCGGCACCTTCATATTTACTGCGGTATGGTTTGACCCCACTACCGGAAGCATAATAAAAACGGGCCTGCGCAATATTGTGAACCCACTTCCCATTCCAGACACCGGCCTCGGTGGTGCCTTCGCTTTTAGTCAGGTCACATGCTTCATCGGCTAAAATATTGCCTTTACAATTTCCATATATGGCAATATTTCTGCCTTTCTGCCTAGCCAATTCCCGGACTTCCGTAAAGAATTTCAGGACATCGCCGGTTCCTCCGATAGCCCAATCGTAATAGAGTTCATCCACTCCGGCATCGATCTCCACTGCAGCCCGCTTCAGCAAATCGTTCTTTCGGTAATCATCGTTTTGAAGGTCAGCGGCATAACTGCTGCCTTTTTCACCGCGCCAGCGCAATGCTCCGTATTCATCCCGGGCGATCCATTTTTCCAGGTCGGGATGCATCAGATACTCGCGAAAACTAATATTGCCCAGTGAATTAAATGCGGTGACGTGAATGCCCGCCTGATGGCAACGCTCAATAAAGGCTACTGCCCGTTTGTATTCATCACTATTTTTATCGGCGGGGATGCCGGTTGCCACCAGATTGATGTGAGCTTCTTTGAACATCTCAAACATACGATCAAGATGATCCCAATCGATACCGGCTCGATAAAAGTTGACTTTTCCCCGGCGGGCCCAATCCGGGATATCCTTTTCCAGACGTTTCGCCTCACCTTTGTAGTTGAAGACAAAATCGAAATCGCGAATGGATGACGGTTTTCCCCGCGCTAATAAATGATAGGTTTGCCCAATAAGGGTTGGAACAGTTTCTTTTACAGACTCAATCCTGGCATCAATAATTTCGAAACCGTCACTGCCCGGATTCATATAAAATGTCACTTCATTAAGTTCATTCTTCAGGTTTCCCTGGCCTAGCGGTATAACCATCTTACCGATGATATCGTCCCCGCTGCTGTAAGAATACCACCCTTCCTTGCCTGGTACATTCTTCTCATTTTTATCGATAGAACTGATCAGGCTACCTGCCAGACCCGGGATATCGTATTTCGCCCCATTTACTATGGTATAACCTTCACCCTGATCAATACCGCTGGCCAGAATAACTAAACCGTGATTGACAAGACTGTTAATATTTTCAATTTTGACCAGATAGCCTTTCACCCGATCCGTTCTCCCGGATAAATGATAGGAATACGTTGGTGCTATAGTAATGCCCTGATAGTAAGACTTAACCTGATCTTGCGCGTTTAAGGTAAAAAACGGTAAGAAATAAATTGTTAAACAAATCCCAATTGTACCGATAGTCCTTTTCATACTAACCTCTAATTCGAAATATTTAAATTATCTTAAGAATTAAATTATACACTGCTATTTCTTGCCGCCTACCAGGGTCACACATTTTTATACCATGAGGTGAAACGCATTCATTACTTTTATCCGTTGGATTAATGATGTATCTATTTTAAAAATTTTTACAATTAATTCCTTTTACAAGAAAATTCCTTTAAGTACTTACATTACCTTACCTCGCTCAATTATCTACTCTGGCTTTGCCTCCAAGAGCAGATGTTTTTCAAATTCCACTGGTATCCTGGCCACCGGTCCCTGAACTGTTCCATAATCCTTCTGATTTTCGTAATCCATTACCTGATAAGCATGTTTTTCCAAACCCCGCAGTTCCACATCACCTTTATATGAATCTGCGTAGAAGGCATAGTACATTTTATTGCCTTTAAGAATAGCATGGGCTTCAGGTTTGTCGAACCCAATATCATAGAGATCACCCAGATAGATCCCTTTTGGCAACATATTCTCCAGATAGATTTTATTCCATTTTTCCCATATTTTTGCCTTCTCCGGCGTCAGATCTACTCTTGATTTCTTCTTTGAACCGACTGGCCAGGTAAATTTGGTTCCAACCACACCACCGACCCCTACCGTAGAAGCGAAATCATCCCTGCCATCGCTCAGTTCCACATGATCTCCATAATACGGTACGGATGGACCCATCAGTGCTTTCATGGTTTTTCCCTTTAAGCGGATCTGCCAGGAGCTTTCCGGATCTGAAGCTACCGGTTGATTCATGTAAGGCATGGTATGGAAGGCATAAGCGGTACCACAGGGACAGATCTCAACCACGGCATTCGGATTTATACTCCTAGCAGTTTCGTAGATTACCTTAAAAAATTCCGGGATCTTTTCAACAGACTCTTCCGGGTAGGCATGATGGTGTAAAGGATTATAACAAGGTGGAGCGCCATTCAGATGCTGACCATCAATTTTCAATCCATCGTATCCCCAGTCTTTCATGATCTTAGTTACCAGGTTTTTGGTATACTCCTGAACCGGTGGATAGGCAGGACACAGATAATAGGCATTCCACCAGGAAATATCCTCCTTTGAACCATCTTTGTTGAGCAACAGATAATCGGAGTGTTTTTTAATCAGGTCTGTTCCGGGATCCACCGCCAGCGGTGCCCACCACAATTTTGCTTTCAAGCCATATGAATGAATCGTATCCACCAGCCTTTTCATATCAGCATCACCGCGGGGAAATTTACTTTTAACCAGATACCAGTCGCCCTCTGCCGTTTGCCAGCCATCATCCAGAACCGCCCATTCGTAACCTAATTTCTTGACTTCGGGAAGCGCTTTGTAAATTTGATCGATGGTAAAATTTCGTTGGAAACCCCAGGCACACCAGATTGGTTCATAGGCGCTATCCGGGAATTTATCAAATTTAATTCCTTTTTTGATCATCATATTCCTGTAATTTACCAATGTGGCAAAATAATCTCCCTGATGCACAGCGACAAAAGTTTCGAAAGTCGAGAAGCTTTCTTTGGGCTGAAGCTTCTTGTTTACCGAAAACTCGACCCCAAGATTTGCCGTATTTTGGTCAGGCATATTGACCGGAAGTGATACCAGCTTTGGGACTAATTCGAGATGTCCTACCCCAATTCCAGCATCTTTTCGCCAGACATCCACCACCGGAGTTCCACCGCCATAATCAGTTGCATTCATTCCCATATAGTTTTGCTGGCTAAATCCCACTTTCAGAGGTAATACCCAGTCCGGCCGCGATTCGTAGGAACCACTTTCGAAGGACCAGAATGGTTGTGACTGGGGAGAAGAAGCATCAGTTTTAATCACATAATGGTTATTGGTCCAGCTTTCTATTTCCAGATTTTCTTCTCCGATGTTGGAGTATGTCACTTTGTAAACAGCAAAAGTCGGAAATTCATCATACAAGGTTATTTGTACGTCCTTTTTTAAATTTCCGGATTGGCCGGTAAGCAGGTATTTTTTACCCTTTCCCAGGGCATCCTGAATATTTTCTTGGGTTTTGCCCTGAAAGCTAAAATCTGTTAGCGGAGAACCGGCAATACTTACATATTCGGAAGGAGCATACTCACCAATATATATTGCCTTACCGTCAAAATTTGCCACAACCTGGCTATGCATATTCTGATCAAAATAAATGGTAATATTCTTCCCCTCAATCATTGCCTGATGCGGAGGCGTTTTTTGGCAGGAAATGTTAATTAAAAAAAGCAGAATTAGGACAGAATCGATTACTAGTCTTTTTGTTCTCATGTCTCCTCCAGATTTATTTTTTATTAGTTATTTCAATTCTAATAACCCTCGTCGGGCCAATAGTCAATTAGTTTTCCAAGTATTTGATTTTCATCATGAGCGACCTTAAAGTTAACCATCAGACTCAGTTCCGGATAAATATCACCCCATCCGGAAATCTGTAAATCGGTGAGGCTGTAAATCTTCAGTTGAATATTTTTTTTGTCAGCGGACGTTAGCGAATCTTCAAAACTCTCCATCCGGAAATATTTCTCTGATTCCGGATTTAATGAAACTTTAAAATAGACTGGTTCATTAATGGATCCACGCTCAAGCGTGATATTTACTGTGGCCGGATGTTCCTGTAATGGAATCTGGCCTAATGAAAAGGAGATTGCCCTGGCAAACATATTGGTTAGATCCAACTGTTCCTGTGATTTTATCGAATTCAAATAGGACTGAGTATAAACCCCATTCTTTTTTATCATTTCAAAATGATCAAAAACTTCACCGGAATTTAAAATGGCCTTAAATTCAAGTTTATTCCCCGAAATATTTATAAATGTAAAATGATGAGCAGACCTGGATTCAGCTAAAAAATCGGACTTTTGCACATCATAAAGCCCGGCACCTGCTCCTCCGGTGGTTATATAGGTCACCGGCCAACTTTCTGGTTCATCTGCAGGTCTCACCGGATAGAATCTTTCGTAAAGATGGGAATGCCCGGCAAAAACAATATCGATTTTATATTTTCGGAAAAGCTCAGGCCAGGTCGGATTTCCCCAGTGAGAACGATGCCCTCCCAAATCATAACATGGACGGTGCATATAAACGAAATTCCACTTCCTGGTGGATTTTTCCATATCATCTTTAAACCAATTAATCATTTCCTCCGATTCCGGATAACGGTAATCCAAGGAAACAAAATGGGCAGGTCCATAATCGAAAGAGAACCAAAGTTTGGTAAAATCAAGAGCAGGAAATAAAAAGTTCCGAAATAGTTCCCCATTATCACCATCGCCTTCATGGTCACCCAAGCATGAAATTAAAGGAATATGATCTATAACATTGGCAGCTGGACCAAAATAGTATTCACCCCACTGATCATAATTTCCGCCACTCGCCACCAGATCACCCATACTGATGATAAAATCCGGACCCATTTGGTCGATTTGTTTGTTAAGAACAGCGAATATCTCCGGATTTGAGCGGCTATCTCCCATGGCCACGAAACTGATGGGTGAATCGGATTTCGGTGCTGTTTTGAATGAGTGAACACCCGATTTAGAGGAATTTACTCCGATCTGATAAGAATATTCTGTTCCGGCTTTCAGGTATTTTATTTTCGTCTGATATAGAAAACGCCCTGAATTTTCACCGATTTGTTCAGTATCCAATGTTTTATTTAAAGAATCTTTTTCACCATAGTTTAATTTATAATCCAGATTTGAATCGCTTTCCCAGCGAATGGTCATGGAGTTACTGGTCGGATCTGTCAGAAATGGCCCTTTGGTAATTTCTTGTGCATAGAGGATTGTTATGGAAAATAAGAACCATAGCAAGCACGATGGCATAACGAACTGTTTTTTTTGCAAGTGTAAATTTGAAATCATAAGAGTCAACAACTTTAACAAAGATTAAATTAATCTTTTTCTTTCCAAGCTTTTGGAAAGGTTTTTTCCGCATTTAACAGATAAATCTTGTCAATAACTTTTCGGGGCAACTTCAGCCCCTGAAAGGGCTCATCTAATTCCGGAACCTGCATAGTGGAATCGGTATTCATATATTTCCAATCAGTGATCCATTTATTGTGGACTTCATTTCTGAATTCTTCTGAATTGGCATCCGGCTCTTGAGTTATGTCTGTGGCATATAAAATCCGGTCCTGATATTTAATAAAGAACTGCCGCACTTTCTCGCGGTCCCGGCTGGACTGATACTGCACCTGTCCGGATCGGGCTGCCATATCCACGACCGCCTTGGGAAATCTGTCTAAAAATTTGGCCAATTCATCCACACTCCATTCCAGGCTGGCCAGGTGAGCGCCCATAAAGACCATATCCCGGTGCTTTTCCAGCATACTGTCTCGAACTGCCATCTGTTCTTCGTAAGAAGGCATCTCGGGATGCAAATACATATGGTACTGTGGATGATGTTTAAAATAACCTTTATCGTTGTTCACCGTCATCTCCTCTATGGGCAACCAGCAATTTTTTGGTTCCCCCATGTGGCCGATCAGAGGAATATTTACTTCATGAAGATGGTCAAAAATTTTGTCAAATTTCGGATTATTAATCATCACCAGATTGCCATTCTTATCACGGAATGCCATCCCGATATTTTTCCAGACCTTTACCGCGATGGCACCCTGTTCAAAGGTGCTGTCCAAATGAGCAATGGTTTTTTCCTGCCAATCCGGTGAATCCCAACCGGTCATATGAAAGGTCGAGGCGTAGGCAATCCGGCCGGGATATTTGTTTTGCAGGGTAATCGCATCTTTTTGCTGCACCTCAATTGGCGGGAAATCCGGATAGTCCGTATTAATGGTAAGCAGCTTAAAGTTATCGGCAATCGCCTGTTCGACAAAAGCCGGATCCAGAGAGTTCACATGCACATGGGTATCTATCTTTTGCACGGTGGCAAAATCCGCCATGCCGTAATAATCCGGCGTCTTTGAACAACTACTGAATATTAGTAAAGCTGCTATTGCTAACCAAATAGACAAAACCAGGTTTAAGAATTTTCTTTTTGGCATTTTCTATTATCTCCTTTAAAAAGATTTAATTCAGACTATTCCTAATTAATTGGATAGCACGCTATCAGAAGGGAATTTTCAAATTGCGGGGAAAATGCCGGAGATGATCCGGAGATCGTTCCCATATCCTTCTGGTTGACATAGTCATAAATGCGATATTCAATATTTTTTAAACCGCGTAATTCAATGCTGCCATTCCAGGAATCCGCATAAAATGCATAGTAGAGCGTATCTCCCTTTTGGATCACATGTGTTTCCGGCTTGTCATAGGCAATATCATAAAGATTTAAATATTCTTCTTTACTTAACATCTTATCATTATAAAGGGAAATCCATTTTTTCCAGTGTGCTTCTTTTTGTGGAGTAAGACGCGTATCTTCCGGTCCACCTGGCCAGGTAAATTTGGTACCCACGACTCCACCGGTTCCAACGGCAGAAGCAAAATCCTCTCCGGTCTCTCTCCAGGTTATGGTATCGATTTTAGTGAGCTCCACATGGTCGGCATATGCAGCCGCATGTGAACCCATAAGTGCCTTGAAGGTTTTGATGCGCCGCCGGACCTGTACCGAACTGATCGGATCTGCCGTTACCGGTTGGTCAATGTAAGCCTCCTGATAAAAGTCCTGGGCAGTGCCACAGTTACAGATCTCCGTTACACTGTTGGGTTTAAGAGATTTTGTGGTTTCATAAATAATTTTTATCAGAATGGGGACATCCTCATTGGATTGTCCGGGATAAGTATGGTGGTGAGCAGGGTTGTAGCAGGGCGGAACTGTCCAGAAGGCATCCAGCTTATGACCATCGAAATCCCAATCTTTGATAAAACGCAAAGTCAGTTGGCGGATATATTCCTGCACCTCCGGAACCGAAGGACATAAGTTATACATTTTACGATTGTCGGTGGGGAAATTCCCATCCTTGTCCATCACCAGCCAATCAGGATGCTTTTTTACAATCTCTGATGCTCCAGGTGTAGCGGATGGCCAGTCGCCAAAATCTGCCGCCGGTTGCGCATTGGTCGGTGTCCACCAGATTTTTACCTGATAACCCTGGTCGTGGAGTTTTTTAACAAAATCCTTCATCTGTTTTTCGCCACCGGGAAAAGTTTCTTTTCTTACATTCCAGTCACCATAGCGATCGAACCAGCGGTCGTCAATAACGACCCAGTGGATACCCAATTCTTTCACTTTTG
>CAZTXJ010000036.1:0-1218 GCA_964617285.1 uncultured Calditrichaceae bacterium | reverse complement strand
TCGAACCAGCGGTCGTCAATAACGACCCAGTGGATACCCAATTCTTTCACTTTTGGCAATGTTCCTAAGATATCATCCTCAGTAAAATCCGATTGATATCCCCAGCCGCACCAGATTGCGGCATATGCTTCCGGCGAAGGTTTCTTCATCTGCACGCCCTGTGCATTCATTAAATTTGAAAAGGTTCGCAGCGCATCGAAATAATCCCCAGTATGAACAATGACCGCCGTTTTCAGGGTTTCATAAACACCACCTGGGGGAAACGATTGATCTACATCCTTTTCGACGGCAACTTCCACTTTGTTATCCGAAGCAACCTTCACCGGAAGAGAGACCAGTTGAGGTTTGGGTTCAAGGTGAGCCACAGCCAATCCGGCTTTACTAGTCCAGAGATCCACCACCGGAACACCGCCGCCGTCTTTGGTCCGCGGCTGTACACCCATCCAGTTTTGGCTGAAGAAATGTGCATTGAGAGGAAAAATATAATCTTTACCCCAGGCTAAGGCACTGCCTTGAAAAGACCAGAAATCGTAAGCATATTCTGCAGTGCCCGAATGCGTTGCATCCAGGCGGTGAAAATTGCAGTAAATTTTTGTGATATTTAGTTCCGTATTTCCAAGATTCTTATAACTCGCCCAGGAAATGGCTGTGTTAGGATAATTTTCATAAAGCTCAATATTTAGGGTTTTTTCAATTTGGCACTGATCCGGGCCCTGTGCAACACTCTTCAATATTAATTGTTTTCCCTTCCCAAACTGGTTTTGAACTTCGAGGATCTGAGTTTGTGCCGGATCCATTTCAAAATCTGTAATTTCTTCTCCATTTACTACAATAAAATGTGAAGGTCGGCCGGAATCCGCTTTGGTCAGGGAGACGCCCTGAGTTGGCTGGTATACCGTTTCTCGCATTTTACTATCATAATTTAGTTGAATCTGTGCATTTCGAAATGAAAAGCTCTGGTTATCCTCTTTTTTGAATTGAATTGAACTTTTTTCCTGGAAGCCGGAACACCCGGCAAAAAGTAAAATCAGAATCACTAGGTTTACCATCACTATACTTTTTAACATGGAATCCTCTGTCGATTTTAATTAGTAATATTTCGCAAATGTATTTTTTATTTCTTAAGTAATTTTAGTGCATTATCCCGGTAGAGTTTTTTCAGAACCACATCATTCAATCCGAAACCATTCAGTGCCCAGTGATACCCAAACTGGCCAA
>CAZTXJ010000035.1:14749-25384 GCA_964617285.1 uncultured Calditrichaceae bacterium | reverse complement strand
AAGAATGGTAAATTCCGGCTCTCCGGTGATGTGGATTTTGCCGAATTAGACAGACCTAAAATCGATTTGAAACTTAATGCCAATCAAATCTTCATCAATTACTATTTGGAGAATGCCCGGCTAATAGTCTCGGCCAATAATTTTACCATAACCGGTAAGGATACCATTCTGGTGAAAGGAAATGTGACTGTTCATAAGGGCGAAGTTGATCTCAATTTAAAGGAATCGGAAAAGAATCTTTTATTAACCACCGGTATGCGGGAGACACCTCCCTTTCTTCAATATATGCTGGATGTCTCCATTCCCGGGAATTTCTATATTCGGAGCAGCGCCACCTTTAACTCATTTGACATGATGATTACCGGAGATCTAAAGGTTACCCAGGAGCCAAAGGGATTGATGGAGATGTACGGAAATCTGGAGGTGCCCAAAGGTAAGTATTTTCAGTTTGAGGAGTTTAATATCCGGGATGGACGGATAGAATTCATTAATCCCAAGGAATTGCCAAACCTTGATATTACGGCTGAAACCAGAAAATATGGTTTTCTTTTTCAATTGCATGTTACCGGTAATATCAACGATCCGGTAAAGGAAATCAGAATTTTCGATTTACAAACTTTGCAGGATATTACCAGTCTGTATCCGGAGACTAAAGATCAGATATCGTTGCTCTTGTTTGGGGTTACTTTTAATGAATTGGGCAGCAGTGCCGGAAACCTGGTGCTCGACAAAGGGCAGGAGGTGATTAGTCAGGCCCTAATTTCCCGGGTTGAACGTGAAGCACGGCAGTTTATCGGATTGGATGAGATCCGGGTGGAGAACACCCAAAGCACCGTGGATTACACCACGCAGCGTTTAAATATGCCTTCGGAAAGGAGTGTTCTTTCCCTGGGCAAATACATTACCCCGAATCTCTATCTGGAATATAAAACGCAGCTTGGTTCTTCGGGCATCCCGGGTATGGGAGAAATCCCGACGCCGCGTCTGGGTTGGGATGCCGGCGACCAAATTTATCTTGAGTATAGATTTAACCGGAACTGGTCCGTATCAACATATTACGAAAAACAACTTTATGACAAATTTAAAATTGACCTCAACTGGCAATACAACTTTTAAGCTATTTTTGTTGTTGACAATTTTTACCCTCATCGCACCGCTGCCAATTCAGGCAAAGCTGCGGGTAAAAAGCATCACCTTTGAGGGTAATAAATTTATTAAAAGTTCAGAGCTTAAAGAGATTATCAAAATCAGTGAAAAAAAAGAATTCAATAGCAAACTCTACCGTTTGGATAAAATTATCATTACAAATTATTATCTGGGAAATGGATTCCTGAATGTTTGGGTGGATGAAGAAGTTGAACGTAAAGGTGATAATATCGATGTGATCTATAAGATCTCCGAAGGCAGGAGATTCTTTTTCGGTGGAATAAAGTTTATTGGCAGCCAGATAAGAACTCCAGAGCAGCTCCGTTCTTCCATAACACTACAGGATGGTGAACCTTATATCCGAAATAAGATTGAAGATGGTTTAAACCAGATCGAAAACTGGTATTATAATCATGGTAAACCCTATATTGAGATTAAAGAGGAGCAGTCCATCTCGGATTCGCTCATTTTCTTGACCATAAATGTCAAAGAGAACGAAACAGTATATATCAGAGATATTGATTATATCGGGATTCAAAATGTTAAAAGTTTTATTATTCGCCGGGAGTTGGAGATTCATAAAAACGATATTTATTCCAGAAAAGAAATAGAAAGATCTCAAAAAAATATCTACAGCACCGGCTTATTTGACTTTGTAGGAATGGATTTAAGTGCCATTGATAGCATTAGGAGTCAGGTTAAACTTTTAATTAAGGTCGTTGAAAAAAAGCCCCGATGGGTGGCATTAAGATTTGGTGTAGCCTATGAACAGGAAATCATTTACGGCGGCACTTTTGATTTTACCCTGGAATTTGGTCATAGAAATTTATTTGGAACAGCCAGATCAATTTCACTGGATATTATTCCATCTTTTTCTTATGACTTTCGGGTAAATAGTTTTATTAATCCCAAGAATCAATATAGTCTGACTTATATTGAGCCGTGGATTGGATACACCCGTACCCCGGGTATTTTCCAGGTGTCTTATCTTCAGGTTCGTCCATTATATTCTGCTAATTATAATTACTTTACTTCCTCATTCCAGGTAAAGCATAGTTTCGAGAATAATTGGCAAGCTTCAGGAACCATTGCTTATAACCGGGTAAGTATTTTAACCAGTGATACACTGAGCTCGGAATTTTATCAACAAACAAAGGGTCAGGATTTTATCTATTCAGTAAGCACCCGGTTAGTTCAGGATAAAAGAGACAACTATCTCAATACCCGTAACGGATCGGTGGTGGAAACAGATATCAAATTTGCCTACTCCAGGAGCCGGGATAATATTTCTAAGGATATTAATGATAATCGATTTATTAAGTTTATGGTGCAATGGAACCGATATCAGAGTTTCCCCTTAAAAAAATCCTGGGTATTGGCATCGCGAATCCGAGTTGGGAATATTGTCGAACTCGGCAAGGAGTTGAATATCCCGTTATCTGAACGTTATTATTTGGGCGGGGCATCTACGGTTCGAGGATACCGGGAACAGTTATTAGGCCCGGTACAGTACGATGATCAGGGTAAAAATCCAATCGCCCTGGGCGGGAAGTTAATGGTTCTCGGTAATCTGGAGTTAAGAATACCACTTTTCTGGCTTTTCTGGGGTGAAGTTTTTATGGATGCCGGCAATGTCTGGTTAAGAAATCAGGATTTTAAATTTATTGATATCAAACCCTCGGTAGGATCAGGTTTAGCTATCCTTACTCCGGTTGGACCACTTCGTTTCGATTATGGCGTGAAACTTCGTCCACAAAAATACGAGTCAAGGGGAGAATTCCATATCAGTATTTCCTTTGCATTCTAATAAGAAACCCCTGATTGAAATGAACCAGGGGTTTTTCTTTATCAATATAAATGAGCAGTATTTCGATAGAACTGAAAGATCAGAATAAAACTTGGTTATAAATCTATTTTACTGTGAATCCTTTACTCATGAGAATTTCGCCTGAGGCAGAAACAACATCAACCCGCCATTTGCCAGTCCAATCTTCCAGAATTCGTTTGGAACTCCAGGTTCTCCAGTTATCCCCACCAACATTGAGCTCCACACTGGCTTTTTCTTCTCCATTATAATACCAAACGTGTTTGATGGTTGTCGGTTCAGTAGCCCCGGTTATCTGAGTAAAACAATAAACATTTTCTACAGTACTTAAAAACGTTGTATCGGGATCCACCGGTTGCCTGTCCTGTACCCCGGTACAAAATTCCATCTCTGCGACTTTAAGTGCGGCTTCCTGAGCTGAAACAAGATTCAAGGCAAATAAAACAATTACCAGAACGAAAAACACTGAAAATTTCTTCATGTTCTCACCTCCAGATTTAGTGGTCTTTTTTAAAAATATAGTTAACAATCCTTTCAATTAAAAGAGCTTTTCTGAGTTACTTTAAAATTTAAGATTATTAAGCTCTGTCTTTTTTGCTTTATTATCAGGCACTTATTACAGTTAATAATGCAAAGTGCAAATATTCTAAGTCATTCTGTTTAACAAGTTTTATTTCTTATTTATTATTTAAATCCGGCCAGCCGGGAGAAAATCTGCGGATACAGGTGAGCTGTCGACAGAAAATTATAAATATCAGCATTGCCGCGAAAACCACCCTGCTAAACCAGGTTATTACCAAAAGGATTTGATAGTTATAAATTGGAACATCCAAAGCAGCTATTTTTAGCCAATGTGAATCAATTGATATCCCATATTCAAAGAAATACCAGATGATAACGATGTATAAAATGTAAGTGATTTTGGTGAGGATGACATCTCTTTTCGCTTTTTGAGTAATGGTCCAGATTGAGGAGAGGGCCAGGTCTGTTTTTTCCTGGGCAGTCGTCATCATCTGGGTTGAGAAATAATGATAATGTCTGGAGAGGTTAAAGACAATCCAGGCACTATATAGCATCAGGATAAGAAGAAATATCGGATAAAGCTGAATCATCTGTTCAACATTAATAATTCCTTGCAGCCATTTGGGAAGCAGATCCTCCAGCACTTTTTGCAGATCTGTTTTTTCTTGAGCAACCTCCTGCGAAATTGTGGCAATTTTTTCTTTCCGGTTTTGGATTTCCTGTTTTATGGATCTTTCTTTCTGTCCTAGCACCTCGGCTAAATTTCTTGTCCGCAGATTTAATTGATGGGTAAGTTCGAAAATTTCCTGATTTTTTTCGGAAATGGTGCCAAACCAGCGCACCCCTATATGGTCTTTTTTCCACTGATTTATAAATTGTGAAAAATCTTCTATCTGGTTACTGAGTTCATTTAAATCGAAGTTCTGCCGCTCAATATTTTCCAGTACTTTATCTAATGGTTTAATAATCTGCTGTTGAATTGTTTTTACGATACTCATAATAGTAGAATCGGCTACTTTTTGGGCATCCACCGGGCGGCCTTCCCGGTTTATCCGGGCAAATTTTCGGATAAGATTTTCTTTTTCCATCTCCCATGGTTCGGATTGGATTGTTTGTTGGACGATCTTTAGAGAATCACCCAAATTCAGATAAATGTTATTTATCTGATCCAGACTGTCTTTTTCGGTGGTGAGATTGCGTATTACTTTTAAGGAATGTTCGGTTTCGTCATGAAAGGGAATCAGAACTCGGATCAAAACCAGAAATCCAAAGATAAGGGTACCAATCACAACCCTTTTAATTTGCTTATTTTGGTCTTTCCAGAGTTCCAGGTGGCGCTGAAAGCGAAAATCCGATCCATGTAACATTTGGACCTCCCATAACGGATAAGTCACTTTAAAATAAAATAAAGTTTTATAAAAACCAAATTTAATAGATCAAATTTTAGAAAATGTTATGAGATAATCTTACGGAAAATTGTCATTCAGACACTTCCTTTATTAAGGAGCAGGTTATTAATTCAGATTTCCAGAAATAATTATCTTTGAGTTTACATTTGAAGGATACTGTAGTGTAAAACTTAATTTTTTATTCATTTTTTCCAGCAATCTCGTTATATTAAGCACTTTATTTTCAATGATTTCTCAAAAGTAAAAAGAAACATTCTATAAGGAGGTCTCCTTATGTTAAAGCAGCAGCGAAAAATAGATCCGGAAATGTTCGAAATGATTCTGGATTCTATTAACAAATTGGAAAAAGAAAAACTACCCCTCGAAACAAAATTAAAACTGGATATTACTGGTGAATATCCGGCTGAACTGATCAGGTTTATTATGGGACCGGAAATGGGGCTGCATCTATTGTTTATTTCAGAAGAATATGGCGGTCTGGGCGCAAGTGCCTATGAACTTGCAGTGATTTCGGAACGGATGGCCAAAATGGATTTAGCCATCGCCACGTCGTTCCTGGTCGTTTGTCTGGGTATGGATCCGATCCGGGTAGGGGCCACCCCGGATCAGAAATCCAAATATATCCCTCGCATCGCTGAAGAAGGTCTGATGATGGCCTATGGCGTCACTGAACCGAATGCCGGCTCCAACGTCCAGGCGCTGAAAACGAAAGCAGAACGGGTTCTGGATGATTCCGGCAACATTAAGGGGTACAAAATTAATGGACAAAAGCAGTTCATTACCAACGCTGCGGTCGCGGATCTGTATACCATTCTGGCGGAGACACCGGAGGGTCCCTCATTCTTTTTAGTGGAAAAGGGGACTACAGGGTTGCAGCCTGGCAAACACGAGGATAAACACGGCATACGAGCCTCAAATACCAGTCCTTTGGTACTTCAGGATGTTTTTGTCCCGGCAGAGAATTTACTCGGTCGAGTCGAAGGCCAGGGTCTGAAACAGGCCAATGAGGTATTTGGTTATACCCGTTTAATGGTAGCTGCTTTTGGACTGGGTGGTGGGATGGCTTCACTGGAGCGGGTCTTAAAATATTCCAAAGAACGAGTTCAGTTTAAAACAACACTGGCGGAAAAACAGGGTTACACCCATAAGCTAATTGTTCCTCATGCGGTACAGTTAGAAGCAGCACGGGCATATATTGAAGAGACAACCTATAAATTGGATTCCTCGGATGAAGACCGGCAGGTGGAAGGTTCGATAGCAAAGTATTTTTCCACCGAAGCCGGAGACAAGATGGCAAATGACGGTATTCAGGCTTTTGGCGGGTATGGTTATATGCGTGAGTATGAAGTGGAAAAGATAAAGCGGGACATCAAAATATTGACCATTTATGAGGGAACCAGTGAGATTCAACAGAATATCATATCCATGTTTCGCTTAAGATCCACTGTCCGAACCAATGGGGAATTCTACGAGGAATTCGCCAAAGATCTGGATAAACTTCCCGAAGATACTGATGGACCATTACTGGCACAAACCATCCGGGCAATGAATCAGGTTATAATGACTGCCCGTCAATGCCGTTTGACCGGTTTTCAGTATGTCATGTTCCTTCTGGCAGACATGATGACCTGGTGCGAGGTGGCCAATGCATTATGTCATAAAGCCGCAGTATATGAAGGCGAGCAGGGGAAAAGTGTAGATTATATGAAAGCCTGTGCCCGATTATTTGTCAGAGAGACCATTGAAAAAGTGTATATCAACGGATTGAAGATCGCCCAGGGTTGCGACAAAGCAAGCGAGGATGTCAAGAAAAATCTGGAAGCACTGAATATTGGACTGGCCATGCAGGAAATCCTTGCAGATATGGACTTAATTTCAAAAGAGTTAGTGGCAAACTAATTTTGATTAGAATCCATGTTAGATTATAACCTATCAGATTTTCAATGATGCTATTTATTCAGACATGCAAAACAATCAAAATATCGATTTATACGTGAAGTCCACTTAAATAATTTCGCCAATAATTTGTCCGAATCGCAGTTTTCTTAAATTGTCCGGCAGTAAAGTGGCTTGACATTCCCTGCTTTGAAAACTAAATTTAGCCTCGCAAATTTAAGGGATTTCGAACGGATAAAAATTAATTGAGAAAAAAGTTAAATTAATAGATGAGGAATCCATGTCACCCAAAAGTAAAGATTCAAAATATGCCTTAATACTGGGTGCATCCAGTGGTTTTGGCGCAGCCACAGCACTACGTCTGGCGAAAGAAGGGTATCAAATTTTTGGTGTTCATCTGGATCGTAAGGCTACTTTGCATAGAGTAAAGGAATTGATCAGTGAAATCCGCCATTTCGGGAAGGAACCACTTTTCTACAACGTGAATGCGGCAGATAAGGAACGCCGGTCGGAGATTGTAGCTAAAATTCGGGAAATGATCCCTAAGAATCAATACATCGGGGTTTTTTTACACAGTCTGGCATTTGGCACACTTAAACCTTTTATTGGCGCAGACCGGGATCGGGTGATTAACCAGAGCAACATGGATATGACCCTGGATGTCATGGCTCATAGCCTGGTTTATTGGGTACAGGAGTTATACTGGGCCAATTTGTTGGGTTTTGGTTCCCGGGTTTTTGCCATGACCAGTTATGGAAGCACCCACGTCGTTCCATATTATGGAGCTATCTCTGCTGCCAAATCATCACTGGAATCTCACATTCGCCAGTTGGCCATGGAACTGGCACATATTGGTGCGACGGCAAATGCGATCCGAGGCGGGGTGACCAATACACCGGCTCTGCAAAAAATCCCGGAACATGAAAGAATGGTTCATGCTGCAGTAGAGCGGAATCCTGGGCGCCGTCTGACCACGCCGGAAGATGTAGCCAATGCTATTGCGGTATTTGCCACAGATGACTGCCAGTGGATGAACGGGAATGTAATTGGTGTAGACAATGCTGAATCAGTCGTGGATTATATCAAGTGAGTGAAAAGAGTTCGAAAGATGTATTCGATCAGAAACCTGACCGGGTGAAAAAGATCAGGGTTCTAATCGACCTGGATGGTGTTGTTCGGGACTTTGTCGGGAGTTTAACCAAGATTTATAAATATCATTATCCCGATCATGATGTACAGCCTATTGTTTCGCGCAGGTTAGAGGATTTTTTTCCGATCGGAGATCAGATTTATAAGTTTGTTAAGTCAGAGCAAATCGAAAAAATTATGGCCGATGCTGATGCGTATCCGGGCGCCCTTGATGCCCTTGACAAATGGAAAGATAAATTTGACATTGTGATAGTTACCTCCCAACCGGATTTTAGCCGGGCAGCAACTTACATGTGGATTGGAAAAAACGATATTCCAGCCAATGAAGTACATGTTACGTACTATAAATCCGAAATCGATGGCTACGCTTTGCTCGATGATTTTATTGATAATTTGGTAGAGTTTCAGTCAACCGGTCGATTAGCGGTCTGTTTCGATCAACCCTGGAATCGTGATTGGGAGGGGCCACGGGTAAAAACGGTGGATGAGTTTTTTCGTCTGATCGAAAATAGTAATATTAAAAAAGTATAAAAACAATTGTATCACTCAATACTTGAGGTTTAAATGGGAAAACAGTATAACGCTCGGGAAAAGAAAAAGAGAAGAAATCGTTATATAAAACGTAAAAAGGCGGAAAGAAACGCCACCCGGAGTAAGAAGAGCAAATCTTAATATTTGAAATTGATGTAGTAACCTCGATTCGAGGTACATTTTGATGTGACATGGTTTGATGATTTTTTACTCCAAATCAGAAATCTATATATTCATTGAATGCCGGTTAATCGCTTTTGGAAAAAGCACAAGTTACAGGGTCTGCAAAAAATAGGTTTCATATCGCAACCAGAACAGGTTATGGGAAACTTGGTGCCTGGGCAAGTATCCTGCTTAATTTTGTTTTATTTATTGTAAAGGGAATACTTGGATTAATAACCGGCAGTTTATCCCTCATTGCCGATGCCTTTCATACCTTAAGTGATATGGGGACAAGTATAATTGTGCTTGTCTCTTTTTATATAGTGGCTAAACCCTCCGATAAAGAACACCCTTTTGGACACGGACGAGCTGAATTTATTTCTGCGATTATCATGTCCACCATTCTGGCAATCACTTCATTTGAATTGTTGAAATCGAGCATCGACAGAATACTCCACCCAAAACCATTCCTGGCAGCATGGTGGGTTATCGGCATTATCCTGCTTACCGTTGTACTAAAAGAGGGATTGGCTTTTTTTTCCCGGTCACTTGCTCGAAAAATAAATTCTCCTGCCTTAAAAGCCGATGCCTGGCATCACCATCTGGATGCCATCTCCTCGCTATTCGTGGTGATTGCTTTTATCTTCTCACACTTTAATTTTCCGAATTTGGATGGTCCGGCTGGAATTCTGATAACCCTGATAATTCTTTATTCTGCATACAGTATTGCCAAGGGACCCATTGATAATTTGCTCGGTGTTACACCGGATGAAAAAATTCTGGATCAAATTGAAGAGATTACCCTTCGATTTCCTGAAGTAAAGGGTATTCATGATATCATCATTCACAACTATGGGGAAATTCGGATTATTACCCTACACATTGAAATTGAGGAAAATTTATCCTTTGTCAGAGCTCATCAGATTGCTGAAAATGTTGATAAAACTTTACGGCAGGAATTAAACGCCTATGTGACTGTGCATTATGATCCGGTGATGCGCAGAACCCCCACTTATCTTGAAATCGAAAAAAAGCTGCAGGAATTTTGTAGGACAACCAAGGAGTGTCACTCATTTCATGATCTTCGGATTTATGGCAGGGAAAATAATTTGCGGGTTATGTTTGATATCGTTTCCGATCCAAATATAAAAAATATATCGGAACGAAAACTAATCGAACAGTGCCAGCAGTATCTGATGCAGGAAGTTCCGGAAATTAAAAAAGTAATCATTAAAGTAGAGCCTAAATTTTCCATTTCCAGAAAATCCCGTCATAATGAATCTTAATCAATTTGCTTCAAGTTTAATGAATACTAATATTAGACTGACTTGGATTTGGTAAATTTTACAGAGATTTTATAATTTAATATTTTGATATTATATATGTAATATTGACAGGATTGCCTGAAATGGAACCAATTTACCTGGATTATAACGCCACCACTCCGATTGATCCCGCAGTATCGGAAGAGATGCTTCCTTTTATTCTTAAAAATTTTGGAAATCCCTCCAGTATGCATGCCTATGGTTTGGCGGCAAAAAGAGCTGTGGAAAATTCCCGAAAACAAATCGCAGATTTATTACAATGCAATATCGATGAAATCATTTTCACCAGTGGCGGTTCGGAATCCAACAATTATGCCATAAAGGGAGTGGCCCGGGCTTACCGGGAAAAAGGCAATCATATCATAACCAGCCAGATTGAGCATCCGGCGGTTACTGAAGTATGTCAATATCTGGAAAATGAAGGATACAAAGTTACCTATCTCCCGGTTGATAAATTCGGAATGGTAAATCCCAAAGATGTTGAATTGGCTATTTCGTCTGGCACGATATTGATTTCAATAATGCATGCCAACAATGAGGTTGGCACAATCCAGCCGGTCAGGGAGATTGCTGAAATTGCTCATCAGCACGGTATCATTTTTCACTCGGATTGTGCCCAATCCATTGGGAAAATTCCGGTAACTGTACCGGAGCTGGGAGTGGATTTATT
>CAZTXJ010000035.1:5602-14649 GCA_964617285.1 uncultured Calditrichaceae bacterium | reverse complement strand
AATACCATTCTGTCGGAATTAAATACCATTGCTGCATCTGCAGGAGCAGCGTGTCACTCGGATCAGATCGATGTCTCTCACGTTCTTTCGGCGATGAAGGTTCCTGTTGAATATGCTATGGGAACGATTCGCTTATCAGTCGGCAAGTTCACTACTATGGAAGAAATTGACCGGGCATCCCAAGAAATTACCACAGTAGTTAGCCGTTTGAGTCAAAATAAGCCAAAAATATATCTTACCAGTGAAAAATCCGAAATTAAATTGACTCAATTTACCCATGGATTGGGGTGCGCTTGTAAGCTCCGTCCACAATTGCTCGAGGAAGTGATCAAAAAACTTCCGATTCCAAAAGACAAAAACATCCTGGTCGGTGTCGAGACCTCAGATGATGCTGCTGTTTACAAGATAAGCGAAAAGGAAGCGGTGGTCCAGACCGTGGATTTCTTTACCCCCATCGTTGATGATCCGTTTTATTTTGGAGCCATAGCTGCTGCAAATTCGTTGAGTGACATTTATGCCATGGGAGCTAAACCACTTTTTGCTTTAAATATAGTCGGTTTTCCCAGTAATCGTTTACCCCTCACTGTGCTGGAGGATATTTTGAGAGGAGCGCAATCCAAAGCTAAAGAAGCGGGGATTTCGATTATTGGCGGCCATACAGTAGATGATACCGAACCCAAGTTTGGTCTGGCTGTCACTGGATTGGTGAGCACCCAAAAAATCCTGAAAAACAATACTGCCCGGAATGGTGATGTTCTGATTCTGACCAAACCTCTTGGAACCGGGATCCTGTCAACCGCCCTGAAGCAAGGAATACTGGAAGATGATTTATCTCAACTTCTTATAGATACCATGGCTTTGCTGAATAAGAAAGCGGCTGAAGCAATGAGCGAAATTGAAGTGCATGCTTGTACGGATATAACCGGATTTGGTCTCATTGGCCATCTTTTGGAAATGATGAATGGTTCCGGCACCTCAGCGCTTATTGATAATAAAAATGTGCCCTTTTTACCTCAGGTGGATGCGTTTGCGGCAGCTAATATCATTCCCGGTGGAACAAGGGATAATGACCAATACACAAAGTCTTCCGTATCTTATGCTTCTAAAATTTCAGAAAGCCGGCAATTGATGTTAAATGATGCCCAGACTTCGGGTGGATTATTAATATCCGTTCCTAAAAATAGAGCTGATAAGTTACTAAAACTTATGCACGAACGTGGTATAAAAGATGCGGTGATAATTGGCCGGGTGGTTTCCAGATCCTCCCCGGTAGTCAGGGTGGAGTAAGTAAAAATAGTTATTATGACTTCTTTATACAGTATTCTGCTATTGTGTCATATAAATTTGTTGCGTATAATATTATTGCACAAAATTGATCAGAGGACGTTATGGTGAAATCCATTTTATTAGCGGTGGACGGATCAGCTTTTACCGATCCGGTGTTACAGTACGGAATTTTTCTGGCAAAAAAGTTTAATGCTCATCTCCGGGTGTTATCGGTTATCGATATTCGAATTTTTGAGTGGGCAGTGGCCATTGGTGTGGAGGGCTTCGCGCCAATCATTCCCACCTCCGGATACCAGGAGGAATCACAAAAACTTCTGGAAGAAAAGGCCAGAGAAGTATTGAACAAAACCGAAAAGATCCTTCAGAAAAATAATCTTCAATATACTCTGGAAAAAGAGAGTGGTAATCCGGTTGATGTAATATGCGACAAAGCCCGGCTGGTAGATATGGTCATCATGGGCGCCCGTGGGGAATTTGCCAAATGGAGTGATAAAATGCTTGGTGCAACCCTCGAAGCGACAACCCGACTCTCAATAAAACCGATATTTATTGCCCCGAAGGAATATTCGGAAATCAAGAAGATTTTAGTTCCCTATGATGGGAGTGAAAACGCCAGTAAAGCTCTCTATCTAGCTGCTTTCTTTGCTTCGGAAATGAAACTCCCCCTGATCACATTGAATGTAAACGATTCCAAAGAGGAGGGGAAACGTTTTCTGGAAGAAGCCAGTGAATATCTCGAACCCTATGATATTCCCCAATTAGAGGAAAAAATAGTTGATGGTGAACCTTCGGATAAAATCGTTGAAGTGGCTAAGGAATCCGGGGCAAATCTGATTGTGATGGGCTCATATGGCCATTCTCGTATCCGGGAGGCCATTCTGGGGAGTATTACCGTCCAGACCATGCGTAAATCAACCTGCCCTCTATTAATGGCAAGATAAAGTTAACGTGTCAAGATTTTGAAACTCTGAAACGTTTCCGGGGATATATTAATTCGATTAGTGTTCCTGTAGTTTGGATTCCAATCGGTCCAGATAATGTTCTCGTTGTTGCAGCTGTTTGAGCTTTTGATAAAGGGGTGTTCGTAGTTTGCGATGGTATTTGATTTTTGTCTCTCCGCCCATTTGATCAATTGTGTCTATTATCTGCTGATAATTCTGATCGTACTCCTCGCGAATTTTTTGTAGATCCATGGGAATACCTCACAAAATGTTTTTACATAATAAATATCCTGTTAAAACAATTGATCTCAATTTAATTATCGAACCAAAATTTCCGGAAATTATGGTATGGGCTAATATTTTTTATTTTTACTATTTTTTATTAGATTTAACTCATAAATATCATTACATTATTTTATTCATTTATCTTATTAAAATTCTGTATGTTAGAAAAAAAGAATATTTTAATCGTTGAAGATGATCACGACCTTTTGTGGTTGCTTAAGAAAATATTAAGTATGAATGGATTTAATATTCTCCAGGCAGTCACTGCCGAAGAGGCGGATCAAGTTTTTACCCAGAATTTGAAAATTCTGGATGCGATTATCCTCGACCTTTCCCTTCCGGACGAACATGGAAAAACTGTTTGTAAAAAAATACTGGATCGATTACCAGAAATTCCGGTCATTATAACCACCGGGTTTGAAGAAAGCACCCAACAAGCTGAATTGGAAAATATGGGAGTAAGTGCCTACCTGATAAAACCATTTGATATTATGAAACTGGTGAAAATCGTCTCCGATCTCACCCGACCTGCCTGATTTATTTTGTTTTCTTAAAAAAAATTAGTAATTTTTTTCTGGTTGTTTAATTTGAGTTTATATTGGATTATATATGAGCATGTTCTAAAAAGTCCATTTCAGGCAATTTGTCATTCTGTCCCGCAATTGCGGGAAGGAATGACATTATCCAGCTTTTTAGGATAGGCTCATCCATTGAAACTAATTTTAGGAGGATATGCCATGGCGAACTTATTAGATGAATTGATTGCAATCGAGGAGTCTTGTGCTAAAGCGTTTAACAAGAAGGATCTGGATAGTCTTCTCAAAAATTTCTCCGAAAAAATTTCCGGATTCTCTTCCACCGAGCACGATCGGTTTCAGGGACAAGCTGAACTTAAAAAGACCTTCGAATATTATCTGGCCGAGGCGGATAATGTTACCTATGAAATAATGAATCCGGTTGCCACTGATCTTGGGGAGATTGCCATCCTGAGCTTTTACTGGCGGGTAACTCTATTGCGAGGAAATAAACGCGTTGAGATTCCGGGCCGGGGTACCCATGTTTTTCAAAAGAAGGATAATAAATGGAAGATTATCCACGAACATTTTTCAAGGGCACATTAGCCGGCGTCTATTAAATTACTATTCGATGAAAATGGATGAATCTTGCAGAAGATATTGATTATCCAAACAGCATTTATTGGAGATGTGATTCTCACAATTCCACTGATCAGGGTTGTCAGTCAGAAATTTCCTCAGGCACAGACCCATTTTCTGACCATTCCGGCATCAAAAAATACTGTTGAAACGCTTCCTTATATTTCAAAACTCTGGATTTATGATAAGCACAACCAGGAAAAGGGACTAAGTGCTTTTCTGCAGCTGATTAAGAAAATAAGAGCAGCGAACTTTGATATGGTGATCTCTCCGCACCGATCGCTGCGAACGGCCTTGCTTGCTTCCCTGTCCCGAATCCCGGTTAGGATTGGTTTTAAAAACAGTGTGGGTTGGTTTTTCTACACCAATAGAGTGGACTATCTTTCAAAATTGCATGAGATTGAAAGAAATTTGAGCCTGGTTAAACCCCTGAGCATTCAGATTAAACAGAAAGAGTTGCCTGAAATAAATATTACCGAGGAGGATCGGTCTGGAGTAGATCAATGGTTTGAAGAGCAACGAATCATCGATGAAAGTAAAGTTATTGCCATAGCTCCCGGTTCGGTCTGGTATACCAAAAGATGGCCTTCCGAGTATTACCGGGAATTGGCCGAAAAACTTTCCGGTTCTGGGAATGACATCGTATTCATCGGATCGAAAGATGATCAGTATTTATTTCAGGAAATTAATAAACCAAATAATCCGGCATTTCATGATGGCATGGGCAGGTTCAGTTTGCGGCAGACGGGTGAGATTATCCGAAGATCTCAAATACTTATCAGTAACGACAGTGCCCCGACTCATCTCGGGGTAGCAGTGAGGACAAAAGTGCTCACCGTATTTGGCTCCACCATTCCGGAATTTGGGTTTTATCCCTATGGGGATGATGACCACGTTATTCAGATAGAAAATTTGTATTGCCGGCCCTGCACCGACCATGGAAGGCACTCCTGTCCTCAGAAACATTTTCGCTGTATGATGGAAATAACTCCTGAAATGGTATTTCAAAAAGCTATGGATATGATAAGTGCAAGTTCTGAAGATAGATCCCATTGAGCCCGAGATTCAATCACTCCAGATCGCAGCCGATCTGCTCAAGAAGAATCAGGTGATTATTCATCCTACAGAAACAGTCTATGGATTAGCGGGTAATTATTCCAGTGACCGGGTAATTCAAAAGGTGATGGAAATAAAGGGACGGAAAACTACTCAGCCTTTTTCCATTTTGGTAAACAATGTCACGACTATCCTTGAGCTGAGTGGAAATGATGATGAATGGCTGGAAGGATTTCTGACTCAAATACTGCCAGATGCGATAACCGTCCTTGTTCCGAGAAAAAGGAAACTAGAGTTTTCTTTTTGGAATCAATTCTCTCATCTCGGTTTTCGCTTTCCGCAACATTCAATTTCAACTTCCCTGGTCAAATTATCCGGAACCCCGTTAATTACAACCAGTGCCAATCTAAGCGGTGAAAAATCCCCACCATCAATCAATGAAATTAGCCGGGAAATATTGGATTGTGTCTCTTTGGTTCTGGATGCCGGTGAAACAATTTATAAGATACCTTCCACTATCATTAAGATAAGTGATAAGGAACCGGATATCGAACTGATCCGTGAGGGAGCGGTTGCCTTTGAAAAAATAAAAAACTGTTTAGAAAAGTAACATCTATTAATACATTTGAACCTTCCGAAATCAATTACAATAAAGTGAGTAAGATGTATAAAGTTCTGTTCGCATGTACCGCAAATGTTTGCCGAAGTCCGATGGCTGAAGCAATATTAAAGAATCTGATAAAAAAGGAGAATCTCGAAAAATTTGTCGAGGTGGATTCTTTTGCCGTTTGGGGTGGTGACGGATTTTCCCCTTCAAATTTATCTCAAAAAGTTATGCAGGAACATGGTCTTGATATTTCCTCACATCTATCCCAGAGTATCTCACCAAAGATACTCAATTCAGGTGATCTCATTTTATGCATGACGCCTCAACATAAGAGCGATTTGCTTCATGTTTTTCCACATTTTGAAAACAAAATATTTACCTTAACCGAATTTGGACGAAAATTACCTCCCAAGAAAAATGCAATTGATGATCCCATTGGCATGAATTTAAATTTTTACCGACGGATTTACCGGGAAATTGAGCACGAAATCCTGAGGATATATCCAATCATTAAAAGAAAAGCCGGAACTCAACAGACGACCAGCGATTCCTGATATAATATGCGCCTGCCTACCTATTATCCTGAATTATCCGGACTCATTCGATGAAAATCCTCACCAGCATTATAAAGATTATTTTCATTATTATTTTTATGTTCTTAATTCTGGGATATGCGCAGATGCTCATCCCGGTCAGTAAATCTGCCATTGCCAAAGGATATCACTTTTATAGCTTTCTGGCCGGGAGTATAATTTTTCTGATCTTATGGTATATCCTTTTTTCATCGCGCAGTGGATTTTGGAGTACTTTAGAACATGAGTTAACCCATGCACTTTTTGCTTTAGTATTCTTTAAAAAAATTCATAACATTTCGGCGTCCAGGAAATCCGGGGGACACATCACCATTGAAGGCGGAAATATCATCATTGCATTAGGTCCCTATGTTCTCCCACTTGCTGCAGTTATCTTACTTGCTCTGAAATTTATCATCCCCGGACGATTCGAAATTGCCCTAAATTTTTTCATCGGTTATGCTTACATGTTCCATATTACCTCCCTGATAAAGGAATTTCATCATCAACAACCGGATATTCAGAAGTCCGGTTATCTGTTCTCATTCACCTTTATGATCTTTTGGAATATATTCTTCTTTATTCTTTTTCTCTCTACCGTTCAACTGGATTCCGGCCATTTTGGCAAATTTCTTATTTCAGGATTGAATTTATCCTTAGATTTGTTCCTCTCGGTTGGCAAAACTTTTCTTACTATTTTTTAATCTCCCTGATTATATTTACCTTTAATGCCTTGGGAAATACCTTAAGTGCTTTACATTAAAAATGGGTTGAAACAGAATCATTATTTTTTCGTTAATTGATAAAATTCAAAAACCAGAAATCTTTCAGGAGTATTAAAAAAATGAAATTGAGGCATGTTTTACTCTTTTTTGTCATTGCTGCGGTGGTTCAATTTGGATGTGGTTCTAAAGGGTCCAGCAGCACACCTGCTGATAAGGCTGCCGGGCAGGACAGTACCAATTCTCAGCAATCGGATACCAATGCTACTGGTTCCCCGCAGATGAGCCAAAGCAATGATCCCGGTATTCCCATAGAGGTAACCCCCGTTACCAGAGGTGAAATTTCCAGTTATCTATTATATAATTCTACCTTAGAAACCGAACAAATGGCGGATGTATTTGCCCGGATTCAGGGTATTGCTGAGAAGATTTATGTGGAGGAAGGCGACCGGGTTTCCCGTAATCAGGCACTCCTGCAGATTGAAGAAGAAGAATATGCCCTGGCAGAGCAAAAAGCCCGCCTGGAATATGATACCAAACTATCTGAGTTCAAAAGGTTTGAAGCTTTGAAGGATAAGAATCTGATCAGTGAAGAGGAATTCGATAATGCCAGACTGGCCATCCGTCAGGCGGAGCTAGCATGGAAGCAGGCCAAGCTGAATCTGGATTATACCATTGTGCGTTCTCCCATCGATGGTGTCATCGGAGAGAGAATGGCCAAAATTGGGGACAGGATTCAAACCTCCACCAGACTTTTTGTCGTCACAAATCCCAATGAAAAAGTGGTAAAAGTGTATGTACCGCAGGACGAATTACCCAAGTGTTCGATTAATCAGCAGGCGATTATTCAGAGCGATGTGATGCCCGAAAAGGTATTTCAGGGCTGGGTAAAACGCATCAGTCCTATTGTGGATCCTACCAGTGGAACCTTTAAGGCGACTGCCGGGGTTCGTGATCCCCAGAATCTTCTCCGGCCTGGTATGTTTGTGAGCGTGAGACTGATTGTGGATGTCCGGCCCAATACTATGCTCATTCCCAAAACTGCGCTTATTTACGAAAACGAGCGAACTTATTTTTTTGTGGTTGGTTCGGATACCGTGCAAAAGCTGGAACTTAAAAAAGGTTTCGAAGATGCAGAAAAAGTTGAGGTATTAAACAGCATACCGGATACCGCCAAAATAGTTGTGGTTGGGCAGGGCGGTCTCAAAGAGGGTAGTAGTATAAAGATTTTAAAAGAGAAGTATTATCACTGGCAAGTTTTACCCGGAAAGGAAGAATCCGGGAAAGTAAGCTAATTGCCAGTTTGTCTGTATAATTTCAAAGTAATTTCAGATCATTTAGCAAGATTAGACGAGATTATGATTTATGAACAAAAAAGTCACAGATAGCAGTTTTTTCAAATTTACCACTACCCGGCCGGTTGCTATTATTATGGTTGTTTTGGGTATTCTGGTCTTCGGCTGGCTTTCCTATAACCAACTATCCCTTAATTTAATGCCCGACATCTCTTATCCCTCGCTGACGGTAAGAACCGAATATGCGGGCACCGCTCCGGAAGAGATTGAGACAACCATTTCCCGTCCGGTTGAAGAAGCGCTCGGTGTGGTTGGTAACCTGGTTTCAATCAGTTCGGTTTCCAAGGCCGGTCAGTCCGATGTGATCCTGGAATATAACTGGGACGTGAAAATGGAGGATGCGATCGGGGAGGTGAGGGAAAAATTAGATCAGGTTTTTCTGCCGGAGGAAGCAAAAAAGCCGGTTATTCTCCGGTACGATCCATCGCTGGATCCGATACTCCGTCTCGGCGTTACCGGCGGTCCGGATTTATTTTATACCCGTTACGTAGCCGAAGAACAAATCAAGCGGGATCTGGAAACAGTGGACGGCGTAGCGGCAGTGAAGGTGAAAGGTGGTTATGAGGAAGAAATTTGGGTGGAGCTGGATGAAAAGAAAATCTCACTCATGGGATTGGATATACAGCAGATTCGGGAGCGGTTGGCCAGGGAAAATGTAAATCTGGCTGGTGGAAATCTAAAGGAAGCCCAGACCGAATATATCGTCCGGACCCTCAACGAATTTAAAACAGTTCCTGAAATCGGTAAAACCGCCATCCGGCTGGATAACGGTGTTGAAATAA
This sequence comes from uncultured Calditrichaceae bacterium, assembly GCA_964617285.1. GTDB lineage: Bacteria > Calditrichota > Calditrichia > RBG-13-44-9 > RBG-13-44-9 > CAYVKM01. The sequence continues at coordinate 5,888 of CAZTXJ010000035.1, read as the reverse complement.
AACTGGATGATATCGGGAAGGTTTATCGTACCAATAAGGAACGACAGATCATCACCCGGTTGAATGGTCAGGAAAGTGTGGAGTTGGAGATTTATAAGGAAGGTAGTGCCAATATCGTAGAGGTTGCCAAAAAAGTTCGGGATCGGGTGTTCGGAACTGCTGCTCAACAGACCTTTGTCCAGAGAATGAAGGAAACCCGAAAAGCGGCAAGTGAACAAACCACTACCAAACCAGATGAGAAAAAAGCTAAAGGTCCGGGTACCAGCGGTGGGAACGATTTCCGGCA
>CAZTXJ010000035.1:0-5502 GCA_964617285.1 uncultured Calditrichaceae bacterium | reverse complement strand
GGTGGCGCGGTCACGGCCTCAACCCTCACCACTATTGCTGTTTTCTTTCCCATGGTTTTTGTCAAGGGAGTTGCCGGTCAAATTTTTGGCGATATGGCTTTAACCGTGGTTTTTTCACTGATGGCCTCGCTGGGAGTTGCCCTGTTTTTTATTCCCATGCTGGCTTCCCGGAAAATTGAATTACCGGAATCTTTTTCCGCCAAAGAATCCCCGGGAAAATTTCTTATCCGTTTCGAAAGTATTATTCAGTTAAAAGAAAATATCAGGGGATGGTGGAAGGCTGTGACGAAAGCACCTCCAGGCAGGAAAATAGTAAATCTGATCCTAACACCATTCTGGGTTTTCTATATTCTCATTCGTTTTGTGCTTTTCTTTATGCTCAATTTATTCAGCAAACTATTTACCCTGGCGTTATTTTTCATTGGCATTATCATCAAGACGATAATATTTGTTTTTCAGAAAATATTTTCTGTACCTCTGCGTTTCCTGACCAATCTGTTCGATACCGGATTTAAATCCGTCTATAATGGTTATCCCCGGTTATTGGATTGGGCTCTGGTCAATAAAACAACTGTCATCCTTTCCGCGGTTGTACCCTTTTTGGTGGTCATTTTCATTATCCTGCCCAATCTGGGAAGCGAACTTATCCCGGAGGTGCATCAGGGTGAATTCAATGTGGAAATTACCCTGCCGGTAGGGACGCCTGTCGAACGCACTGTACAAACCATCAAACCGATTGAGAAGCTCATATTAAATCAGGATGAAGTAGCAAAGATTGCCACAGTTGCCGGAGTGGATTTAACTAAAATCAGCGAAAGGGAAGCCGGGGAACATACCGCCATCATTACCGCTACGCTCAAGCCGTCAAACTCGCCGATTCGTACAGAAGAACGGGTTATTCGAAAGGTTCGCAGCCAGCTAAGAAATTACGGCGGAATGGATTATAAAATTTCCAGACCGGTGCTTTTCAGTTTTAAAACCCCGGTAGAAGTTGAAATAAAAGGTTATAACCTGCAGGAACTGGCTATTGCCAGTCGCGATGCGGTGAATATTATTTCTCAGATTCCGGGAATATCCGACGTAAAAACCAATTTGCAGTCCGGGAATCCGGAAGTAAGGATTGTCTACGACCGGGCCCGGTTGGCTTACTATAATCTGAACATTCTGGATGTGGCCAATATCGTCCGGAATAAAGTTCGGGGTGATGTGGCCACCCAGTTTAAGCAGGAGGACCGGAGAATTGATGTCCGGGTAAAGATCCGGGAAAAGGATAAGGCAACCCTGGATATTTTAAAACGGATTAACATCAATCCGGAAAGCGAGATTCCCATACCTTTAGAGAGTGTGGCCCGGATTACCATTGAAGAAGGACCAAGCGAGATCCGGCGGGTTAATCAACAGCGGTCGGCGCTGGTGATGGCAAATATTGTAGATCGGGATCTGTTCAGTGTTAGTAGTGATGTTTACACCGCCTTAAGGTCAATGGATCTGCCCAGCGATTTCACCTTTGAAATTACCGGGCAAAATAAAGAAATGGAAGTTTCGCTGGGTAGTCTAAGACTGGCACTGCTTTTGGCCATCTTCATGGTTTACATCGTCATGGCCTCCCAGTTTGAGTCGTTTCTTCATCCATTTGTTATTTTATTTACCATTCCTCTGGCATTGATCGGTGTGGCAATTGTGTTGTTTGTTCTCGGCATACCTCTCAATATCATGGTATTTCTTGGTCTTATTATGCTGGCGGGTATAGTGGTAAACAACGCCATTGTATTGGTTGACTATATCAATCAATTGCGTCGAAAGGGTCTGTCTAAAGTGGAAGCGATTAAGCAGGGAGGACAGGCACGGTTACGTCCCATCCTGATGACCACTGCCACCACCGTACTTGGGCTTTTGCCGATGGCGCTTGGTCTGGGAGATGGCGCCGAAATCCGGACACCCATGGCCATCACCGTGATCGCCGGTTTAATAAGCTCAACCATTTTAACCCTGGTAATTATTCCAACTGTGTATGCACTATTTGAAAAGGGAGAATAATTCCGGATGAATAAATCTTCGTTTTTACCCAGACTGGCCATTAACCGGCCGGTGACCATCGCAGTCACTTTCCTGGCAATTCTGGTGGTTGGTTTCATTGCCTTTAAACAAATTGCCATTGAACTGTTGCCCACCGGATTCAGAGCACCTTATCTTGGCGTCTGGGTTCCCTACCGTAATGCCAATCCACAGGAAATTGAAGAACAAATAGCCCGGCCAGTGGAGGAGGAAATTAGGACCATTGCCGGGGTCAAGAAGGTGGAATCCTACAGCCATACCGATGGCTGCTGGATTGGACTTGAGTTCGTCCAGGGTACCGACATGGATTTTGCCTACGATCAGCTTCGGGACCGGATGGAACGTGCCCGGGCACTTCTGCCGGATGATATCGATCGGTATTTTCTCCGAAAATTCGGAAGGAATGATGAACCGATTATCTTCCTCTCCATCTCCATCCCGGAAACCATGGAAGATCCATATTATGTGGTGGAGCATTATATCAAACGGCCCATTGAAAGGATCGATGGTGTTGCCAATATCGAGATCTGGGGAGCATTCGAGAAAGTGATCCAGATTCTGGTGGATCAGGACAAGGTGGATGCTTATGGCATCAATCTTTTTCAGACCATCTCCCAGCTTCGCCGGGATAATTTTGCCATCTCCTCCGGTTGGGTGTCGGAAGCGGAAAAGAAATTCACCGTCCGGTCGCTGGGCCGATTTCAAAATATCGATGAAATCCGGAAAATTCCCATCAATGATAAAGGATTAACCCTGGATGATGTCGCCGAAGTCCGTTATGATGTGCCGGAGCGCAACTGGTTCCAGCGGGTGAATCGGAAACCATCAATCAAATTGGGTATATTCAAGGAATCACTGGCCAACACAGTGGATTTGAGCCACAAACTGAAGGACATGCTGCAAAATGAAATCAGCAAATATCCTGCGCTGAAGGGTGCCGAAGTAAATATCCTGTTTGTCCAGGGAGATCTGATCGAGGAATCGATCAACAACCTTATAGACACCGCCCTGTGGGGAGGACTGTTTGCATTGCTGGTCATCTTTTTCTTCCTCCGGCGAATCCGGATTACCCTTATCATGACCCTGGCCATTCCGCTGTCTATTCTGATATCCCTGACCATTACCTATTTCATCGGGTGGACTCTGAACACCGTTACCATGATGGGCCTGATGGTGAGTGTGGGGATGGTGGTGGATAATGCCATTGTGGTGCTGGAGAATATTTACCGGAAACGAAATGAAGGAATGGCCCCCAGGGAAGCTTCAATTAGCGGGGCAAGCGAAGTTTCTCTGGCAGTCACCATGGCAACCCTGACTACCATCGTAGTATTTTTGCCGATACTTTTGATTAATGACTCCTTCTTTTTCTATTTGAGACGGGTTGGTATTCCGGTCATCTTTGCCTTGCTGGCCTCACTTTTTGTGGCCCTGGTTTTAATTCCGTTGGTCACCACCCGGGTTATTTCTTCCAAACCCATAAAAGAATTACCGGTGGTTGCCTGGAATCGCAATCTATATCAAAAGGTTCTCGGCTTTGTTCTAAACCGCAGACTGGACACCGTGGTGGTGATCCTGTTTATCATGTTTATTACTTTTGGTGTCTTGGGGCCCAGAATTCCTTCATCGGATCTCACGCCGGGTAACATCAGTGATTTTAATTTGATCTATGATATGCCTCAAAATTATACCGAAGAGGAGACTGACGAATTCTTTCGGGAGGTTGAAGACACCCTGTTTGCCCATGCCGATCGCTATAATATCAAAGCGGTGGATACCGGATACCGGAAAACTTTCGGACGAGTGCGGGTCTTCCTGTATCCGGCGGATAAGGATCAATGGTACAATACCATTTACCGCACACTCCGCAATTGGATTGGCAAACCGATGCATCAAAAACTCGATAGCGATGCGGTACTGGCAGATTTGAGAGACCGGTTACCAACCAGACCCGGTATTCGCTTCAGAACTTCCTGGCGGGGTTCCTCGGAAGAGGATGAAGGCTCGGTTTCGATAGTAATGTATGGGGATGACACCGGAAAACTGGAAGAATTATCCGCGGAAGTGGAGCGGCGGATGAGGCTGATACCGGGTGTCATCAATGTGGAAACTGACCGGGAATTGGGTGGCGATGAAATAAATGTGGTGATGAACCGGGATATTGCCCAGCGGAATGGAATCAATCCCAATCAGGTAGCTTATACCATTATGTACGCGGTTCGGGGACTCAACTTACCCCGGTTTTATGCCAAAGATAAAGAGATTGAAATGCGCATTCAGCTCAAGGAAGAAGATCGGCAAAATCTGGAACAGTTGAAAAATATTACTTTTATCAACCGTGAGGGAAGGGCCGTACCGCTTTCGTCACTGGCAAAATTTAGAATTGAAAAGGGATTTGGTGAAATTGCCCGGCAGGATGGTAAAACATTCCTGGAGATCAAGGCAAAGACGCCCAAAGAGGATCTGGGCAAAATATCCGGACAAATTGATAAACTAATGGCAGATTTTCAGCTTCCCTATGGATACTCCTGGCAGAAGGGCTCCCGCTTTATGCGAATGCAGGAGCAGGATGACAGTTTCCAGCGGGCAATGATTACCGCAATTGTTTTTGTGTTCATTCTGATGGGTATTCTGTTTGAATCTTTTGTGCTGCCACTCTCAGTTATCGTTGCGGTCCCGCTTTCAATTTTCGGGGCAAATCTGGCATTGTTTCTCACCGGCACTTCCCGGGATATGATGGCTGGTATCGGTATGGTGATCCTGATCGGGGTGGTGGTGAACAATGCCATCGTTCTGGTGGATATGATCAACCGTCTGCGAAATGAAGGGTACGACCGACGATCTGCCATTCTGGAGGCCGGTTCCCTGCGCTTTCGGCCAATCCTGATGACCAGTTTTACTACTATTGGCGGTTTGTTGCCCATGGCCCTGGGGAATGCGGCTCTTATCGGCGCCCCTTATGCGCCAATGGGACTAACGCTGATTGGCGGCTTGTTTACCAGCACGGCCTTGACGCTGCTGGCGGTGCCGGTGCTTTATACCCTTTTTGATGATTTGAGTCTGTACTTTAAAAGAGTTTTGCTATGGATGCAAAAGGGTGGAGAGAAAGTTCCGGAGCGACCAGTAGAAGGATAATTTTCAAAAATAGTTGATATAAATTTTCCCATGACTCTAAAAATCAACAAAGACAACATTACTCTTTGACAGATCATTAGATTAGTCATTTCGCGTGACCGAGCACTCAATTTTTTTAGAGCTCAAATCTGACCTGATTGATTACTATGAGTGCTCGGAAGTCGAGAAATCTTTATAATTTTAATAGATTCCTCCCCGTCAGGCCAGCTTTGCCGGAAAGGCGCTTCTCCCGCTGGTGCGGGATCGCAAAGATAGAAAAGAAGTGTGTCATTGCGAATTTCCGGCATTCGCCGGAAATGTGGCCTGCCTGCCGAG
>CAZTXJ010000034.1:23399-25742 GCA_964617285.1 uncultured Calditrichaceae bacterium | reverse complement strand
ATATTGTTTAATCCCTATGCCGCTGAGGTACCCGAAGGTTCTTTTGGTGCCAGAAATCTATTGTAGAGCAATAGTGCAATAATTGTTGCCAGACCAATTCCGCTGAATACCAGCCACAGTACCTTCGGTTGATTCAAATTATCCACAAAGTGTACATACAACTTGGCGCCCATGATGCCGCCAATCGAGCTGCCAAACACCCCATACAGAAACAGATATCCCATATACATGGCTTTTCGATCCGATGGGGCAATCAGACCAATATAGCTGATAAATTTAGGATGCGCGGTCATTTCACCAATCGAGAAGAGGATGATGCCAATCATAAAAATCCAGATACCGGTGGAGACGGAAAGGATAGCCATACCCAGGGTTGCGATGCCAATACCGACAATCATGGTCGGCAGTGCTTTGGTATGCTTAACGATATTTGATACCACCAGCTGGAGCAGGATAATCGTGCCGGCATTGATCACCGTGACATGTTCCACATCGAAAAACCAGTTGATATGAAGACCGAAAAATCCCAGGAAGGAATTAACCGCCGAGTTCAGCGAAGCCGCATTCACGTAGGCCTGCACATACCAGAGCACAGAATCGAACATCTGAAAGTACATGATCCAGAATCCGGAATAGAGAAATATCATTAATAAAAATTTGGCATGATCCACAAATTTGGGCTGCTCGGATTTATCAATAATAAATAGCGAAGCCACGGTAATATAGATAACATAGGAAATGATTCTGCCCAGTATGGTCAATCCGGGCAGAAGCCAGAGCACCAATCCGATCGCGGCTATAATAAAAAAAGGTGTGGTATAGCTTCGCTGGGACGTTTCTTCACTGCTTTCTTCATTTCTGCCAATGCTGAAGGTAATGATAAACAAGGCGATAATGATGAGTCCGACCACATACAGAATAAAGAAGGACCGTCCGTTGCTCTGCTCATACAGTTTATGCAGATCTTCCGGCTGGATGCCGGCCAGAATTGGATATCTTCCGATCTCGCTCTGGAGATTCGCCTGGTAGTCCAGGTAGGCTTGTTCGTTATTTAAAATAATTTTGAATTTTTCCGCCCCTTCCCGGATGATCTCAAAATTTTTCCCGGATGGTTCGCCCCTGGTAAATGACAGCTCAACTTTTGAATCCGAGAGCTGAATAAACTGTTTTAAGTCACTTTCATTGAGGCTGGCCAGATCGGGATACTTTTGGAGAGAATCCAAAATGACCGGAGCAATCTGATCGATTTCCCGTGGTTTGTAAATCGTGAGTGAGACCCTCGATGCCATAGCATTATTTGCTTTCACTTGAAAGGCTTCCGGCGCCAGCATATTGCGGTCCACATTGAAGATAAGCGTTGTGTTACCTTTCTGGACACCAACCCGGGAAAATTTTTCACTGGCTATCGGATTTTTTAGATAATCTGAGAGAGCATAAATAAAAATGACCGCCAGAATGATGCTGATGATGATTCTGGTGCTCATTTTTCGTTTCATGCTGTAGTACAACAACACGATTGGACTGTAGATAATCTCAAAAGCATTCGCCAGGGTTTGAATGATATTGGTTTGCTTTTTGGTCGGATCTTTCGCCGGTTTCACCGGATCCTTATAAAAGAAGATAGTGGGAAGAAGCATAATAGCAGTACCGATAGCTGAAGCAATTATCACATAGCGCCAGTCCATCTGCTTTAAAATGGGTACCAGAATAAGCGGAAAGAGGAAAGCTCCCAGATTAATTGACCAGTAATAAATGCCGAATCCCAGGGCGCTGTTTTTCTCATCGGTTACCTTGGCAATTGAACCGGAGATAATTGGTTTAAAAGTGCCGGCGCCAAAACCCATGACGACCAGTGCACCAAAAACCAACGCATAACTGGTGGCCTGAGCGGTAAGAAAATAACCCAAACCCAGCAGAGAAAATGCAATCATCAACATTTTGCGATAACCGAATCGGTCTGCCAGTGCACCACTGATGATGGGTAAAAAGTAGAGCAGTGGTTGAATGGTACCTTTTATTAATCCCACACTTTCTTTGGCAAAGTGGAGATGCTCGGTCATATAGACAGAGAGGATACTCATCATGCCGTAATAGGAACCGCGTTCAAAGAATTCGAAAATAACTACCAGCCAGAAAAGGAAAGGAAATGAGGTGAAGCCCTGTTTTACTTTGGTATCATCTGCCATAAAGCTCTCCGATTTTTAATTCTGGTTTTGAAATTTTCACAAAGTAATAAGAAACTGGAGAAAAATCCAAAGTTGAAATCAATTTTTGTAGAATTGATTAGAAGTACTTTAAGAATTTCCCTGCATGTCATTGAGAATCAGGGATGTTGAAGCAATC
>CAZTXJ010000034.1:6663-23299 GCA_964617285.1 uncultured Calditrichaceae bacterium | reverse complement strand
AATTAACCATGGATGGATATTGTTGCCAATTCCCTAAGAAAATATCGACCGTTATTACTCCTTTACCAAAACCATACCACTGGTTGATGGAATCTCTAATACAGGTTGTGATATCACCCGATATGGCAGAGATCCGGCTTTCTCCCAGTCTGCCAGTACTTCCCAGGTGCCCTTGGGTAATTGAAAATTCTGTGATACCGATTTATTACCGTTCAAAAGGACTAAGTACTGCTTCCGGTTAAAATTCAGCTCATAAACCAGAAAGAGAGAATCCGAAGTATCGAGGAAGCTGAAATTTTCCGGATTTGCCTGTCGGAATGCCGAATGGGCCTTGCGCAGCTCAATTAATCTCCGGTAGTAATTCACTAAGTCGCTGTTCATTTCAGCAAAATCAAAATTTAACCAGTTGGTAGGATTATCCTTGTTATAACTGTTATGATCTATCCGGCCGACATTTTTATCAGGGACATCAGTTGGGGCAATCACCTTGCTCCGGGCATACTCCTGCCCTTCATGGATCATTACCGGTCCCTGAACGGTGAGCAAAAATATTGCTGCCAGCTTATTCGTTTTCAGATTAAGCGGAGAGAGTTGAGCATTTTTAACCAGATCGGTAATACTGTCCTGCTCGCTGACCTCTCGCAGCCCCAGGCGAATAAAATCCCCCAGCGTGTTGTCATCATGCGAGGCCAGATAATTAACCGAGTGAGCAGTCGTTTGGTACTGACCACCAAATTGCCGGAGTGAACCCATCACATAACGCCGTAGTGATTTCCGGGTATTATCCCCCTGCCAGTTCCCAAAAATGAATCCCAGACCGTCATTTGGGTTTTGGCCTTTGACCCCATTGCGAATCTGGTCGTTCCAGGATGCCCAGCCATGATCTGAGAATCCATAGGGATCGTAGCCGCCACCCCAGGGTTCGGCAATAATAACCACCTGCGGATTTGTTTTTTGGGCGGCCTTCAAAATTTCATCACAAGTCTGCCAGTCAATTAGTTTTGCCAGATCAAAACGGAAGCCGTCCACATGATATTCATTTATCCAGTGCAGAACGCTTTCCACAATCAGCCGCCGGGCCATTGGCCTTTCGGTCTTGAAATCATTTCCGCACCCGCTGACCGATTCAAATGTGCAATCATCATTCAGACGGAAATAATAGAATTTATCGATATATTTGAGGGGATTGTAATCGTACTGAGATACATGGTTATAGACCACGTCCATTAAAACCGCTATTCCATTTTGATGAAAAGTTTGTACCATTTCTTTGAATTCATTGATCTGTAAGCCATCCGCACCATTTATGTCTCCCTCAACCATATTGCCGTAATCTGCATAGTAAGACTCCGGTGCGAAAAAATAACTGGTCATATAACCCCAGTGATTCCGGGCGTATGGATTCCAGGTATTGTAAACCGGGGCATCTTTATCTTCGTATGGCACTTCGATATTGGCGAAATCCTGCGCCGGCAAGAGTTCAACGGCATTAACGCCCAAGGATTTAATGTAAGGCAGGCCTCCTTTTTGATTCTTCTCCAGCAGGCTTCGATAATATCCACGGTCTTCTTTCTTTAATCCGGATGAAGGATGAGCAGTCAGATCGCGAACATGCATCTCATAAATAATCAGGTCCCGCCAATCCATTTTTTGCCATCGATTTCCCTTCCAATTATACTTTGAAGGCTTTTGAATCAGTGTTTTCCCGGGATGGGTATAATGGTTTACTGTTGCTACTGCCGGGCTGTAGGGATCTGCCAGCACTATGGTGGAATCAAATATTTCTCCATCGCCGGTCGGTCCCCAGATCTTATAACCATAAAAATCGCCCTGCCAATCTGACGATGAGGTAAATTCCCACACCCCATCTTTGTCCCGGGTCATTAAGAATTCTTCTCCCTCTTTGTGCTGTACATCGTAGAAATGCAGAATCTTTACCCATTTTGCCCGGGGAGCAAAAACCTTGAAATAGATATTACTTTCTTCTATCTGGTAACCCAGCGGTTTATCGGAGTAAAGCGAATCTAAAATTCCATCTGGTATCAGGAAAAATTTATTTTTCCCGGTATGGAGATAATAATGTTCATCTAACATGAAATTTTCGGAAACCCTTATTTTTGCCTTATTCCCGGAAATATCAACATTTTCAATTTTTACCTCAGGTTCAATTTTCCACTGACTCAGGTCGTTTTTAGAGAGTGCACCTTGATAAGTGACCTCAAACCAGTTGACTCCCTGCATTTTGACATATTCGATATAATAATCTGGTGCACAGGAAAATTGTATCAGGAAAATTGAAAAAATAAGCAGAATCACTAATCGCATTTGTTTGCCTTTCGGTTAAAACTTTCCTCTAATATTAAAAAATTTTACTGATCCATGCAGTGAATAAATGTATTTTGTATTATGCATTTTTTTGATGTAATTTTTGAACCCAAAATATGATGTTAAAACGAGGGAATTCTCTCATTGATTGAAATTATTATTCTTGTTTCTCTGGTTCTTACCTTTTACTTTTCCGGAACGGAAACTGCCTTTCTCTCGGTAAACCGGGTCCGCATTGAGTTGTGGCGCAGACAAAAAAGTCGTGCGGCAGAGATCATTTTCCGGTTTTTGCTAAAACCGGAGAGTTTTATCTATACTACACTCATTGGGAATAATATCGCCAATGTTGCATTTGCTTCTTATGCTACTATTTACCTGCACCACTATTTCGATGAAAAGATTACCTGGTTGTTGATCACCAGTGTTACCATCCTGTTCGGAGAAATCATCCCCAAAACCCTTTTCCGAAGCCTGGCGGATTTTATCGTCCGAAAAGTGGCTTATCCCCTGCAATTTTTTTATTACATCTTTCAGCCAATTATCTGGATCGTTAATAAAATTAGCAGCTTCGTATTAAGACTTTTAAAATATCCCAATACTGAACTCACTGATTTTTTCTCCAAAAAAGACATCGAAATTCTTATCCGGGAGAGCAGAAGATATGCAGATCTGGATGAAGAGGAGAGTAAAATTCTGGCCAGATTGTTCAATTTTCGGTCATTGCGGGTAAGGGAAGCACAAATACCCAGAACCGAAATTATTGCAGTGGAAGAAAACACCACCTTGGATGATCTGATGGTTGTGTTTCAGAAATCAGGCTTTACTAAGATACCGGTTTTCAAGGAAAATCTGGATAATATTATCGGGGTCGTCTTTTTGAAAGATCTTTTTCTGCAACCTCAATCCCTGAAGGAAATTATCAGAGACATTTTGTTTGTGCCCGAAACCAAGCATACTCTGCAATTATTAAGAGAATTCCGCAAGGAGAATACCACCATTGCAATTGTAGTTGACGAATACGGCGGTACTGCCGGGCTGGTCACAGCCGAAGATTTAATTGAAGAGCTGGTAGGAGAGATTATCGACGAATATGATGAAGCCTCTGCTTTAATAAAGGTATTAGGTGAGAATCTGTACAGCGTTAATGCCCGAATAGAACCGGAACAGTTGAAGGAAGAATTGGGCATTGAACTACCGGAAGGAAATTATGAGACATTAGCCGGTTTTATTCTCAGTTATCTCGGACATATTCCTAAAAGGGACGAAACATTTACCTTCGATGGATTCAAATTTACCGTCTCCAGAGCAACCCGCCGCAAAGTGGATTGGGTAAGAATTGTCTTGCCTCAGAAGTAAAACAGATTTGAGTTCGATTCTCCACCATTACCCGAATAATTAAAACTTAACCTCTTCTTTTTCGATTTCAATAAATGAAAGCGATATGCAAATCCCCAGGATTTGGTATCTCTTAAGGTATTTATTATATTTTGTTTTAAGTTGAACTTTTATTATATTTTGCGGTCTTATTATGTTATGTTGGCGAATGGATAATTTTGGATTTTCTTAATGTCTGAAGCAGTTTTCCTTATCCAGTATTTTATTTCGGGTTTAGACAAATTTCTAAAATATTTCCTGCATCGAAGTTTATCTCCATACTCAGAGCTTTATGGATAGACGAAATATCAGGTTAGTTATTGAATACGATGGCACAAATTACCACGGTTGGCAACGACAGAAAAATGCAAATAGTATTCAGGAAACTTTAGAGAGTGCTATTCAACAGATGACACAAGAAACAGTGACAACGACAGCAGCAGGAAGGACCGATACCGGGGTTCATGCCCGGGGACAGGTGGTCAACTTTGTATTGGCTAGAAAAATTGCCTTATCGAAAATCATGAAAGGCATTAATTCGTATCTACCTTCGGATATTGTGGTGAAAAAAGTTGATCAGGTCCCATTGGATTTTAATGCCCGGTTTGATGCGAGGAAGCGTATTTATCAATATTTTGTGAGTCTGGAACGAACTGCCATTTTCAGGAAATACAGCTGGGAGTATTTTCATAAAATCAATTTTGATTTACTGCAGGAAATGGCTGCGCTGCTCGTTGGTGAACACGATTTTGCTGCCTTTGTTAAATATCAGGCCCAGGCGGAACACAAAGTGTGTACTGTGCATGAATCTGTCTGGCGACAGGAAAATCAGTTTTTGATTTATCGGATTTCGGCTAACCGGTTTTTACATGGTATGGTTCGAGGCTTGGTTGGCACCATGTTGGATGTCTCCCGGGGAAGATTCACCATGCAGCAGTTTAAAAAAATTTTTAATTCGAAAGACCGCACCCGCGCTGGAGTAGCCGCTCCGGCTCGTGGCCTTTTTTTGGAAGAAGTTTTTTACAATTAATCATTTTGGAGAAAAATTGAAAGTGTTTTTAAAAATTTTTACGCCATTTACTTTATTACTGTTTATAGCCCTCATACCGGGATGTCAACAAAGCGGGGATAACCGCACCTCAGGAGATGATTCCTTATTCCTGCAATCTGCAAACGCCCAAACTGTTCCGGATACCCTGTTGCAGAGAAACGAAACCATTTCAACTTCACGGCAGAATGCCATTACCAGGGCCGCCGCAGCTGCCAATCCGGCAGTGGTGGGCATTAATGTAGTTGAGATTGTCAAAATCACTCAACGTAGTCCATTCTACATGGCAGATCCATACTGGCAACAGTTATTTCCCGAGTTGTTCAAAGACAGAGTCTATGAGCAGAAATTGCAGAATTTGGGAAGTGGGTTTATCATTTCACCGGAGGGTTATATTGTTACCAACGACCACGTAGTCGGGGAAGGCACGGAGATAATTGTAACTTTGCCCGGCGGAGAAAAACATAATGCGGAACTGGTGGGAAAAGATAAGGTATCGGATATTTCCCTGCTTAAAATTACCGGAGATGATTTTCCCTATCTGCCCACCGGAAATTCGGATGATCTGATAGTCGGCGAATGGGCCATTGCCCTGGGGAATCCTTTTGGACTTTTCCAGTTGGACGATCAGCCCACGGTTACGGTTGGGGTAATCAGTGCAATTAACCGGGATTGGGGCCGGGTGCCGGATGGCCGAATCTACATGGACATGATCCAGACCGATGCTGCCATCAATCACGGAAACAGTGGCGGCCCACTGGTAAATGCCTTGGGGCAGGTGATCGGCATGAACACCTTCATTTATACCGGAAGCCGCTATGAAGAAGGATCGATCGGTATTGGATTTGCCATTCCGATAAACCGCATCTTGCGGGTCATCGATCAGATTAAGCAGAAAGGTGGGGTTAACCGGAATTACTGGCTGGGATTCAGGGTTCAGGATTTGAATCCGGTGATAACTAAAGCGCTTGGTTTGAAAACCAAAGATGGTGTAATTATCACCCAGGTCGATCCCGGAAGCTCAGCCGCAAAAGCCGGTCTGGCGACGGAAGATGTTATTATCAGGGTAAATGACCACCGGGTGACCGACTCGGAAAGTCTGATCTCAATCCTTACCGATACGGATCTGCAGGTGGGAGACAAACTGGATTTGGTCATTCTGCGTAATAAAGAAGAGAAAAATATTGAAATGAAATTATTAGAGGGCAGCTCACAAAAATGATTGAACGGTATACTTTGCCGGAAATGGGGAAAATCTGGGCAGACCAGAATAAATTTGCCATCTGGTTGGAGATAGAGATCCTCGCCTGTGAAGCCCAGGCGGAGTTAGGTCTTATTCCCAAAAAAGCAGTACGGGAAATTCGTAAAAAAGCTGATTTTGAGGTGAAACGTATTCTGGAAATTGAAGAAACCGTGCAGCATGATGTTATTGCTTTCCTGACCAATGTGGCCGAATATGTGGGGCCGAATTCCCGTTATATCCATTTTGGCATGACCTCTTCAGATATTCTGGATACTACACTCGCCGTACAAATGCGTCAGGCCGGAGAATTGGTTCTAAAAAAATTGAATGACTTAAAAATAATTTTAAGCGAAAAAGCTGTACTTTACAAAAATACGGTTATGGTGGGCCGAACGCATGGGATCCACGCAGAACCGGTTACCTTTGGCTTAAAATTAGCGCTGTGGTACAGCGATACCCTGAGAAGCATCACCCAGCTGGAAAATGCGCTGGAATTGATTTCCTATGGGCAGATATCGGGAGCAGTGGGGACATACGATCATTTGGATCCGAGTGTGGAAGAATATGTCTGTAAAAAACTCAACCTTAAACCGGCCCCGATATCCACCCAGATTATTCAACGGGACCGGCATGCTTATTATATGAATACGCTGGCAGTCATTGGCGCTAACCTGGAAAAAATTGCGGTAGAGCTCCGGCATTTGCAAAAAACCGAAGTGCTGGAAGCAGAAGAACCTTTTGGAAAGGGGCAAAAGGGATCTTCTGCAATGCCGCACAAAAAAAATCCCATTATATCTGAACGAATCAGTGGCATGGCCCGTTTACTCAGAGGCTGGGCAACCACCGCTATGGAAAATATAGCTCTATGGCACGAACGGGACATTTCTCATTCATCGGTGGAGCGGGTGATAATTCCGGATGCGACGATAACTTTGTATTATATGCTTCATAAGACGATTCAGCTGATTAAAGGGATGGCTGTTCATCCCGAAAATATGATGAAAAATTTAAATCTGACGCATGGTTTAATCTATTCTCAGCCCCTGCTTTTAAAATTGGTGGAGAAAGGATTGAGCCGGGAAGAAGCTTACCGGCTGGTACAGCAAAATGCGATGAAGGTGTGGGAAAACAATACGGAATTTAAAGATAATCTGATGGCGGATAATGAAATCACAAAGCATTTAACCCGGGAAGAAGTTGATCTGATTTGTAATTTGGAAAACCGCCTGAAAAATGTAAATTATATATTTAAAAAGCTAAATCTTATTTAAACCGGAGGACGCTCTTGAAAATTCAAGATGTACTTGCAGAAGGACAAACTAAAAAATTATACCGGACTGATCATGAAGAACAACTGGTGATGGAATTTCTGGATAACTTACCGGTCACCGGAACAAAAAAAGTGACCCTGAAGGGTAAGAAAACAATGAATTTGGATATTACCTCGCTTATTTTCGAATACCTGGCGAGTTATAACGTTCCAACCCATTATATCAAAAAGATCGATGATAAAAGCATTTTAGTCAAGAAACTGGAAATGATCCCCATTCAATTAACTATCTGGAATCTGGCCAGTGAATCGCTGGCAAAACGGTTGGGGCTGAAGGAGGGTTCCATGCTGAATACTCCGGTGATTGAGATGTATTTAAAAAATGCGAAATTAAAAAATCCTTTGATTAATGAGTATCATGCTTATGCTTTAGAACTCTGTGACCGGAATGATATGAGTACTATTCAACGGATAGCTACAAAAGTCAATGCCGTGCTGAAATCCTTTTTCCAGAGGAAGCAGTTAGTGCTGGCCAATTTCACCCTTGAATTCGGCAAAACCGGGAATCAGGTGATTTTGGGAGATGAAATCTCTCCGGATACTTTTGTGGTCTGGGCCCAGCAAGACGACGGTAAGCTGGATAAAAAAACATATCAGATAACACCCGAATCGGCAAAAAAAGTTTATCCACAATTACACGAAGTTTTATTAAAGTAGGGTATTGTAATGCCAATTACCAAGTTCGGAGTTGGTCTGGTTCTGGCCAGCTGGATTATTTTTGGGATATTTGTGGTTTTGGCTTATATCCTGAAAAATCCCGTTTTATCTGTGTTGGGAGTTATTATTGGTTTATTCAGTATCTTTAATATGTTTTTTTTCCGGGATCCGGAAAGAAAGATACCACAAAACCCGAATGCCATATTATCTCCGGCAGATGGTAAAGTGGTCCAGATTGCCGAAGTCATGGAAAATGAATTTTTTAAGGCGCAGACGAAGCGGATAAGTATTTTTTTGTCTGTTTTCAATGTGCATGTTAATCGAGTTCCGGTTTCCGGAAAAGTGGAATATTTTCGTTATAATAAAGGCTCGTTCCTGCCGGCATTCAATGAAAAAGCTTCGGAAGATAATGAACAGACTGCTATTGGTATTATTGATAGTTCGGAAAGGAAAGTCATGTTTACCCAAATTGCCGGCATCATTGCCCGACGCATTGTCTGCACCCTGCGGGAAGGGCATCAGGTGCAGGCCGGCGACCGCATGGGCATGATCCGCTACGGATCGAGAGTTGATGTTTATTTCGATCCCAGCCTGGTAGATGTGAAAGTTAGTTTAGGTGATAAAGTTAAAGGCGGTGAATCAATTCTGGGGGAATTTAAGTGAAGGTAAAAACAACCTGGGTTCCAAGCGCTTTAACCATGGCCAATCTATTTTGCGGTTACTTTTCGGTAATCCAGGCCACCAATGCCAAATTTATTCAGGCCTCCTGGCTGATTGTGGCTGCCGCAGTGCTGGATGCCATTGATGGCAAAGTGGCCCGCTTTACCAAATCCTCTTCTCAGTTTGGGGTAGAATACGATTCGCTAGCGGATGTCATTTCATTCGGTTTTGCGACCTCCTTTCTGGTTTATAGTGTGGCGTTTAAATCCTGGGGAATGATCGGGCTGTTAATCAGTTTTGGCCCCCTTGTTTTTGGCTCCATTCGTCTGGCCCGCTTTAATGTCCGGTTAAAGGGATTCGATAAAGAATTTTTTGAAGGATTACCCATTCCGGCGGCGGCGGTTACAATCTCAACATTTGTCATTTTTAATTTTAATATCTGGGGTTACCTGCGCTGGGAAAAAGTATTCCTGTTTATTATTATTGCAGTATCGATAATGATGGTCACCGGGTTTCGATTTGCGACCTTCCCCAATTTGACCTTTCAAAGTAGTGCCTCAAACCGCCGTAAATTTTTAATCGTGTTAACTGGGGTTATTCTGATTGCTATTTTCCCCCAGGAATCATTTTTCCCGCTCTCGGCGCTTTATGTATTATCTGGACCGGTCGGTTTGATCTGGGCTATCTTCAGAAACCAGGATTCAGGCTCGAACAAAAATTCAAAGGATAAGAAAGAATGAAAGCGGTAATAAATGTCCGATTAAAAAAGGGGATTCTCGATCCCCAGGGAAAGACGGTTAATAATGCTTTAAATCATCTGGGTTTTAAGAATATTCAGAACGTCCGCATCGGAAAGCTTATCGAATTTGAGATAGCCGAATCTGATAAATCAGTCGCCGCTCAAAAAATTGAGGAGGCATGCCGAAAGTTGCTGGCTAATCCGGTGATTGAGGATTTTACCTATGAAATAACGGGGGAATAAATTGAAGTACGCAGTTGTTGTCTTCCCGGGATCAAATTGTGACCATGACATGTTTTATGCTTTGAAGAAGGTGATGAAATTTCAGGTGGATTTCATCTGGCATCAGGATGTTTCTCTGGATAACTATAATGCCGTCGTTTTACCCGGCGGTTTCTCTTATGGAGATTATCTCAGGGCCGGGGCGGTAGCCAGATTCTCTCCGATCATGAACGAGATTATCCGTTTTGCCGGAAAAGGCAAGCCGGTGCTGGGTATATGTAACGGTTTTCAGATTCTGACTGAATGCGGACTTTTACCCGGTGCGCTAATGAGAAATCAGGATTTACGATTTGTTTGCCGCCATGTTTATATTCGCACAGAAAATTCGGATACCCGTTTTACCAGTTTCCTGCAACCAAAATCTGTTCTAAAAATTCCTATCGCTCATGGAGAAGGGAATTATTTTATTGATCAGGAAGGTCTAAAGGCACTGGCTGATAATCAACAGATAATATTCCGTTATGTGGATCAGAATGGTGATATAACTCCGGAAGCTAATCCCAATGGATCACTGGATAATATTGCCGGGATTATCAACAAACAGGGTAATGTTTTGGGAATGATGCCTCATCCGGAACGGGCAATGGAATTGTTACTTGGATCCGATGACGGGCGATACATATTTGAATCTTTAAAAAATTAATTCTTTGGGAGAAATACTCCATGCGCAAAAAAAGTTTAGGCTGGATTCTGGTGATCATTTTACTGGGGGCTTTTATTGGGAGCGCACTGGGGGAGGTTTTAGCTTTAATTTTACCGGTAGGTGTGGTAAAAGAATTTTTCCTGAGAGCAGCGGTATTTAGTGTTGGTCCGGCAACGCTCAATCTTATTATTCTGACCTTTACCCTTGGTTTTAGTGTTAAAATAAATGTGATCGGTGTTTTGGGGATTGGAATAGCGGCTTATTTCCTGAGATGGACGCAGTAAAGATTTCATAAAAATATATAGCTAATTGGCTTTTTTTCTTTTAATTTTAGTAGTCATTAATAATAAAGGAAGTATATATGTTTGGAATTGGTCCCCCTGAATTAATTGTTATCTTTTTGATTATCCTCATCCTGTTTGGTGCCAAGCGCTTGCCGGAATTGGCGAAGTCTCTGGGTCGTTCGATAAATGAATTCAAGAATGCCACCCAGAATATTAAAGAAGATCTGGATGTCACCAAAGATGACAAAAATGTGCCCAAGAGTGAAGTTGGCACTGGGAATAAGAAAGAAGAGAAATCATCTGCAAAGGACGATTTAGCAGGTTAACGGTATTCATAAATAGAATTCGCTTTTACTTTTTCAGATTGAACAGTTATTGAACAAAGAAACTTAGATTACGGAAAGGATTTTTTCTTCATTCAAATTTTGAAATTCTTCCCATTTTTAAACCGGGTAGTGATACTGAAGTATTAAGTAAATCGCTGTCCGGTTTTTAATTTTTAAATACTTTGTTCACTCTTTTACCGATATCATGAATCCGGATTCTAAAACGGTTTATCCTAAATGAATATTCCTATGGAAAATCAGAAGTTTTTTATTATTTTATTGTTACGGATATAAATGTATTTCGGGAAATAACTTCGCATGTATACTGAGGTGTAATTGTCATGAACTTAAAGAATTTTTTAATAATAGAGGATGAGACCGATCTGTCGGCCATCATTTTAAATATGATCGAGGTTTTTGGCGCAAAGGGTCAGATTGCCGATAATGCGGACAAGGCAATGAAGGCAATACAGCTGAACAATTTTGACTATTTTATTATAGATCTAACCCTGCCGGATAAAACCGGGCTTGAGCTCTATAATGATATTGTAGAACATAATCCGGATTACCGGGGAAAAGCAATCTTTACCAGCGGTCTGAATGTCTCCACTGAATTACGCCGGGTACTGGATGAGCATGGAGCAATGTTTCTGGCCAAACCTTTTACCATCGAAAAATTTCAAAATCTGATAAAAAACCTGTTGTAAATCGAGTGGTTATTTTGTTGAACTTACCATCAGTTAAAGAACAAGTCTGAAAAGAGGTTAGGGATGAAATCACCAATTGAGCCGTTTCGAATTAAAGTTGTTGAACCTGTTAAACTTCTGGATCGGGCCGAGCGTAATCGTATGATCCGTGAGGCTGGATTTAATGTGTTCAAATTACCGGCAGAAGCCATTTTTATTGATCTTTTGACTGATTCCGGGACTTCGGCCATGAGCGATAACCAATGGGCTGGAATGATGACCGGAGATGAATCGTATGCCGGATGCCGGAATTTTTACCATTTGAAGGAAACGGTCAAGGATATATTTGGTTTTGATTTTATTCTCCCGACGCATCAGGGGAGGGCTGCTGAAAACATACTTTTTCACACCATGGCTAAAAAGGGAGATTTTATTCCCAGTAATATTCATTTTGATACAACCCGGGCCAATATAGAATTTATAGGTGCGGTGGCTCTGGATTGTGTAATAGATGAGGGTCTTGATCCCGAACTGGAACATCCCTTTAAGGGGAATATGGATCCCCAAAAATTGGAAAAGGTCATCGAAGAACATGGAAAAGAGAATATCCCCTTAGTAGCTTTAACCATAACCAATAACAGCGGCGGCGGACAGCCGGTATCCATGCAGAATATTAAAGAGATCAGTCAAATTTGTAAGAAGCATCAGCTAAAGTTTTTGATCGATGCTGCCCGGTTTGCTGAGAATGCTTATTTTATTAAACTGCGAGAAGAGGGTTATGCCGATAAAACGATCCATGCAATTGTCAAGGAAATGTTTTCCTATGCAGATGGGTGTTGGGTGAGTGCCAAGAAAGACGCAATGGTCAATATTGGTGGATTTATTGCACTAAAAGATGGGGATTTATTTCAAAAGCTGCAAAATCTATTGATTCTTCAGGAAGGTTTTCCCACCTATGGAGGATTAGCCGGTCGCGATCTGGAAGCAGTGGCCCGTGGTCTGCGGGATGTGTTGCATGAAGACTATTTGAAGTACCGGATTCAGCACACCGCTTACTTAGCAAATTTGATTTCTGAGGCTGGGGTACCGATCGTAAAGCCAATTGGAGGGCACGCCGTCTACATCGATGCCAAGAAATTCTTGCCCCATATTCCCCAATCCAAATTTCCCGGCCAGGCACTTACCGTGGCGATGTATCGGGAGGCTGGTATTCGGGTCGTGGAAATTGGCAGCCTGATGTTTGCTGCCAAAGATCCGGAAACCGGCCAATGGAAATATCCTGAATTGGAGTTGGTAAGGTTAGCCATTCCCAGGCGGGTGTACACCAGTTCGCATCTGGAATATGTGGCTGAGGCAATGGTTAAAATTCGGGACAAAAAAGAAAGTTTAAAAGGACTAAAACTGGTTTACGAGCCACCTTTTCTGAGACATTTTACTGCTGAAATGGAAGAAATTGATTAGTTGTCTGGCACAAGATGCCTTCTACAAATTGGTTAAGTGATTTACTAATAAGATAAATCCAGATTTCATAAAATTTAATTTTCTCTAAAATTTTAAAGTTTTGATTATCAACAAAATAGTGATAGCGGAGATAGAGCGATTACATGCACTGGTTTGAAGAAAATCTGATAGAAAATGCAATTGAATTTGCCAGGCAACCGGTTCAGGCGCCAGGAAGAAAAGTGTTGATTGAAGGTAGTAAGGGGTCGGGTAAATCCGCTTTTGTTGATTTTCTTCTAACCCAAATGCAGAGAAATGTTTTTGTTGTTACCAGAGTTAATTGTGCGAAATATATTCGTGAACCTCAGGATATCATTTTCGAAGTCCTTCAGCAAAATTCAACCTCCTTGAAATCGGAGTTTAGATTATTTCTTAAAAAATTTAGTAAGGGCTCTCGTAGTTTTATCAAAAATAAATTGGTAAAACTACCACAATTTCAAGTCAGCGAATCGGATTGGTATGAGGAAATTTTTTCCCAGTTTCTGAATCATCTGGGAGAAAAAAATACGTTGACCTTCATTTTTGAGAATGTACAGAATGCCGACAGCTTTCAAATCGAAAAGCTGGAAAGATTTATTGATAAATTTAATTACCTTCCCATCCAGTCAATCTTTACCTATGATGAAGCAGGTCCATTTTTTCGCGAGTTTGGCCCCTGCAAACGTTTTATTCTGGAAAAACTTTCTATCCAAACTACGGAAAAATGCATTCAGGAATTCTTCCAGACCAATCCTTTAAATGCGCGGCTTATTACCAATCATCTTTATTTAAAAACAGCCGGTATTCCGCTTAAAATACGATTTTTGACCAACACGGTTTATAAGTCGGTGCTGGAAAGCACAGATGATGAAGTGATAAACATTCAAAGATTGCAAAAAATTAAAATTTCCGGAGAGTGGGATCAAATCTTCCAAATTGCTTCCGGTGAGATGAATGAAAGTGCGCTGTACTTACTGGGATTTATTGCTCACCTGGATAACCCTATTCTCGAAACGGATCTTCAATTGATTTGTAAGGATTTTAAGCTCTCCAAAGATTTGTTAAAAATTTGGGTGGATGCCGGTTTTATCAAGAAAATATCTGAATTAGGTGGTCAGATAGCTTTCAGTCTTGATTTCCGGGAGTGGGAAAACTGGTTACGGACAAATATACCGGTGGAAAAGTTGGAGAAAATTCTGGTGAACGTTTCACTTTTGATAAAGACCGGGAAACTTTCAGGAAATTATCAAATTTCCCATCTACTGTATGATATGGATAAGCTGGAATATGCCATTGAATTGGCCCGGGAGGAAGCAAAGTGGTTGATGGAACAGAATAAATTCTCCCAGGCTGCGGATCGGCTGTATTTTTTGGTAAGAATGTGGGATCTCAATTCAGATCAAATACAGGACATTGATTGGATTCTTAGTAAGCTGAGTGATATCTATTTACATATACGGGCCTATGATAATGCTTTTGAAATTCTCAAACGACAAAGGTTGTTGATATCGGAAAAGTCTAAAAATGAACCGGCTGCAGAGGCCCATCAAAAATGGGTGGAAGTGAACCTGAAGATGGCGGAATCGCTTATCGCCATGGATGCTTACCTGGAAGCACGTTATCTGATAAGAGAATCCCAAATTAAAAAATATTGTGATTTAGCTTCTAAGGGCAGATGTGTGGAATTTACCGGGGATATTGAATCGAATCTTGGACATTTTGAATACGCCAGTAAAAATTATCATGAGGCCGTCGGTTATTATCAGAAGGCTAATAAAGCGGAAGATATTCTGAGAGTCTATAAAAAATTCAAACAGTTATTAAGAAACGATCCGGAATCTTTCATCGAATTAAACACGAAAATCTATGGTCTGTTGCTTCGGTTGAATACAAAACCGGAATATCTGAACGGGATATGGCTGGATCTGATAAAGCAGTATATGCAGGCAAAAGAATATCGGCAGGCGGTTAAGCTTTGTATAAGCCTCCGGCGAAACCTGCTGCAGGTCTATGAACCCAAAATTCATTTTCAACTGGTTCTTTACTTTACCGAGATCTACAGTCAGTTCGGAAAGTGGCAATTGGCAATTAGCTTGATGAGAAGGGCAGGCGAAAATCTCTATGTGCAACACCGGGCCAGTCTGCGTGTCCAGACTTTAATTCAGCTGGGTATGCTGTTTAAAGAGCAGGCCCGCTATGGGGAAGCTAAAACAACACTGGAACAGGGATTGGAAATATGTTTCCAATTTGATTATCAAATGCAACAGTATGAGATAAAACTTCATCTGGGACATATCTATTTGCTGGCACATGGAATGTTAAGGGCCCACGAATATTTGCAGCAGGCTCATTCCTGGGCTTCCAGGGAGAAAGATAAGGAGATTCTTCTGCTGGCAAATTTATATTTATCCTACTATGAATTGCAGAATATGCGGATTGAAAAAGCCCGAAAGTTTTTGCGGGATGCTAAAAAATTGGTGAACCTGTCTCAAAATTTAATAGACTATCTGAATTATCTCTTCTACCTTGGTGCCTGGCTGTATGCTGCCAATCGGTTAGATCATTTGCGAAGTGTCATTAATTTGATGAAAAAGAAATCAAATAATCTACCACGCTACCAGGCCACTGCGGATTATTTACTGACCAAATTAAATATTTCTGAAAAAAATTATCAGGACGCGGAAAGGTCATTCAGATCAGGGCAGAAAATTGCCCAAAAATGGAATTTACCTCAAATACAGTATTTATTAAATTGTGAGGTGGTTCGTTTATTTCATGCTTCCGGAAAGGATGGGAAATTTTTACCGGCTCTGAAAAAGACGATAGCTTTTTTTGGAAAAATGAAGGAAAATATGCAAGATGAAATTTTGGGTACACAATTTATCCAGGCCAGATTTCACCAGGATATTATTCAGTGGGCAGATGAATATAAAGTAAACCAAATCAAGGAATAAGACTATGCTACAATTTCAATGTGATATTAAAACCAATATCCGTTGTGCAAAACCACTTATTGTCTTTTTACATGCCTTCCCGGTAAATTCCAAAATGTGGCATCCGCAAACCGAATTCCTGCAGAGTAAAGGATATAATACCGTAACTTTTGATTACCCGGGATTCGGGGGGAGCAAACTGATCAAATCTGAAATAAGTATGAAGGACTATGCCGATCTGACCCATCAAATTCTGCTATCGCTGGGTATTGATAAAGCCATATTTGTTGGGCTAAGCATGGGTGGTTATGTGGCATTAACTCTTTTCCGGTACTATCCGGAGTGTTTTGCCGGTTTATTGCTCGCCAATACCCGGGCAACTGCGGACGATGATGCGGGCAGACAGAAGAGATATAAAATGGTGGAAGAATTAAAAAGAGAAATGGACTTGGACCCGGTGATCTCAAGTCACCTGGAGAAATTTTTCAAACCAGATTTTCGAAAAAAATTTTCGAAAGAGGTTCAGGAAATTAAAGATTTGATGCTGGAAAGCACAGTGGCTGGTGTTATCCAGGCACAACTCGCCATGGCCAACCGGCCGGATTCAACCGACCTGTTGAAAACGAT
>CAZTXJ010000034.1:0-6563 GCA_964617285.1 uncultured Calditrichaceae bacterium | reverse complement strand
ATAAAAAAAGAAGGTATTCAGGTTGTTATTCCCACCAAAGTAAAAGAATACTGGTTAGGGACGATTGCAGCCAGGCTGGCTCATCGGAAAAGCATCATAAGATTGGGAATTGATCGTCCCATTAAAAAGAAATGGAAGAACAGGAAGCTTTATGGAAAATGGGTTGACCGAATACTGGTGAATGCGAAGGCGATTCAGGAAACACTGGCAAAAAGTGAATTTATACCAACCCGGAAAATAAATATTATCTATAACGGGGTAAAAATTCCTGCTCAACTTCCTGAATTTCGCAAAAATCCGGATCCCTTTACTTTTATATACGTCGGCAGTTTGATCAAAAGGAAACATGCGGATAGACTGCTGGAGATATTTAGTAAGGTAAAGGAGAAAACGGAACAGACTCATCTGCAGTTGTGGATTGTGGGGGAGGGGCCGGAGGAAGAATCCCTGAAAATTTTAACGCAAAGACTCAATTTATCAGATCAGGTTAAATTTTGGGGACAGAGAAGGGATGTACCGGAGTTGTTAGCTCAGTCAGATGTACTGGTTCTGTTATCGGAAAATGAGGGATTCCCAAATGTAGCCCTGGAGGCGATGGCCAACGGGGTTCCGGTAATCATCAGTGATGTGGCTGGTTCGGGGGAAATAATCACTCACAGGGAAAATGGCCTGTTGGTAAATCGACAGAATGAGCAAGAAATTATGAAATCAATGGAATCGCTCTTGGAAAATTCCGAACTTCGGTACAAATTAAGGGATAATGCTTTTGCATTGGTCAAAAAGAAGTATAGCCTCCGGTCAATGGCCGATCAATTGGAAGCTCTGCTAGCGGATTTAATTGATGAAAAAGAAATCTGACGAAAAAAATCTTAAATTATATCTGAGAATTCTGGGTTACCTCCGGCCCTACGCTTTCCTGCTACTGGTTATACTCACCCTTAACTTTCTTTATGTCATTTTTAATACCCTATCCATCTGGATGGTGGCTCCATTTATTAGCACACTTTTTGAGTCGGGAAAACCGGCAGTAGAGCAGCAAATTCAACCACCGAGCGAAGAGCAGAGTACCAGCATACTAAACCTCAATAAATGGTTAAAATCCAAAACCGAGCATTTGATACCCCAGGACAACCGGATAAAAGCGCTTCAAGTTCTGTGCGTTATTATTTTTATCACTTTCTTTTTGAAAAATACCTTCAGCTTCTTTGAAGCCTTTTGGGTGAGTTTTGTTGAACAAAGGGTGATTAAGGATCTGAGGGACCAGGTCTACGGCCATATTCTCCTGCAACCGTTCAGTTTCTTCCAGCGTTATGAGACGGGTAATCTGATGTCACGGATTACCAATGATATCAATTCTCTGAATGTCGCAGTGAATAGAAGCTTTACCAAAATTATCAGGGATCCGATTGTCATTATCATCTTTTTATCCCTTTTGGTAAGTATAAGTTGGCGATTAACCCTGGTAGCTTTAATCGTTGTTCCGGTGAGTGGTGTGCTAATTCAGCGAATCGGCCAGAGTCTGAAAAGAAAAAGCCGGAGGGTACAGGAAAGGATCGCAGAGATCACCACGGTCCTGCAGGAAACGATTTCCGGTATCAGAGTCGTCAAAGCCTTTTCCATGGAAGAATTTGAGAGAAAAAAATTTGAGAATCGAACGCTTAAACATTTTAAAGCAGTATTGAGACAAGTACGATTAAATAGATTGTCCTCACCCCTTTCCGAGACGCTTGGTATAGGTATTATGGTGAGTGTATTATGGTTTGGCGGTCGTTTGGTTCTTTCCGGGGATCTCCTGGATCCTGAAGATTTTATTCGATTCATTGTTATCCTGTTTTCCATAATGGAGCCAATTAAAAGTCTGGGTGAACTCAACAACAATGTTCAAACTGCCCTGGCTTCCGGTAAAAGAATTTTTGATATCCTGGATACCCCGAACATCATTACCGATAAATCCGATGCCAGGGAAAAGAAAACCTTTGATCGGATTATTGCCTATCGGGATGTTTATTTCAGATATGATGCGGAGGAGGAATGGGTACTGAATGGCATAAATCTGGAAGTAATTAAAAATGAGAAAATTGCCCTGGTGGGAAGCAGTGGTGCCGGCAAAACCACGCTGGTTAATTTATTACCCCGCTTTTATGATATTGAAAAGGGTGCGATTCTAATTGATGACCTGGATATCCGTGATTTGAAATTACAGGATCTGCGGGGATTGATGGGGATTGTTACCCAGGAAGTTATCCTCTTTAATGAAACGGTTGCCAATAATATTGCCTATGGAAGGGCAGATTACACCCTGGAACAAATTGAATGGGCTGCAAAATTAGCAAATGCTTCTGAATTTATCCAGCAAATGCCCAAAGGTTATGAGACAATTATCGGGGAAAGAGGCACCAGACTTTCCGGTGGCCAGAGACAGCGTTTATCCATTGCCCGGGCTATATTAAAAAATCCACCAATTCTCATATTTGACGAAGCCACTTCTTCGCTTGATTCGGAAGCAGAACACCTTATCCAGGAAGCCATCGAGAATCTGATGAAGGACCGGACAGTACTGATTATTGCTCATCGCCTTTCCTCGGTTATAAATGCAGATAAAATAATTCTGTTGGATGAAGGTAAGATTTTGGATATTGGAACTCATACCGAACTGATCCAGCGGTCGGATCGATACCGGCACCTCTATGAACTTCAGTTTGCCATATAGATAATGAATATATTTTTTATCAATAGCATCGGCGAAACCACCTGGGGAGGCGGAGAAAAGTGGATGCTGATGTCGGCGATCGGATTAAGATCGCGGGGACATCAAGTCTATTTTGGTGGCAGAAAAGGTTCCAAGTTTCTGAGTGTATGCTCGGAAAATAATTTTCCCATCTTTGAACTTTCCATTAAAGGCGATTTTGGTTTAGTTAATATATTTAAGCTAACCAAATACTTTAGAAAGAACTCTATAAATATAATTATTGCGAACTTTAACAAGGATATCCGGCTCTCTGTTCTTGCGGCCAAATTCTCGCCGGTCCAAATATTACTGGCCCGAAACGGTTTACCTATTTTACAAAATAATTGGCGGTACCGGCTCACATACACCCGGCTGGTGGATGGCATCATCACCAATACCAACGCCATTAAGAACCGGTATTTATCCTATGGCTGGTTATCGGATGATTTTATCAAAGTGATCCATAATGGCATAGATACCAGCCAAAAAGTTGATTATCCGCGGGATCAAGTAATTAGGGAATACAATCTTCCGAAAGAAAGGAAGTTTGTTGGCATATTCGGCAGGTTAGTCAAACAAAAGCAACATCATGTTTTCCTGGAAATTGCCCGTAATATAAAAAATGAATTACCTCAGGTTCGATTTCTGATCATCGGAGACGGACCTCTGAAGCAGGAACTGGATGACAGGGGCAAAGAATTGAGACTGGAAAATGAGGTAATTTTTATCGGTCATCTGTCAAACCCCTTTCCACTCTATGCAGTTTGTGATGTGGTATTATTAACTTCCGAGGAAGAGGGATTTCCAAATGTGGTGATGGAAGCGATGCTCTCGGCAAAACCAGTAGTCGCTTTTAACGTTGGTGGAGTAGGCGAATTAATCGAAACAAATAAAACCGGTTTTATTACCCAACCAGATAATCAGCAGGAAATGTTCTTGAAGGCCGTAGAACTGCTGAAAAATCCTCAATTATGCCAGGAAATTGGTCAGAATGCCCGGAAGTACATTTTAGAAAATCTTTCACTAGATAAGATGATTGATCAGATTGAATCCTATCTTGAATTTCAGTTAGAACGAAAATCATTAAACTAGAATTTTGCCTTCCTACTCTCCTATAAAACTAAATTTCAGTCTCTGTAACTTTTATATAGGTGAAAACATCTATATTAACAATTTGGTAATAAGTTGAAAAAATTAATCGTTGTTACATAGGAGAAGTGTTTAAATGGATATGATTATTGATTTTCCGGAAGGATTAAGAGTTGACGCTCATTTTGGGCCTCACACGGTTCAAACAGATCAGCCTGATGGGAATGGTAAGCCGGGGATTGCCCCAACACCTTTTGCCACCTTTCTGGCATCAATTGGGACATGTGCCGGTATTTATGTTCTTGGATTTTGCAAACAACGGGGACTTCCTACCGAAGGAATTCGAATAATTCAGAGAATGAGATCGAACCCGTTTACCGGTTTGGTGGGTAAAGTGGAACTGGAAATTCAGGTACCTGCAGATTTTCCGGAGAAGTATCATGCTGCCTTAGTTAGAGCGGCAGATCAGTGTGCTGTGAAAAAACATTTTGAAAATCCCCCTGAATTTGATGTTTTTACCAACGTAACTGAAACGCAAGCAGTTTCAGAATAAATTTATTCATTGGTGAGAGGTAATAAAAAAAGCCGGTAAAAACTTTTACCGGCTTTTTGTTTATGGTTAAGCAGAATACACTATCGTCCGGATTGTTTCTGCAAATATTTAAAGAAATCACCTTCAGTCGATAAAATAAGCCAGTCTTTCTCGGAAAGAGTGGTCTGATAGGTTTCCATGGTTTTGATAAACTTATAAAAATCCCGGGAAGATTGATTTTGATCGTAAGCTTTAGCATAAATACCTGTTGCCTCGGCATCGGCTTTACCCTTAATTTCCTGGGCAGTACGGTACGCTTCTGACTCGATCTGTTTTAAATCCCGTTCTTTATCTCCCAAAATTTTTGCGGCCTCTCCCTGACCCTCCGACCGGTATTTATCGGCTATTCTTTTCCGTTCGGCGCTCATCCTCTCATAGATTTTCTGCTGCACTTCCTCCACATAATTAATCCGTTTAAATCGAAGATCCAGCAATTCAATACCAAGTTCGTTCAATTTAGGTGAAACAGCTTCCACAATCAGTTTAGTGATTTGATCGCGGCCGTACTTGATTTTAAAATCCAGTTCGGAATCCATGATTTCTTCCATTACTTCACTAATTTCCAGCTTTCTGTTGGTAGAGCGGATTATTTCTACCAGATCATGCCCGGCCACAGCATTTCTGGTTTCCCCATCCAGAATATCATCCAGGCGGGATTGTGCACCCCTTTCGTCACGTAAGCGCTGGAAAAAGAGCAGAGGATCGGTAATACGCCACCGTGCATAGGTATCGACCCAGATAAATCTTTTATCTTTGGTGGGAATCTGATTGGGATCCCCATCCCACTCCAGAAATCTTTTATCGAAAAAATTTGCCTGTTCAATAAATGGGTACTTTATGTGAATACCGGGAGTCACGATGGGATCTCTCACCGGTTTACCAAAACGCGTAATAATAACCTGTTCTGTCTCATTTACAATAAACACGGACGATAAAACTAACACGAGTGCAACGAATGCAGCGACTATTATAAAAATTAAAGTTAATTGTTTCATTGTTGTGGGCCCTCCTTGCTTAGATTAAACAGCGGTAATATTCCCGCACTTTTTTCGTCGGTCACTAATTTTCTGCCCACCTTTGGTAATATATCATTCATTGTTTCCAGGTAAATTCTCTGTCTGGTTACCTCCGGAGCTTTCTGATATTCTCTGAACACAGAAGTGAATCTGGAAGCATCTCCTTTGGCTTCATTTACTCTTTTAACCGCATAACCTTTTGCTTCCTCAATTATTCGGTCTGCATCTCCGCGGGCTTTTGGAATTACCTTGTTGTATTCGGATTTCGCCTGGTTGATAAGTTTTTCCCTTTCTTGCTGGGCCTCATTGACCTCGTTAAAGGCCGGTTTCACCGGATCGGGGGGATTGACATCCTGCAGGACAACCTGGTCTACTTTTATTCCTGTTTCATACTGATCACATAACTCCTGCAGCATTTCCGTTACGGTATTCGCAATTTCCACACGGCCGACAGTCAATACCTCATTTATACTGCGATCGCCCACTATTTCTCGCATTACAGCTTCATTCATATCCCGGAAGGTCTGCACCGCATTGCGAACCTTAAACAAAAATTTGTATGGGTCAGCCACTCTAAACTGAACAATCCATTCAACTTCTGCCGCATTTAAATCTCCGGTTAACATCAGGGATTCGCCTTCGTAACCCCGAGTGGCATATTGCGTTCTTACACCCGGTTCTGCTGTTCTGAAACCAAATTCCTGCTTCAATTGTCGCTCCACCGGCACTTTATCCAAGGTCTCGATCCCAAAAGGTAACTTAAAATTTAAGCCGGGATCCACGATCCGGGCAAATTTACCAAACCGTAATATGACGCCGACTTCTTCCGGCCCAATGGTAAAGAATGAGGTAAAAATTAAAACGAGCAAAACAATTCCGATGGCAATCCACTGAATCATTTTAGAATTCAGGTTAGGGGGTCGGAATTTGTTCAGATCAAAAGGCATATTTTCTTGCATAAACTCCTCCAATATTTTTATCTTCTATTTAAATTTGATTATTGTAACAACGGTGAACAAATCTCGTAGGGAATTTTGAGAAAGCTAAATATTCTAATCACGTATTAAAATATAAAGATTATACCTCTTTGATACAATAATAAGTTTTAGTTGCAATTTATCAATTGAATTTTAATCTT
>CAZTXJ010000033.1:8156-25750 GCA_964617285.1 uncultured Calditrichaceae bacterium | reverse complement strand
TTTTCCTTTTACCTTAAAGATTCAATCCACCTTTAGTTCTGTATTTTTCTTATTCCGGTTAATCAACCGGATGATGAGTACGTAAAATAACGGAATAAAAATAACGGCCAGCATGGTGGCGGTAAGCATACCGCCGAAAACGGTAAAGCCGATATTGATCCGGGCATTAGCCCCGGCGCCACTGGCCAGCATGAGGGGAACCACACCCAGGATAAAGGCAAAAGAGGTCATCAATATAGGACGAAGCCGGAGTTTTCCTGCCTCCACTGCCGCCTCAACCAGAGGTGTTCCGCTTTCGAATTTTATTTTACAATATTCCACAATCAGGATGGCATTCTTTGCTGCCAGTCCAATGATGGCGATCATGCCGATCTGGGCGTAGATACTGGCAGCCAAACCTCCCAGTTTCAGAGAAAGATAAGCGCCAAAAATACCAATCGGTACAGCCAGCAGGACGGCAAAGGGCACACCCCAGCTTTCATACAAGGCGGCCAGGAACAAAAATACAAAGAAGATAGACAGGGCAAATATTTTGATCCGGGTTGCTCCCGCCTCCAGTTCCTGCAATGAGGTTCCGGTGAATTGATAGGTATAGCCAACCGGCAAAACCTGGCTGGCGGTTTCCTGCAAAGCGGTAAGTGCATCACCGGAGCTGTAACCCGGTGCCGCAGATCCGTTAATCTGCACCGACCGGTACATGTTATAGTGATAAAGAACCGGGGATGAGGTGGTCCGTTTTACATTGACCAGAGTATTTAACGGTACCATATCGCCATTTTTGTTCATGACGAAATACTGGGAGAGCATATCGATATTGGACCGGAAATTTGAATCCGCCTGGGCATATACCCGGAACGTTCGGTCGAACAGGGTGAAATCATTGATATAATATCCCCCCATATAAGTCTGGATGGCATTATTGACATCTCCAATGGAGACGCCGATTTTTTGGGCATATTCCCGATTGACAGATAACTGGTAACCGGGATAGTCGTAAATGGCGGTGGAGTATGCGAACTGGACCTCGGGCCGGCCATGTACTGCGGCCAGGAAGTTATTCTGCACATCCCGAAGTTCATCTACCGTACCACTGCTTTGATTGATGACCATGGAAAAGCCGGATGTCGTTCCCAGACCGGCGATTGGAGGTGGGGCGATAAACAGAAAGCTGGCATTTTTTATCTGAGAAGTGGCCATCTGCAGCTGCTGGGCAACGGCGTCGATCTGGGCATTTTTGCTCTTCCTTTCATCCCAGGGTTTTAGCCCGATGAATGCAGTACCGAAATTGGACAGGGATGCCCTGGTAAGAATGCTGAAGCCCGGCACCAGAAAATAATTACTGATCTGCTTATTGTTGGCCAGAATCGCATTCAGCTTTTGCATCACCGCGTCCGTTCGCTGGGTGGAAGCGTCCGGTGGCAGTTGAATGACTGCCATCAGCATACCCTGATCTTCATTGGGCAGGAAGGAGGTTGGGGTAATTTTGGACAGCAGGCCGATCCCGGCATAAATCACCAGCAATAAAATAATCATCAGCGGAGCATGTTTTATGACTTTTCGGATATTTTTCCCGTAACCTTCCACCCGGTTTTCAAACCAGATATTGAATCTGTAGAAAAGTTTATACAGCCCCTTGCTGTCCTTATGCACCGGATTCGGTTTAAGCATCAGGGCACATAAGGCGGGTGTGAGGGTGAGGGCCACGAAGGCGGAAAGCAGAACAGATACGGAAATGGTTACTGCGAATTGTTTATAGAGCATACCGGTAATGCCGGGCATGAAGGTCACCGGGACAAACACCGCAGCCAGGGAAAGGGCAATGACGATTACCGGTGTACCGACTTCCCTCATGGCGTTGATGGTAGCCTGTTTGGCGGGCAATTTTTCTTCATCCACTTTACGCTGGGCGGCCTCCACCACAATTATGGCATCATCCACCACAATACCGATGGCCAAAACCATGGCAAACAGCGTGAGGGTGTTGATGGTGAATCCGATGAGTGAGAACACAGCAAACGTACCGATAAGAGAAACCGGAATGGCCAGTAAGGGGATGAGGGTAGTCCGCCAGGATTGCAGAAACAAAAAGACCACAAACAGCACCAATAACAAGACCTCAACCAGCGTCAGGATCACCTCTTTTATGGATGCACTGACAAACCGGGTATTGTCCACCACAACAGTCCAGGCCAGATCGTCCGGGAAATTTTTGGCCAGCTGTTGCATTTTCTCTTTCACCAGTGTGGCGGTAGTCAGAGCATTGCTTCCCGGGCTCTGGAAAATGGCCATACCGCTGCCGACTTTTCCGTTAAGGAGCCTGGTTCCGGAGTAATAGGACGAACCCAATTCTACCCGGGCAACATCTTTTAATCTGGTAATGGATCCGGTTTGGGGATTGCTTGCCACCACGATGTTGCCAAACTCCTCCGGTGTTACCAGTCTTCCTTTCACGTCAATACTCATTTCAAATGTCTGCCCGCTTGGCGCGGGCGGAGAACCGACGGAGCCACCCGGGGTGAGGCTGTTTTGCTGGCTCACCGCATTGATAATGCTTACAGGCGTCAGGTGCAGCCCGGCCATCTTCTGCGGATCCAGCCATACCCGCATGGCGAATGTCCTGCCAAAAGTCAGTACCTCGCCTACACCCGGAACCCGGGCCAATTCATTTTCGATATACAGGCTGGCATAGTTATCCATAAAATTGCCATCATGTGTACCCTTGGGTGAATAGAGACCGATTACCTGCAGCATGCTGGTGGTTCTTTTTCTCACCGAAAGACCGGTACGGATCAGTTCAGTGGGTAAACTGGGCATGGCCAGCGACACCCGGTTTTGGACATCCATGGCTGCCACATCTACATCCGTTCCCAGATTAAAGGTAACACTTAAGGAGAAACTTCCATTATTGGCACTGGTGGACTCCATATACATCATTCCGGGCGTGCCGTTTACCTGGTTCTCTACCGGTGTGGCTACCGCACTTTCCACAGTGGAAGCGTTCGCGCCGGCGTATCCTCCGGAGACGCTGACTACCGGAGGAGTGACATCCGGAAGCTGGGCAACAGGTAAGACAAATAATGAGATAACTCCTACGGAAATGATGAACAGAGAGATCACCATTGCCATCACAGGTCTATCAATGAAAATTTTAGAAAACATATTAATCCTTTTGGGTCTTAGTCGATTGTTGAGTGGAGTCAGTAGCTGCTTCCGAATAGGGAACCGGTTTCACATGCTGGTTTGGTCTCACCTTCTCAATTCCCTCAACAATTACTTTCTCTCCCTCTTTTAGCCCGCTTGTCACGATCTGGAATCCGTTGGAAGATGCACCCAGGGTGATTTTTTTATCCACCACTATCCCGCTGTCGTTCACCACATAAACGTAATATTCATTCAATACTTGCTGAACCGCCTGTAGTGGAATAATTAAGTGTTTCTCTTGTTGATTGTTTTCCTCGGACCGGACCACACAGCTCATACCGGACTTTAAAATGTTATCAGGATTAGGAAATATCAGTCGCACCAGGATGGTACCAGTGGTTGGATCTACCGTATTATCCACAAAATCCAGTTTGCCTTCCAAAGGATAAAGTGAGCCATCAGGTAAAATTAAATTGAACTTTGGCAAAGCGGTGCCGTTATGATCGTTCTTTGAAAGCATTGCCACATATTGCCCTTCCGGTACATAGAAATCCGCCCGCATCTGACTGTTATCCACAATCGTTACCAGAACAGTCTGGTAGGCAACCACCAGATCACCCAGTCGGACATTGGAAACATTGGTAGCACCGGTAAATGGAGCAACAATGGTGGCATGCTCCAGATTGGTGTTGGCACGGGCCACTGCCGCGGCTGCTGCATCCACCGTTGCTTTTGCGACCTCTACCTGTGCCTTGGCATGGGCTAACTGGATTTCGTCCACGGCATTATGATCCCACAGGTTCTGATAACGCTGGGCATCGGTTTGGGCGGTTACCAGGTTGGTTTGGGCTATTTTCAATTGGGCCACTGCTTCATCGTAGGCGGCCTGGTACAGTCTTTTATCGATGTTGTAAAGTGGTTGTCCCCGAACTACATGGCCGCCTTCCTTGAACAGGATATCTTCCACCCGGCCACCTACATCGGTCACCAGTTTAATTTGTTTATTCGAAACCAGAGTAGCGGGAAATTCCCGTTGCAGGGAGAGCGAAGAATAATTTACCGGTGCCACACCGACGGATGGAGCCATACCGGCGAAACCCTGTTTTTTTTCTTTGCCGCCACAGGAAATATTGACTATGGTCAGCGCTGATGCGATAAATAAAATGAGAATAACTGTCTTATGAATGTTTTTCATGATGCTCCTGATTCTTTAATATTCAATCTGGCCGAGACTCTTTTTCAAATCTACCTGATCGATCAATAACTGATAGAGAGCATTAATATAATTATTTTGTGCCTGCAGTAAGGTGGTTTCCGCATCCAGTACATTGATGATCGGCTGCACGCCATTGTCATACTGATATTTTAGATTTTCGTAATTGGTCTTTGCCAGAGAAGTGTTCTCCTTTTGGGTTTCCAGATTATCCCGGTCGTTCTGAACCAGCCGGTAGATATTATTGTACTCTAGGTTAATATTGTTTTCCAGATTCAGCAGATTGTTATTTGATATTTTGATATTCAGGTCAGCAATCTGGCGCTGATAGATCCGGCTGAATCCCGAGAAAATCGGGAGAGATAGCTGAAGTCCCACATAAATTGTGGGGTGATAAGGGATGTCGAACATTGCATTGAATGAGTTGCCGTAGAACGGGGCAACATAACTTCCGAAAGCGGATAGGGTTGGCAGGAAACTTCTGGTAACATTTTTTTTCTGCAGTTCACTGATTTTCAGCTCGGTATTGGCGATCTGGTATTCAATCCGGTCTCTGTAAAACAGGGAATCTGGGACCGGAGTGACTGATTTTAAAAGATCTTCTGAGATCGTACCTACAATTTCCAGGGAATCATTCACCGGCATACCCATATAAAACTTTAAGGATTGCATCTGACTTTTCAGATTTCTTTCCGCATTGCTTTTTTGAGTAATGGCATTGTTGACCAGAACCTGAATTCGGTCTACATCTACTTTCTGGGCTAACCCGTTCTGATACTGGTATTGGGTATCGGTCAGTTCTTTTTGAGAACGGGTAATGTTGGCAGAGAGCAGGGTCATCTGTTCCCGTGAGACCAGAACACCGTAAAAGGCTTTCATAACCCCTACCACCAGATCGATTTCACTCAAACGGGTATTCTCAGAAGCGAGGTTGTCTTCCAGCCGGCTGCCTTCTATTGCGCTGATAAAAGTGGGATTAAATATCTGCTGATCGATATCAACATGTGCCTGAAACTGTTCCTTTGTTCCAATCTGGATGGTATTCCCGCCAAATACGGCAATTTGACGTTTGATGTTATTTTGATAGGTCGCGCCGGCGCTGACTTGTGGGAGATACTGGCCATAGGCCTGTTTCTTTTGCTTGCCGGTGATGGCCTGGGAAAGCCGCTGGTTTAGTACATCGGCCTGATTTTTCAGAGCATAGTTAATGCAATCCTCTAAACCAAATTGATAGGGAGGGGTATTGTTACCGGCGGACAGTGGAGAACTAAAAATCAGCAAAATTAGCCCAAGAATTGCCGGTAGTTCAAATCTCCTTAAAGAAGCGCTAAGAGCGGATATGCCTTCTGCTTTTTTGATTGGTGCAAAAAGTGTAGTAAATACCATATGATTGTAAAATGTTAGATCCGTTTTCTCTACTGACTTTTATTTAAATAAAATTTCAACGATGTTAATTGAGTAAAATGAAAATTTGATGAAGATTTCGTATAGAATGGGTAACACTATTCTAACCTTGGTATTTAAGCAAAAAATTAATTTTTGATTTTTTCCCAAAAGGTTCAAGAAAAATTAACCACCGACATCCATTGTTTATTACTGCTGCAGGTATGATAGATATTTATATGGTAAAATTGGGGTAAGCCAAAAACCCTGATAAACAAAAAGGCGGCCATAAATGCCGCCCTTTTTATCGTCAAATATTCAAGGCTTCTTTTACCTTATCGAAAAACCCCTTTTTCTTGGGGGGCTGGAGATTTTCCAGGGTCATCAGCTCTTCCAGTATTTCTTTTTCCCGGGGGGTGAGTTTGGTAGGCGTCCACACTTTAACTTCGACCAGCAGATCCCCGCGGCGATAGGCATTCAGTTCCGGGAAACCCTTTCCCCGCAAGCGGAATATTTTTCCGCCCTGGGTTCCGGCCGGAATGGTAATCTTCACCAGCTTGTTCTGTCTCTCTTTACCTTCACCCTCCATTTCCAGGGTGGGAATTTCAACTTCGGTTCCCAGGGATACTTCCGGAAAGCTTAGATCCAGTTCAAATATCACATCATTCCCATTGCGGGTGAAAAATTTGTGGGGAATTTCTTCGAAGACCACGATTAAATCCCCGGCGGGTCCACCATTTGGTCCGGCGTTTCCTTTGCCACGCATGGTCATATAATTGCCTTCGGTCACGCCAGCCGGTACGCCGACATCCACCGTCTCTTCTCCCTGAACAATGCCCTCTCCCCGGCAAGTCTCGCAGGGATCGGTGATAATAGTCCCGCGGCCGGAACAGCGGGGACAGGTGGTGATGTTAACAAATCGTCCGAACAGGGATTGGGAAACTTCTCTCACCTCGCCACTACCCTGGCACTGAGGGCAGGTGGTGGGCTGGGATCCTTTTTTCAATCCGCTGCCACTGCAGGTATTGCAGCTTACCTGCTTTTTGATCTTAAGTTGTTTGGTGGTGCCGACCGCAATTTCTTCCAGGGTCAGCTTTAACCGGATCTGAAGATCAGAACCTTTGCGCTGGTTTCTTCCACCGCTACGCCTGCTGCCTCCACCGCCGAAGAAATCTTCGAAGATGCTGCCAAATCCACCACCACCAAAAACTTCTCGGAAAATATCAAATGGATCATGGAAGCCGCCACCATAACTGCCGCCCTTCAAACCCTCATGACCAAACCGGTCGTACATACTGCGTTTATTGGGATCCCGCAAAACCTCGTAGGCCTCGGACAGTTCTTTAAATTTATTCTCCGCTTCCTTATCACCCTGATTGCGGTCCGGGTGATATTCCATGGCCAATTTACGGTAAGCCGTTTTTATTTGATCGGGCGTGGCATTGCGGCCGAGCCCCAGAACTTCATAATAATCTCGTTTCGCCATATCTATAAAATTTTGTTTTCCTAATTAAATAAATCAGTGATTGAATTAGTTAAAACTTCGGACTTACACTAGGTGCAGCGGCTAATACCAGCTTCCTTCATAGGAATCCGAAAGCATTGCGGCGGTGCATTCTACCAGCGGAATGAGGTGCGCGTAATCCATTCGCTTCGGACCGAGAATACCCAGTGTGCCCTGTACCTGCCCGATTTTATATCGTGCGGTAATAATACTGCAGTTCTGCATATAGTTCAGCTCAATTTCATCCCCGATAAGGATATTGGTATCCAGGGGGGACTCTCCGATATCCAGGAGGTGGACGATAATATTCCGATCCTCCAGTACCTCTACGACCCGCAATACATCTCCCGAATTAATGAACTCCGGTTGGCTGAGTATGTGATGCGTGCCGGTCACAAATATGTCTTTATTTTCACTGAAACTGAAAATCTGGTCCGCTGCTTCAATGAAAAGGTGTAAAATGGTGCTGTTTTCAATTGGCACGTCTTTTATAATTTCTTTAAATCCGGACCGAATTTCTTTTAGCTTCAATCCGTGCAGCCGCTCATTAAGGAGTTGTCTTAAACTTACCAGCTGCTTATCCGGAACACTGGATTCAATTTCCAGGACAATCGATTTTACCATTCCACTCATTATGGTTATGATTAAAAGCAATCTGTTGCTGTTAAGCCGGTTCAGATCCATCCGGTGAAAAATGCCTTCTTCCATTTGCGGGGTAATAATAATACTCAACTGATGGGACAGTTGCGCCAGGATACGGCTGGACTCCCGAAATACATTTTCAAAATCCCCACTGCTTAAGCTGATTGCCTGCCTGATTTTTTCCCGTTCAATTTTTGATAAACGATTTTTACGCATCATCTGGTCGACAAATATCCGGTATCCAGCTGTGGTTGGCAACCTTCCGGCAGAAGTATGGGGTTGATAAATGTAACCCTTCTCTTCCAGCGCCGCCATAATATTCCGGATGGTAGCCGGGCTAAAGGCCAGGTAATTCAACCGCGATATATGGCTGGAAGCAACCGGATTGGCGGTTAAAATATAATTCTTAACTATTGCTTCCAGAACAATGCGCTCTTTATCGGTAAGTAGATTAATTCTATCCATGCCCCTATTATCGATATAATATCAAACTAATTAATAAAACAACCTCGTTGTTTTCAAGTATGTTTTATATCGTTATGCCATTTAGATGGTTCCGACCACTAAAAGTTAATTTATTTTATTATTTTTTTGACGGCCCATTATTTGAGCTGGCAATATAACCATAATAATGCTAATTTTGTGGCAAAAAATATTCAAATTACTTGATTCGTGCAATGAAAAGTTTAAAATATAGGCCTTTCCGGAAGGGAACTTCCGGACAGTGAAATTGTATTGTGATTGTTGTCTTAATAAAAAATAAAGATGTCTTAAATGGAAATGTATTATAAGAACAGTTGGAAAGACATTATTGAGCGTCTTTCCACCATCCGTGAACAGGAGGATTATTCCACCGCCAATGTGGATTTTATCATCGAACAGCTTCAGGCGGAAGACGAGCGTATTCGGGGAGGAGCGGCTTTGGCTGCGGACGGTTGTGTATTTGAACCAAATGTGGTGAACCTGCTTCTCGATATCGTGGAGAACGACCCCGAGGATGCGGTGAGAAAAGCTTCCATTCAATCCCTGGGTCAGCTTATTCATGAAGGTGTAATACGCGATTTTGAAGAAGAGATGGATAACGACATGAATATGGAATACACCGAGGAATGGGATGAATTGCAGGATAAATCCCTGCAGGATGATTATCGCCGGACCAAACATACCCTTCTCTCTCTGCTTCAGGATGAGATTGAAGACCGGGAAGTCCGGGAGGCCAGTTTAATGGCCATGAGTGATCTGGGCTCCCAGGAAGAGATTCGGGAATGGATCGACGATTTTATTAATTCGGAGCACCCGACCTCGCAGCTGGTGGCCTTGCATGCCATGGGAAAATTCCCCTACTATTGGATTAAAAGATTATCGCAATTTCTCACCTTACAGACTTCGAAAAAATTACTTATGGAAGCAATCAGTTCCAGCTATTCTTCCGAGTCGGCTGAACTGGCTGGGAGGATTGAGAGTTTACTTCAGCATGACGATCCGGACGTCCTGACCTATGCGATTCTGGCCCTGGCCAATATAAATCAGACACCCGATCTGGGGAGTATTTTACAGACCTTCAGTCTTCACGAAGATGAAAATGTGCGAAAAGCAGCGCGTGAGGCTATTAAAAATTTCACCTTGAAGAATTTTTCATCCTATCTGGAAAATGAATTGGGATTTGAGGAATAAATTCTTATCCTTAAATACCGATCATTAATAGCGAATATATAATAATTCATCTGTTGATATTAAGGGAATTTCTATGACATATATTATTACTCAACCCTGCGAAGGCGTCTGTAACACTGCCTGTGTTGAAGTTTGTCCGGTGGATTGTATTTATCCTCCCCAGGGTTTTACCCTGAGTAAAGCGGATAAAAAGAAGCTGAAGAAGATGAATGAACAGCTCTATATCCATCCGGAGGAATGTATCGATTGTGGCGCCTGCGTTCCGGAATGTCCGGTGGATGCCATCTTTCCGGATGATGAAGTGCCGGATAAATGGAAGCACTTTATTGAAAAAAATTATGCCCGGTTCGGGTTGCAGGTCACTGAAGACGAAGAGGAAGAGTATTAGTTATAGAATTTCATAAAGATCAATCTGCCGAATTGATCCTACTTTATTTGTTATTCATTTCCTCCATCCGCACCGGACGATTCTGTTTGATCCACTTTTTATAATTACCGGCGTAGCCAACCCGGGTTTGCATTTCTTTTATTTGCTTAAAAATGAACTCAATCTGGTTCCGGGACAGAGGATCATTCTTTTTAACTTCCCGCGAAATTTTTCTGGCCTGTTCGGCGGTGTCATGCTCATTCCGGGCGACCATTTTCTCCAGGGCTTTGTCCTCCAGACCCAGATAATTGTTCATCAATTGGAGGGACATGTCTCGGCCATGTACCTGCGATTCCCGAATATTGCCCCGACCGGTCACCGCATTGCCAATGGCAAATACCTGGTTGAATCCCTTGATTTGTCCGGTAGAATGATTCTCAATGGCAAGCAGTTCATGGGAATAGGGGAGTCCGGGTATCTTTTCCGGTATGCTGCCGATTGATGATATAACAAGCGGAGATTCTACACGGATTCTCTCCCCGGCGGTGCCGGAGGTTTTACCGGAAGCATGACCTGTTCTTTCAAAGACCAGACCGTTGATCCGATCTTTTTTAACGATTTTATCCACCGGTTGCCAGCACTCTTCAACTTTAAACAGATATTTTTGCTGATAATTTTTTAATATTCTCTCCCGCACCTGATATACTTTTTCCTTCCGCTCAGCGGTTGCTTTTGGCGGCATGGGTGCCAGCGGCATGTCGATGATTCGTCGCCGGTAGTAGAGGGTGCAACCCTGTAATCCCAAATCTGACAAATTGAGTTTTAGGTTCTTAAGCGTATCACCAATACCATCTTTTTCCAAAGTCAGGATGTCAACCGGTTTATTTTGTTGGGCCAGTGCGTCGGCGACTGTTTCCAGCATTACGATCTTTACCACATCCAGTGAAGCTAATCCTCCACCGATGACAATAGCGTTATCTGCCAGGTGAAAATCGGGTCCGGAATAATCCGGTTCATGCTTATGATTAAACCAGGAGACCAGCGGGTTCTGATAATACAAGCCTCGTCCGAAGTAATCGTCGATGTTCTCGATGGGAAGGGGACGATCCCGCCAGGCACCGAAGGCGAT
Source organism: uncultured Calditrichaceae bacterium (assembly GCA_964617285.1). GTDB lineage: Bacteria > Calditrichota > Calditrichia > RBG-13-44-9 > RBG-13-44-9 > CAYVKM01. Next base: position 14,697 of record CAZTXJ010000033.1, on the reverse strand, counting down.
TAATACCGCACTGAATTGCCATTCCAGAAGCTGGGAAATAGTAAAATCTTTGCCCAGCCTCACCTTTGGAATATAATGGATATGAGGGCTTTGAATTTTATCATCGATCTTCTTTTCTTCCTGGTTCCGTAGTTTGACGTGCCATTTGGGAAGGCCCTCTTCAATTTTTCCGTAAGGCAACCGATGCTGTTCGAATAAGGCTACCTGAATACCCTTTTGGGAAAGGTGATAGGCCGCTTCCGATCCGGCAACACCGCTTCCGATAATAGCAACAAAATGTCCGGATTCAGTCATAATGTTCTATACTCAAAGTTTAAATTTAATCTTCATAAGTCTACAATCTTTCCGCCAGGACTAAGTGCAAGTCCTCTTTTTCTTCCGATTTCAAGATCCGGAATCCGATCCTGCCCACTTGATCTGCAAGATGTTCCGCACTTTCCAGATGATCATTTTCGACCGCACCACCCACATCTTTATGAAAGCGATTCAGCAATTCACTGCTCATCAGGTGCAGTATCAGCATTTGCCCTTTGTCGGCCAACACCCGGTAACATTCCTTTAAGGCAATCATTTTATTGGAGAGGTGGGGCAGAACTGCAAAGCAGATAATTCTGGCAAAGCTTTTGTCTTTAAATGGCAAGGTCTGGGCATCCGAATTCAGATGGACAAGTTTATGCCTTGCCTGTTCCCATTTGTTTCGGCTCACCCTGAGCATTTCCCGGGAAATGTCCAGCTCTACCAGGTAATTATCCGGAGCCTTATCGCTTTTAATGATCGGTACCAGAATACCTGTACCCGAACCAATATCCAGAATCTTTCCGGTAGCTAGAAAATTTAGCTCATTAAAAATATGGCTGAGGATTTTGATTTTTTCAGGAGATTCTTCCTCATCCCAGCTAATTGCCTGATGATCGAAAAAGGCACGATGTGAAGCTTCATGTGACATAACTACTTATCCGTTCTCAACACTGCTGTTTTGAATAATATATGGATATTTTTCTTTTAAGAACCGAAGCATTACCGGTACGATCACAAAGATAAGAACTATTCCGGGAATTCCGTGAAGGACCGCACCAATCGAGTAAATCTTTTCCGGAAAACCGAGCAGCGGGGCCAACCACAAAATGAATAAGAAAAGAACCAAACGGTCCGTTACCAGGCTGATAACCAAAGTCAACCAAATTGATTGATGCAGTCGAAAGTAGAGCCAGGAAGTGATAGCGCAGATGATGATTAGTTCGACCAACATCACCGGCAGGATGGGCGGATAGAGCGGGGGCATCCCGGTAAACAAAAAAGAAATCAAGGGAGTGATTATGGCAATGATAACCGCCAGAACAGGGGGTAACAAAGTGCTTCCGGCGATCAGTGGAAGGAACATGGGCAGGAAAGTGCTTCCCAATCCTACCAGATGAAAGAAAATGGGAAAGATAACTCCCAGCGCGGAAAATAAAGCGGCAAGTGGAATATAGCGATAAACGAGTTGAGTGTTCATTGGAATATCACATGTTGTTTAATCACCTGACCAGTTCCAACTGATTCCAGCCAAAACATGAAAACCGGGTCCCGGATAGCCGGGTAATATTTCGTATTTGGCATCGAACAGATTCAGCAGTTGGATATCCAGCAGCCAGTTTTGGAAATCATAGGCTAGCATCAAATTACTCAACTGATAATTTTTTAGCTTATTGGTGTGGTTATTACCGGCATATAAATCCAGGATGTTTTTTCCATTGAAGGAAATTTCGAACCTGGATGTTTTTATAGACAACAGGTATTTTATCATAGTCTGGGGATTAAATGCGGTAAGTTCATCCGGTTCCAGATAGCTATAGGATAATCGTGCCGACAGATATTGGCAGGGATAAAGCGAAAGCGCAGACTCCAGCCCCCATTGATTTGCTTTACCACTGTTTTGAAAAATAACCGGTGGTGGTGCATTGGGATTGGAAACCTGCTGGATGATATTTTCCACATTGTTTCTGAACACACTAAAATCCAGCGAGTTCTTTCCGAGGAAGTAAGCACTTATTCCGGATTCATAGCTCATTACATTCTCCGGCTTCAGATTTTTGTTTGAAACCGGGAAAAGATACAATTCCTGTAAAGTCGGTACCCGAAATCCCTGATTATACGATGCATAGATTTTTAAATAGGACAAGGGATACACCGAAACACCAAAAGTGGGCGTGATCTTGTTTATGTCCAGCGAGACATATTGATAGCGAATCCCGCCCTGAAAATTCAGTATGGTTAGTGGAGAATAAAAACCAAGTATATACCCTCCGATTGAGTTGACCGTATGCAGATCGGATTTTGGTGGCGCTTGCGGATTAACCACATTTTTGGCCCTGCCTCCATAACGGAGTACATCCAGACCTGCGCTGAATTGTATTTGGTTAGAGTAGGCATAACGTTGGTAGGAAGATAATCCGTAGGAGAAGTCGTGCGACTCAAATCCGTCATTAAAGCGGTGATGTCCCAAATTGGAATATAAGTGAAATGAATTTTTGAGCTTCCCGGCGCTCCCGGAAATTTCGATGTCGGCCATTCCCCGGCGTATTTTGGCATAAGTCCCCAGATTCGCCACATCCGGTCCCATTTGAGGATCGTCAAAGGTATAGGGTACATAACGCCCTTCAAGGTTTATCTGCCAGGTATTTCTAAGCTGCTGTGATAATTTCGCCCCGAGCGTGTAGATCTCAAACGCAGTAGAGTCAATATGACCGGATGTTTTCTGGTGCTTGGCATTGATTGAGAAGCTGGTCTTCCCTGCAACATATCCACTCCCGATGTATTGATTGAACGTGTTGTAACTTCCTCCCTGGGTTTTCAGGTTAATCCGGTTTTGAACCGGGGATGAGGTAATGATATTAACCGCCCCACCCATGGCATTCGAACCAAATACGGTTGAAGACGGCCCCTTTATCACTTCTATTTTATCATTATTGGCCAGACCATACACATCCGGTAGCGGATGGCCAAAGATCCCCATAAAATCTGGTCGCCCATTAATCAAAACCAGTACACCGGTATTTGGTTTTCCACCCAGACCCCTTAAATTAATACTCCCGCCGGCAAAGGAGCCCACCCCATAACCGATAACGTTTTTATCGACCACAAAAGCCTCGGGAGAGGCAATATCCACCAACTGTAAGATTGAGTGGGTGGCCAATCCGGCATACTCCGATCGCTTAATGATGTCCACCGAATTGGTAATCGATTTTAAGGGTAGTTCGTACCGGTTGGCCACAACCACAATCGAATCCTGAAGATGGTAGGTTCGGATACTATCAGGTATAACTGTCGGAGGGGCGGCTATCTGTAAACCGGGTAATAAAAGGTATAGGAAAAATAATACTGAAAAAGTTTTTGTAGTCATATCAAGTCTCATTGATTGGAATACTCATGTAGTGGATCGAATTCCATCATTTAAAAGTCTTGGACAAAATCGCATCAGATTCCACCATCCGGACTCCGGCCGCTTCCCATTTTTTAATCAGACTGTCTCCCCGATCTTTGTGGATTGGCTTGGTTGCATCGGATATGAGGGAAATTTTGAATTGATCCATTTTCAAAAAACCCTCGATAGCAAAGGCATTGCACACATCCAGGGCCACGCCGTAGACATACACTTCATCCGGTTTAATAATATCCAGAGCGGGGATAACATTCGGATTAGTAAAAACATCAAATCTTTGTTTCCGAAATATGACTTCACCCTGATGATGTTTAATCTTTTGCTCCAATGTGCTCTTGGCTTCCGGTCGGGAATCGATCCACAAGGGATTCAACGGTTTGGTTGCCTCGATTTTTTCCTGTCCCGGAGTATCTTTTAAACAATGAAGTGGGAATGTATCGTAAAAATCCGGATCATCGGATATTTCCGGGTCATCCGGATCATGATAATCGACTGATCCCCAGATGGGAATTTTATTATTTCTGGCATATTTGGTAATCTTGTCGAGAGTTGGGATTATCTTTTCTGCCTCCGGGACATATAACTTCCCGTCGGCTCGCATAAAATCGTACTGAGTATCGACATCCCAGAAAAGAACATTTCTCATTTTTATCTCCAAACGGAAATTTATTCATTAAAATTATAACTAAACTTTGTTCAAGACTTAGAGTTTATATTATTCACCACAAAATATAATTCATCAGATTATTTAATGCTTCTGTGAAATATATTCTTTTTTGGAACAGAATAATCAGAAGGTCTGGTTTCCACATAATCAAATTTGTCGATTTAGGCGCTTAAAGTTCTTCTAAATTAGTCGAATATAAACCATTGAAAGTCTTAAATTAGGCTTGCAATAAATAATGTCCCATGTTAATTTGAAAGCCAATTTTAAAACAAGAGGTTTTTGCTGATGCTGGATCAAGTAATTGACAATATTATTGCCAAAATTCATAAAGAAGTCGTTTCGCCGCAGATGGATCAAATTCCTTTAAATTATTTAATGACCCGAAACATTCCGAATTCAGTAAAACACTTTTTTAATCAGGAAGTGGAAATTTGGTTAAGGGAGGAAAGCGATAAATTCAGCGCCAGTGAACGTTTCGATTATGATATTCCCGAAGTTCGGGTTCTTATTGATAAGATTTTCGATGTTCTGAAACAAACCGCAACTTTTCATTTAAACAAATTTAATCAGTTGCTGGAACGGGCCATCAAGCTGGAAGCAAATTATCTGATCCGTCCCCATCAGACCCTCACACAATTTTTATTTAAGGACAGCCAGGTTGTGACAACCATGGAAGTCTATGACATGCTTAAATACTTTGAAAAGCTCCAATATTATAAGGATGCGCTTACCGATTATTTTAATTTAAAATATTTACGTGAAATTAATCAAAAGCAGTTTGAAGAATTAATAGCCGGAATAGATCAGCAGGTTTTTAGTAAGGATCGGCTTAACGCAACTCTCCAAACGGTAAAAGCAATTGCGAATTTTTTAAATGAAGGCCGTGAGCCCGTGGACAGTGTCCCGACAGAAATTTTAATTCGGGCATTTGAGGATAGAAATCTGGATGATTATTTAAAGTTAGTGCAAGAGGAAGAGAAGAAGGGAAAGCAGGACCTCAACTTTTCTGCCATGGAAACGTTACTGCGAACCGGTGAAGTTGCGGAAGAAAAAATTGAAACGTTTGAAGAGGTGCCGGAATTTAAGGTGGAAGAAGTCCAGGATATTGAAGAAGCAAAGCCTGAAATTCAGGTGGAAGAGATTAGCGTAGAAGCTTCTTCAGAGATGCCGGAATTTGAAGAGATTGAGGAGGAGCCGGAAGAGGAAGAGGAGGAGGAAGAAGAGGAGGAAGAATTTGAAGAAGAACCTGAAATGGCGGCTGAACCGATGGCCGAGCCATTTGAGGAAGAGGTTGAAACGGAAACTCCTCCAAAACCAGAAGTAGAAGAGGAATTTGAGACCGAAGAGTATGTTCCGGAACCGGTCGAGGAAAAACCAGTTGTGCCAAAGGGAGAAGAAGCTACGGCTGCAGACCAGCTGGCTGATGTAGTTTCCAAGAAAATCAAAGGTGATCACCTGGATGACATTAACGCCTTAATTTCCAGTAAAAATCGAAAGAAGATAATTAAGAAAATATTTAAAAAAGACGAAAGACGATACATTAAGTTCATTAGCTTCCTCAACGAAATTCCTTCCTGGAAAAAAGCTTCCGCGGCAATCGATGAGATGTTCTATCAGACAGGGGTTAATCCTTATTCCAGTATTGCCATAGAATTTTCGGATATGATCTATAACCGATATTTTCCGAAGGACAAGATGGTCAACCGGCAGGAATTTCAATAGGTTAATCTGGCCGGTGGATTCTGCCGGTTAACATTCCATTTTTCATGAAATCCCAAAGAAAATTTTCTTTCTATATCATTGGCGGGGGAAGAGCAGGTGCTTCCCTTACCAACTTCTTATTGGAAAGAGGTCATTTAATTACTTCTCTGGTGGAAAGAAATCCGTCCCGCTACCAGTTTTTAAAAAATGAGCTGGGTTGGTCTTTTACAGAGAAAAAATTGGATAGATCCAAAATGTCATCAGCGGACATTTTACTCCTTACTGTTCAGGATGATCAGATAACCCGGTTGGCTCAAAACCTGTCAGCCATGGATTTAAGCTGGGACAACAAAATATGTTTGCATTGTTCTGGCATTTTGCCTTCCTCAATTTTATTGCCGCTGAAAGAGCGGGGGGCAAAAGTAGCCTCTGTTCATCCCATTTATTCCTTTTCCTCCGATCCCCGCAAAAATAAATATTTTGATAAGGCCGGAATAAGTCTGGAAGGGGATAAAAACGCCCTTGACCTAATTGAGAAAATTTTTTTAACAAAGTCAAACAAAATATTCCGGGTGTCTGAACAGGGAAAAAAGCTGATCCATTTGGCCTCGGTTTTTTATGCAAATTTTTATGTTGCCCTGGCGAGTCAATGCATTCAGATCCTTGAACCCCTGGGATGGCAGGAGAAGCAAATCTTTGAAGTGCTCAATCCACTTTTACTCTCTTCCATTGAGCAGGTAACGGAAGTTGGC
>CAZTXJ010000033.1:0-8056 GCA_964617285.1 uncultured Calditrichaceae bacterium | reverse complement strand
GGGGACAAATTTTTCACCAGAATTTTTTTACTCCCGATAAAGCCTGAAATATCAAAGGGTTAAAATTTTATCAAAAATTGTCTGATATTTTTGTTGACATTAGTCTTTTGATACTGTATTTTTCAATCAAAATAAAGGTCTTCCGTTGTTGACAAATCGCTGTTTTTGTTAAACTTACAAAAACACCTTATATATATTAAGATATTTCATTACTTACATAGCTTACTCAGGAGGTCTGTTGTATGTCAGTTGAAAAATCTGTGCACGATGCACCCGCTCAAGATGAAATGATGCTCCCGCTCGAGGGTGATACCGGTATCGTTGAGACCAGGAAGTCGGTATCCGAAGAGAAAAAATCCCGATCACACAAAATGAAGTTCAGTCACTATTTTTCTAAACCTGACATACATCCGTTTGACGAGATTGAATGGGAAAGGCGCGAGGCCCTTATCAGCAATGAGAAGGGCGAAGTTGTTTTTAAACAAAGTGAAGTGGAGGTGCCGGATTTCTGGAGCCAGCTGGCCACAAATGTGGTAGTCAGTAAATATTTCCATGGCCAGATCGGCACGCCGGAGAGGGAAACCAGTGTACGCCAGTTGGTAAACCGCGTTTCCCGCACCATCACCGACTGGGGGATTAAGGATAAATATTTTGCCGGTAAAAAAGATGCTGATGTTTTTTATAACGAATTAACCGCACTGCTGGTAAATCAATATGTCTCATTTAACAGTCCGGTCTGGTTCAATGTTGGGATTGAAGAGAAACCCCAGTGCTCCGCCTGCTTTATCAACTCGGTAGAAGATAAAATGGAAAGCATCCTGAATTTAGCCAAGATCGAAGGGATGCTTTTTAAATTTGGATCGGGCACAGGCACCAATTTGTCGACACTTCGTTCTTCCAAAGAATCAATTGCCGGCGGGGGCATCGCTTCAGGTCCGGTATCATTCATGAAAGGTTTTGACGCATTTGCCGGCGTTATCAAGTCCGGTGGAAAAACCCGGCGGGCGGCCAAAATGGTAATCCTGAATGTTGATCATCCGGACATCATGGATTTTATTAACTCGAAATCCAATGAGGAACGGAAAGCCTGGTCCTTAATTGATTCAGGCTATGACGGGTCGATTAATGGAGAAGCATATGGTTCAATTTTTTACCAGAACGCAAATCACAGTGTAAGAGTTACTGACGATTTTATGAAGGCAGTTGAAGAGGACCTGGAATGGGTCACTCGGAACATCACCAACGGTAAGCCATCCTCACGTTACCGTGCCCGGGAGATTATCCAAAAAATCGCTGAAGGCACTCATGTATGTGGGGACCCGGGAATGCAATTCGATACCACGATTAACGATTGGCATACCTGTCCCAATTCTGACCGGATCAATGCTTCTAATCCCTGCTCGGAATACATGTTTATTGATGATACCGCCTGTAATCTGGCTTCCCTCAATTTGATGCGGTTTCTGAATGAGAATGATGAATTTGATGTTGAGGCATTTAGAAATGCCGTTCGGATTATGATTACTGCTATGGAAATTCTGGTGGACAATTCCAGTTATCCGCGGGAGGAGATCACCATTAATTCTCATCTTTTTCGAACCCTGGGGTTAGGGTATGCAAATTTAGGTGCTATTTTAATGTCCCGTGGTTTACCCTACGACAGTGATGAAGGTCGGGAATATGCCGGTGCAATTACTTCATTGATGACCGGGCAAGCTTATCTCACTTCCAGTGAACTAGCTCAGGTTCAGGACCCCTTTGAAGAGTTCGAGAAGAATCGGGAACCCATGTTAAGGGTTATTCAAAAACATCGTTCAGCAGCCTATAATTTGAATGAGAAAATTATCCCCGCACATTTGCTGGAAACTTCGCGCGTAGTGTGGGATGAGGCCTACCAGAGTGGAAAGGAGCATGGCTATCGGAATGCCCAGGTATCCGTGCTTGCGCCAACCGGGACAATTGCTTTTATGATGGATTGCGATACCACCGGTGTTGAACCTGATATTGCCTTAATCAAATACAAAAAATTGGTGGGTGGCGGTGTTTTAAAAATTGTCAATAACACTGTAGAAAAAGCTCTGCGAAAGTTAGCTTATCCGGAAAACGTTATTAAGGATATCATCAAATATATCGATTCCCATGATACCATCGAAGGCGCTCCTGGCCTGAAAGCCGAACATCTTCCCGTCTTCGATTGCGCCTTTAAACCGATCAACGGACAAAGATCGATTCATTACATGGGTCATGTTAAAATGCTGTCCGCAACTCAACCTTTTATCTCCGGAGCCATCTCCAAAACCGTAAATGTACCTGAGGAGATTACCGAGGATGAGATTGCTGATGTTTATATGGAAGCCTGGCGTCTGGGAGTTAAGGCAATTGCCATCTATCGCGATAACAGCAAGCGAACCCAGCCCCTTTCCACTGCGATGGATAAGACAATAAAAGAGTATGGCCGGCCTTACCGCCGCAGATTACCCGATGAACGACGGTCGATAACTCACAAATTTTCTATTGGTGGTCACGAAGGCTATATCACTGCCGGAATGTATGAAGACGGATCTCCCGGAGAAATTTTTATTGTCATGGCCAAAGAAGGATCGGCGGTATCCGGGTTAATGGATGCTTTCGCCACCGCCATCTCGATGGCACTGCAATATGGGGTGCCGATAAAAGTACTCTGTAATAAATTTACCCATTCACGTTTCGAACCTTCCGGTTTCACCAATAATCCCAATATTCCCTATGCAAAATCGATTATGGATTATATTTTCCGCTGGCTGGCACTCAAATTCTTATCTAAAGAAGAACAATTGCGATTTATGAGTGAAGAGTTTGTGGAAGAGAATAATCGGATTGATATTGAAACTTCCGATGACAGCTCAACATTGGTTGAACCCGTATCGGTTTCCGGTTCCGATGACAAGGATGCAACCCAGCTGGATTTCAGCGGCCAGTTATTAAAAGTGCAGCAGCATGAAAAGGTTGTTTTTCAAACCCAGGCGGATGCACCAAATTGCCCGGAATGCGGCAGCATAATGGTAAGGAATGGGAATTGTTATAAATGTATTGAGTGTGGCACAACCAGCGGCTGTTCTTAAAATCGAAGTTCATTAAAAAAGCCCGTAGCATTCAGCCACGGGCTTTTCTGTTTTACAGCTTCATTTATTCAATGGTTTATTTATCCACCCAAATAACTTCAATTTTACCTACTCCGGTTTCAATGTACAGGTTTAAACTATGTGGTGTCTTATCCCAGTTATCATTGTAATAAATGTCATCTTTCTTATAGACATCATCGATTGAAAAGGATGCCAGGAAGGATTTATCCACCTCGATCTTGGTTCCTACCTTGCGGGGTAAATACAGGGTCAGTTTTCCCATGCCCATCTCGATATTGGCATTCAGATCACACTTATAGTCACCGGTAAAATTAAGCTCGTAAGAGCCCACTCCACCCTCAAAGGAAAACTCCTCTACGTTGGCATTGGCAATTTTGTCGATAAGGAGTTTACCAACCCCGCCTTCCATATGAAATGAACTCATCTGGATTTGATTTGGCTGATCGAAGACAATATCCGCCTCGCTCACCCCAACTTCCAGATTAAAACTTTTTATACTGAGACCGCCCAGATCCATATTTCCTTTAACCACCCCCAATTCCAGATCGAGGTCCATTGGTAATTCCGGGGTTAGATTCAGAACCAGATCGTTATCATAAAGATTATCCAATGATCCCAAGCGTTTACGATCCTGGTCGTCACCTTCCCGGATAATTTTACCGGAAAAATCAACATTCAACCGTCCTTCGGTCCCCACCACCTCGTATTGAATATCAGGCCTTAAGTTTTTGTAAAAGAATTCGCCCTCGAAGACATTTTTATCACTGGTTTTACCCAGTTCTATGTGCCCGTTACCATAATCAATATAAACCATTAAACTTTTTTCCCGGGTTAATGGCTCGGTTTTTTTAATCAGATCATTCCCTTCATCGGACGCGTAAACAAGGATGGGCACTAATAGGGCGATCAGGTAAATTATTTTAAATTTGTTATTAAACATACGAAAGGTTCCCCCCTTAATTTATTAAAGTTTTTAGTTTTTTATTGAGGATTTCCCGGGCTCTGAATATCTGGGCTTTTACTGTTCCCAGGGGAAGATTTAAAATTTCTGAAATTTCTTCATAGGATTTTTCTTCCTTATGCCGAAGCAGAATGACGTAGCGATATCGCTCGGGGAGTTCATCAATGGCAGATTGGATCATCTTTGCCCGCTCACTCTGCAAAAGCTGTTTTTCCGGGGTCGGTTCATGATCGGGAATATCAATCTCAATTTTCTCATCTTTATACTGTATCGGCTCGTGAATGGAATAAGTCCTTAACTTACGTTTTCGCAAAAAATCAATACAGTTATTTGAAGCAATCTTCATCAGCCAGGTGGAGAAAGCAAATTCATCGTTAAAGGAGCTGAGCGAATTGAAGGCTTTCATAAAAGCTTCCTGGGTCAGATCTTCCGCTTCCTGATGATTTCTTACCATTTTAACCATAATTGAAAATACCAGATTTCGATACTTATTCAGCAGGGCTTCGAATGCCTTGTCATCGCCCTGCAATGCCATTTCAATTAACTGTTTATCCTCTTGTCTCTTATCGTTTTCCATAGGATTTACGTAAGTTTGTCCACCGTGTTACAATTTTTTTAAATATAGAGATGATTTAAAAATTAAGCAAACAGTGAAAATTCCATCTGGAAAGAGCGCATATTTTTTTGCGATGTTTTTATTTTTTCTGCTGGGTAAGAAGTGGGAAAAGATGCGAAATTAGCAGCTTTAAGAATGTGCGCGGGATAATTTTTGAGAAGGGATAAATGTACGGTTATTTACTAGCCATTCTGACCGGAATATTTTTTGGCCTGCAGGGGACTTACGGAAAAGTAATTTCCGCCAAATATTCTGCCCGATTCGCCACCTGGGCAACATTTACCTTTAGCCTTCCCTTCGTTTTAGTTTTTTTATGGTATAGCGGGATTCCCCCAATTGCGTGGAAGGATTTCCTCCCGGCGACTCTGGTCAGTTTTATTATCAATATTTTTGCCTGGAATCTTTTTTACCGGGCCTTAAAAGTATCTCCTCTTTCCAATACCATGCCATTTACGGCCTTTACTCCCCTGTTCTTAATCCCGGTTGCTTTTCTCTGGCTGGGAGAGATACCGAACCTTAAAGGAATTGTCGGTATTCTTTTTATTATTGCCGGGGCATATGGGATCCACCTGCAAAGTCGCAATTTGCTGGCGCCATTCATTAATTTATTTAGGGATAAAGGAAGCCGATTGATGTTATTCGTTTCGCTGATCTGGAGTGTATCGGCTACGGCAGAAAAAGTTGCGGTGCTGAGCAGCTCCCAGTTTTTCTACGGATCGGTAATCCTCCTTCTGCTTTCTCTGGCCTACTTCCCCCTGATCCTGAAAGAAAGGAAGGAGGTTGCTTTAGGGAAGAATCTGCCAAATCTTTTTCTGCTCGGCCTTATCTCCGGATTACTGATGGTTTTTCAATTTACCGCTCTGAAATATCTTTACGCCAGTTATGTGATTGCCTTTAAACGTTCGGGAATCATTATAAGTGTTTTCCTCGGTGTCATCTTATTCAAAGAAAAAAATGCTCTCAAAAATATTATCAGTACTATTTTAATGATAGTAGGAGTATTTCTGATTTTGATTTAGAAAGTATCATCTTTATCAATATTATTACCGAAATTTGAGCTTGATTTCTCACCGATATCTCTTTATATAAAACGACTAATTTTTCAATTTTCACATAATGCCGGAGATTTTGTATGGAGAAAGTCAATCCCCATATTCCACCAGATTCAACCATTTTGGATTTCAGTTTCCGGGCGCTCTTTATGGGTGCCATTTTTGGAATTGTTTTCGGATCGGCAAATGCCTATCTCGGACTAAAAGTGGGATTAACCATCAGCACCGCCATCCCACTGGCAGTTATTTCCGTGGCAGCGTTTAAATCCTTGGAAAAGCTCTGGGGCAAGGCCAATATTCTGGAAGCCAATATTGCACAAACTACCGGATCTGCAAGTTCTTCTCTGGCTTCAGGTATTATCTTTACCGTTCCCGCCCTGTTCATGTGGGGATTCGATCCGGCCTTACTGCAAATAGCCTTGCTGGGATTGTTAGGTGGCATGCTGGGAATTGTCTTCATGATTCCGCTTCGGCGATTTCTTATTGTTCAGGAGCATGGAACTTTACCCTATCCGGAAGGCACTGCGGCAGCACAAGTGTTAATTGCTGCTGACAAGGGTGGCAGTAACGCCAAATTTGTCTTCCAGGGATTGGGAATTGGATTAATTTACAAGGGTGTCTTATCACTGGCCCATCTCTGGCCTGAAAAAGTGAGGTTGCATATTCCCGGTTTGAAAAAGGGGATGATCGGTTTGGAAGCCACCCCTGCCTTGATGGGTGTTGGCTACATCCTGGGATTCCGGATCTCCGCAATTATGGTTGCCGGTGGTTTGCTCTCCTGGCTGGGGATCATCCCGGCTATAGCCCATTTTGGGGAACATCTTACTACCCCCATGTTTCCGGAAAGCGTTGAGCTCATTTCCCAGATGACCGCGGATGAAATATGGACCCGTTATGTTCGGTACATTGGTGCCGGTGCGGTGGCAGTTGCCGGCATCATTACCGTGTTCAAGTCATTACCGACGATGATCAATTCGCTTAAAATAGGGATCAGGGAATTACGTCCATCACAGATGGCCCATGCGGAATCCCGTATCCGGACCGACCAGGATTTATCATTCAAGGTTGTGATAGGTGTAGTATTGTTCTTTCTGCTGGTTTCGATCAGTTTACCCTATGTAGTGGGCGTGGATCAGATGTTGATCACCCGGATCGTTGGTTCATTCGCCATCGCCTTTTTTGCCTTCATCTTTGTGACGGTCTCGTCGCGTATTGTCGGGTTGGTCGGGGTCTCTTCCAATCCAACATCAGGAATGGCCATTGTAACATTGCTCGGAACCAGCGCGGTGTTTTTTCTGCTGGGCTGGACCGATGCAGTGAGCAAAACCGCCGTATTGACCATTGGGACGGTGGTTGCGGTTGCGGCTTCCATTGCCGGTGATATTTCCCAGGATCTTAAGGCGGGTTACCTGATTGGCGCCACCCCCAAAAAGCAGCAGGCCAGTGAGTTATTCGGAGCGATGAGCTCGGCTTTTTTTATTGCGCTGGCGGTGATGTGGCTGGGGAAAGCCTACGGATTTGGTACGGAGGAAATTCCGGCCCCCCAGGCGACACTGATGAAAACTGTGGTTGATGGAGTACTGCAGGCCAATTTGCCCTGGAGTCTGGTGCTGATCGGAGCAAGTTTTGCGATTGTGGCGGAGCTGCTTTCCGTTCCCTCTTTACCGTTTGCGGTGGGCATTTATCTGCCGCTGTCGACCATGTCGCCGGTGTTTGTCGGAGGAATTATCCGGCGGATCGTGGAAGCGCACCGGGAGAGGCGGGAAGAGAGTATTGCCGCAAAACAAACCAAGGCCGGCGTTTTACTTAGTTCCGGGCTTATCGCCGGGGAGGGAATTATGGGAGTACTGATTGCCGCCTATGCCTTTTTTGTGGGGAAGAAGCCAGGTGGGCTGCCCTTTGGCGTTCATGGCACCGCAGGTGAGATTGTTTCCTTTTCCGTCTTCCTTTTACTCGGTTTCTTCCTGTTCAGAGTCGCTACGAAAAGGAGAAATTCAGAATAATTCGGGATTAATTTTTTCTATTAAGAAAACAGCTGCATCCAAAATGCAGCTGTTTTTATTTACGTACTATTGCGGGAAACCTGTTTTACCCTTTTCCTTTAAAGCGAGCTGCATCAATAATTGACCAGATATGAATTATCCATCCCAGCAAAAATATCCACAGTACTACTGCCATCACAAACTGAATAATGGCCATCAGTAAACGGCCCTGCAAGAGCTGACCCAGGCCGGGAATAAAAAAACTTGCCAATGCCGCAATCACATTTCCGGTTGAACCCTGTCCGGTCATTCGCTTTCTCCTT
>CAZTXJ010000032.1:21651-25968 GCA_964617285.1 uncultured Calditrichaceae bacterium | reverse complement strand
CACCGGGTTATTGAATTGGATACCGGTTTTACCATGGCTTATTACTGGCTTGGCTTGATTAATTATCGGGCGGGAAACACCCATCAGGCAATCGAATCCCTTCTGAATTGTTTAAAAAGAGATCCCGAATCGCTTATTGCCCTGTACGATCTGGCGATAATCTACTTAACCATTGGTAATAATAAGGAAGCGGTAAAAGTTCTTCAGAAATTGATCAAAGCCTATCCGGATCATGAAGCAGCTTATTATCATCTGGGTAAAGCTTTCAATAATTTAGAGAGATACCACGAAGCCCTGTTCAATTTTAATAAGGCAGTAGAATTGAATCCGCGTGACAAACGGGCACGCAGAATGATTGAATCTATCAAAGATTTTACCCGGTATCCGGAGGGCCCAATTTAAAAAGAATTATGGAAGTCATTAATTCATTCATAGATGGATGATCGATATTCGTTTTATCTAATTTGAGGGATAACCCATGAATGGAGAAAAATTAAGAATCGGTGTCTTTGTCTGCGATTGCGGTCTGAACATCGCCGGCACGGTGGACTGTAAGGCAGTGGCCGAGTTCGCCGAAACGCTGGATGATGTGGTAGCTGTGATTCGCAACAAATACACCTGCGCGGATCCCGGTCAGAACGAGATCAAAAAAGCCATTATCGAGCACAAGTTGAACCGGGTGGTGGTTGCCTCGTGTACACCAAAAATCCATGAGCCTACTTTTCGGCAATGTGTGGCCGATGCCGGTTTGAATCCGTATTTGTATGAAATGGCAAATATCCGCGAGCATTGCAGCTGGGTTCATCAGAACGAAAAAGAAAAGGCGACCGAGAAGGCAAAGGGACTGGTGAAGAGTGCTGTTGCCCGGGCCAGATTTTTGGAGCCACAGATCGAGGCGGAAGTACCGGTGACCAAGGCAGCCCTGGTAATTGGCGGCGGTGTGGCTGGCATTCAATCGGCACTGGATCTGGCAGATGCGGGCCATCAGGTTTATCTGGTGGAAAAAGATCCCAGCATTGGGGGGATTATGGCCGCGCTTGATAAAACCTATCCGACCATGGATTGCTCCATATGAATTCTCGGACCGAAGATGATGGATGTCGGTCGACATCCCCGAATCAAACTTTTAGCCTACAGCGAAATTGAGCATGTTTCCGGTTTTATCGGTAATTTTAATGTAAAGGTTCGCAAAAAAGCCCGCTATGTGGATGAGGACGAATGTACCGCCTGCGGCGATTGCGTGGTCGATTGCCCGGTAACCGTTCCGGATGAATATCAACAGGGATTATCATCCCGCAAGGCAATATACATACAACTGCCTCAAGCTGTTCCTTCGGCCTATCTCATTGACATGGAACATTGCCTGGGTAATAATCCCATCGCCTGCGGCAAATGTATGGATGCCTGCGAAAAGCACTGTATTAATTTTGATATGCAGGATGAGATTCTTGAACTGGAAGTTGGGACAATTGTGGTTGCCACGGGAATGGATGTCTATGATCCCACCGAAATGGATGAATTCGGATACCAGAGCTATGAGAATGTAATTACCAGCATGGAGTTTGAGCGATTGATCTGTGCGGGTGGACCAACCGAAGGGCATTTTGTCCGTCCTACCGATCATCAGCGACCCAAGAGAATTGCTTTTATCCAATGTGTAGGTTCACGTTCGGATAACCGGGGTAATCCCTATTGCAGCAATATCTGCTGTATGAATACCATAAAGGATACCCTCCTTTTGCACGACCACTATCCGGATACGGAATGTAAAGTTTTTTACATTGATATCCGGGCATTTGGAAAAGGTTTTGAGGATATGTTTAAACGGAGCAAGGAAGCGGGCGTACAGTATATCCGCGGTATTCCCGGTGATGTATGGGAAGATCCCAATACCAAGAGCTTATTCCTGGCGGCAGAGGATACGACCTCCGGTAAGGTGGAAGTGCATGAAGCGGATTTAGTCGTATTGTCGGTAGGATTGGAACCCCGGAAAGATATGAAGCCGCTGCAACAATTGTTAACCCTCTCCAGTACGGCAGATGGTTTCCTGCTTGAATCTCATCCCAAGTTGAAACCGGTAGATGCGCCCACCCGGGGGATTTATTTTGCTGGTTGTGTAGAGGCACCAAAGGACGTCAAAGAAAGCGTTACCCAGGCGAGCGCTGCTGCTGCGCGGGCCAGTATTATCCTGAATGCCGGGAAGGTGAAGATTGAGGCGATAACTGCCCAGATCAACACGGATGCCTGTAATTACTGCGGCATGTGCGCAAAGGTTTGTCCCTACCACGCCATCACGGCACCGGACCGGAAACTGGGGATCTATCCCAATGTCATTCAAGCGGCCTGCGCCGGTTGCGGAACCTGCGGTGCGGAATGTCCCACCGATGCTATTACCATGCGCCATTTCACCGATGCCCAGATTATCGCTCAAATCGATTCAATTCTGGAAGAAAACCGGATGGATAAGGTTGTGGCGTTTGCCTGTAACTGGTGTTCCTATGCCGGTGGAGATTTGGCCGGGACTTCCCGTTTGCAGTATCCGACCAATGTTCGGTTAATCCGAACCATGTGCAGTGGCCGGGTGGACGAAAAATTTGTCATGCATGCTTTCCGAAAGGGTGCACCTCTGGTGTTGGTCTCCGGTTGCCATTTTGCCGACTGCCATTATATTAATGCGGTCACCTGGACGCAGAGGCGGATGGAACGTTTGTGGAATAAGCTGGAGAGGTTAGGTATTCGTCCCGAGCGGCTTCAACTGGAATGGATTTCTGCAGCTGAGGGGCAGAAGTTTGCCAAGGTTATGCGGGAAATAGAAGCCATGCGGCAGAAAGTGACCGAAGCGGAAGTCGCAGAAACCATGAAAATACTGGAAGCAGAAGAAGCCAAAACCCGGGCCAAAAAAGAGAAAAAAGAAGCAGAATTACAGCCAGCATAATCTGGCTGAAAATTGAGGTAGTGGGAAATTCAATATTCACTGCCACCTCAGGGATTAAAGTACGAGAAAGACCGGAGTTTTTTATGGCAGAAAAAGCGACCTTTAAATGTTTGCGCTGTGGACATGAATATGATGACAAGTACACCCCGAGTGTCCCTCAGGAAAGGTCATGTCCCAAGTGCGGAAGCAACAGCGTTCGACGGGTAGAAAAAAAACAATAGAAGGGTAAAGATAAATCACATCCAATATGTATGGAATTGATCTCGATTTATTGGAATCAAAATCAATTTTGTACGGAGGAGAGATAATATGGCATTTCGTCATGAAATTCGATTAAGCGGGGATGTCGGTCATGGATTGATCCTGATGGGAAAGGTCCTTGCCGAAGCCGCAGCAATTTATGATGGTCTCAATGCAGTGCAAACTCAATCCTATGGTGAGGAAGCCCGTGGGGAGGCGAACCGGTCGGAAGTTATCATCAGCGATAAGGATATTATTTTCCCCAAAGTAGAGAGACCGGATCTGCTTCTCTGTCTTAGTCAGGTCGCTCACGATCGGTATATCGATCAGTTAAAATCCAATGGAATCTTAATTGTGGATTCACATCGGGTCTTAGACGTCAGTCAGAACCATAGTAAGGCATTCGATTTTCCCATCTTCCAAACAGCAACCGATCATTTCAAAGACGATTCATTAGCGAGCAGCATTGCCCTGGGTATTGTAGCGGATCTCCTGGAAATTGTTTCTCCCCGGGCGATTCATCTGGCATTGATGGCCCGTATTCCAAAGGGAACAGAAGAGATTAATGAAAAGGCCCTGAAAATCGGATATCAGCTGGCCAAACAGAGACATCCCAGTCCGGAACTTGAAACAGAAGCTTAAATACTGTAGAACTCAAATCACTTATTAAGGCATCTGATTCACACAATACGCTGGTTGACACCGGTTTCAGGTTTTCTGAATTTCCAGATCGATTGAATTAATATTCTCGAGTATCATCATCTTTGATCCATAATAATTATGCTACCGAATGAGATCACCTATCTTTTAGAACAAGCCGGGCATCTGGGTAATCATTACCAGAAAAATATCCAGAACATCCGTAAAATATTTCCGGCACTCGCTGATAGTGTCAAAAAATCCGGTCTGGGAAAATCATTAAAGCTTACTAAGCCCAGCCGGAATTATCACCGCGAAATGACCATATTGATGGGTCTCTCTGATGACCAGCGAACACGATTGGATTTTCTCGGTTGTTACTACTCCATGCAATTGCTCTGGTTTAATATTCAGAATTTGGATTGGCTGGATTACCAGTTATCCCGGAATGTTTCCCGGCAATCGGTTTATAAAAAATTTATTCTCAAGTCGGGCATTCAATT